>CAIOVX010000103.1 GCA_903861835.1 Candidatus Firestoneibacteriota bacterium | reverse complement strand
GGATAAATAGTGAAAAAAGAGAAAAACAGGCCTAGAAGTGTTCTCGATCTTGCCGGAGAAAAGGAATTGTTTGGTAGGATGAACGACCCGTCGGGCGCTTCCTGCCTTAGGGGGCCTTGCGGGGATGAGATGGAGTTCTACCTGGATATTGAAAACAATATAGTAAAAGACATTAAGTACTATACGGAAGGGTGTGAAGCCACAAAAGCCTGTGGCGCATTAACTGCGGGCCTTGCAAAAGGTAAACTGCTTGAAGACGCCCTCTGTGTATCTGCGGGAGAGATAATGAAAAGCATAAAGGACCTGCCTGGGGCCAACAGCCACTGTCCAATACTTGCTGTTAGTTCACTGTACAGGGCTATTGCGGATTATTTGCTAAAAATATGAACTGTTCAATATCTTGAAAATAATTCAAGCAGGAGGTATTATGTCGTCCAGAGACCATCATGTTTTTTCCGTTGAAAAAGCGCGCCATCTTATGCGGCCGTTAAGATATTTGTTTCATAATCCCAAGAGTATATTAAAATCCTATGTTAAATACGGGATGACCGTTGTCGAGTTGGGCTGTGGCCCGGGTTTCTTTACTCCTGCGGCTGCGAGGCTTGTCGGAGAAACCGGGAAAGTTATTGCGGTAGACATTCAGCAGGGAATGCTGGATCTTCTGAAAGAAAGGCTGCTAGGCTCAGGCCTTGAAAAGAGGGTGGTTCTGCATAAATGCGGAGAAAATTCTCTGGGTATTGCTGAAAAAGCGGATCTTCTTTTTGCTTTTCACGTTGTTCACGAACTTCCGGATCACGATTCTTTTTTTAAAGAGGCAAGGCGTATCCTTAAAACTGGAGGCATACTTTTCATCTCTGAACCAAAACATCATGTCGGGGAAAAAGATTTTAGCGACATGATCGATATAGCGGGAAAATATGGTTTTGTTGCAGCCAAAAGCCCGCGGATATTGTTTGACAGGTCAATTGTGCTAAGAAAACAGGCTTAAAAAAAAGGAGAACCTGCGGGACTATAATGAGTGAGACAAAAGCAAAGGCTATTGTGTTGGTTTCCGGAGGGCTTGACAGCTCCATCGCTCTTATAATGATGCTTAATATGGGTATAAGAGTTGAGTGTGTGTTCTTTTCAATGCCATTCTGTCACGCTACCGCTAGTTTAGGAGGGGTGTCATATCTTGAAGCTTTAACGAAAAAGTTAAACGTAAAACTGCATGTAATAGACAATGAAGAAACTCTTATTGAGATTATTAAGGCTCCGAGATACGGCTTTGGCTCAAATATGAACCCTTGCATTGACTGCAGGATCGGGTATTTTAAGAAAGCAAAAGCATTAATGGCTGAGACGGGTGCTTCTTTCCTTGTAACTGGAGAGGTCCTGGGACAGCGGCCTATGTCCCAACGCCTGGAAGCAATGAGGGTGATAGAAACTGAAGCAGGGTTAGCCGGATTAATATTGAGGCCGCTATCGGCAAAGAACCTGGAGCTGACCATACCTGAAAAAGAAGGTTGGGTGGACAGGGAAAAGCTATACGGTATCAGCGGGAGAAGCCGCAGAGAACAGATGGATATCGCTGCAAGTATTGGTATTAACGATTATCCTTCTCCTGCCGGAGGTTGTCTGCTAACTGACCCGGGATATTCTAAAAGGCTAAAAGATCTGTTAAAGCATAACAAAGATTTTACAAGCAGAGATGCCGCGCTCTTGAAAACCGGAAGGCATTTCAGGCTTTCGGAAAAAGTAAAGCTTATTGTTGGGAGAAACGAGGCGGAGAATAGTATGCTGGAAATGCTTCAGAAAGAAAAAGAGATTCTGATAAGTATAAAGGATATTCCTGGTCCAAACTCGCTTCTTTCGGGGGAATTCACCGCGGCCGACATAAAATTTGGAGCTTCTCTAACGGCAAGGTTCTCGGATATTATAGACAGGAATAAAAAGGTCAAAACGTGGTATAAAGACGAAAATGAGATTGAGCAAATTGTAGAGGTGGTTCCTGCGAAAGAGGAAGAGTACGATAAACTTAGGGTTTAAGTTATTGAATTTTGTTAGAAAAGACGCACAGGGAGGACTGGAAAATGCGCAGTGATGCAATGAAAAAAGGCATTGAGAAAGCACCCCACCGGTCGCTTTTTAAAGGCATGGGCTATACAAACGAGCAGATAAGGCGCCCGATGATAGGTATTGCCAATTCAGCGAACGATATAGTTCCAGGGCATATTGAGCTTAACAAAATAGTTAAAGCCGTCCGGGACGGTATCCTTATGGCCGGAGGTACTCCATTTGAATTTGGTGTTATGGGCATCTGCGATGGCATAGCGATGGACCACAACGGTATGAAATATGCGCTACCGAGCAGGGAAATTATAGCGGACTCAATTGAATGCCAGTGTATGGGGCACCCCTTTGACGGTATAGTCTTTGTTCCAAATTGTGACAAGATAGTGCCAGGAATGCTTATGGCCTCGGCCAGAATAAACGTTCCCTCTATATTCATAAGTGGGGGGCCTATGCTTGCCGGGCAGGACTGTGGCAATAAGACTGACCTTATCAAGGGCATGTTTGAAGGTGTGGGGAAAGTAAAGACCGGAAAGATGACCATGGCAGAGCTGGATTACATGGAAGATTACGCCTGCCCTACCGCCGGTTGCTGTGCCGGGATGTTCACGGCGAACTCTATGAACTGCATTACGGAAGCCATCGGTATGGGGCTCCCGGGTAATGGCACTGTCCCGGCAGTTTACGGCGAGAGGATCAGGCTTGCAAAGGCGGCCGGCATGCAGATACTCGAACTCGTCAGAAAAAATATCAAACCGAGGGATATCATGAACAAAAGGTCGTTCCTCAACGCCATCACCATTGATATGGCGTTCGGTGGTTCCACGAACACTGCACTGCACCTTCCTGCCATAGCGTACGAAGCCGGTATTAAGATTGATTTAAAGCTCTTTGACGATATCAGTAAAAAGACGAGATATATCTGCTCTTTGTCGCCGGGCGGGAAATATTTTATGGAGGATCTTTATTCCGCAGGAGGCATCTCCGCGCTCCTAAAAGTGCTCGCCGAGAACAACCGTATTGATCAGAGTTGCCTTACTGTTACAGG
>CAIOVX010000102.1 GCA_903861835.1 Candidatus Firestoneibacteriota bacterium | reverse complement strand
TCCATTGTTAGTTCCAGGACCCACTTCAGATACTCCTTCTGCTCCGTTATCTCGCAGGAAACCTCCATAAGTTCCACTATATCAGCGTTCTTCGTAACCTTGCCCTTGAACTTCTTAAATATTTCTCTGGCTTCAAAGGCCTTTTTGTTGTCTTTTTCAACAAGATAATGCGCCCGGCTGATATCTTCCGCTTCTATTCCGTAAAATCTTTTTACGAACCGCCTGTTGAACCCTGAAAGTTCATTGGTTTTGGGCGTCTTCCAGAGGAATTCCGAAAGTCCGACAACCGGCATCCAGGAAACCTCAAAAGCCGCTGCGGGCGGCCACATTCCGCAGTACCTGGTCCACGCGGTGCCGACCACTCCTTCCATTCCGTGTTTCTTTGCCGTCACAGCCCAAGAAAGGTTATTCTCCATTCGGGCAATGTTCTTTGCGACGCTCGCCGTGAACCCGTCCGCGCCGGCAGCCGCGGAAGCTCCTGCCAGGCGGATCCCCGCCTTTTTGTAGAGTTTCAAGTCAGGGTACTGTTCCTCTTCTTGCCTTGCAGTCGTTGTCCCGTATTTCCAGTACATCAGCACCGCTTTTCCCGCTATTTTTTTCAGCTCCGCCGGTGCTGCCTTTCTGAAACAATCGTCCCATACAATCGGGGTCATGCCGTTGCTTTTCACAAAATCGCAGACACCGGAGATATAATCAATATAAAACTTGTCCTTCCCTTTTGACGCGGACTCCTTCTTACAGCGCGGGCAGCTTCCGCGGTTCCAGGCTTCGTCTCCGCCTACATGGAAATACTCCGAAGTTTTGTGCGCCGACATTACCTCAAACGCCAGTTCCCGGTAAAGCGCCTGCGCCCGCTTGTCTGTCAAGCAGAATTCATTAAGGAATCTCTTGTCTTCCATCAGGCCGGAGTATTTTGGATGCTTCAATATATACTCCACGTGCCCGGCGCACTGTACGAGCGGGATTATCTTTATCGCGTTGTATTCCGCGACAGTCACGAGTTCTTCTATTTCGGCCCGGGTGAGCGCCAGGGGGGAGACTATCCCGGGGTGGGACTTGAAAGGAAATTTGTCTTCGTATTCAAGAAGAATGGTGTTGAACTTGAAGGTCCCCAGGTTCTCTATTATTCTTTTCATCCTTTCGAATTTCGGCAGATTGCCTTTCAGATCCAGGTGGACGCCTCTCATCCGGATGTCAGGATAATCGGTAATCTTCATGCAGGGAATTCTGTCAAAATCATCTTTGAGCTGGTTCAAAGTCTGAATACCATAATACAAGCCGGCGTAGTCTCCCGCGCGGATATTGATATTCTTTGAAGTGATATCCAGCGTATACCCTTCGGGCTTTCCGCGGTAATCCGTAAGGATGCCGTCAAGATCGGATTCTTTGTTATAGACCGCGATGCAGTGGGGCGAGGTCTCGCAGGCAAAGCTTTTCCCTGCAAACCTAAAACTCCCTTTATGCTTCTCAACTTTCTGAACCGAAGGCAGCAACTCCATTTGTTCCTCCATTATTGCCGAGAACCTTCAAGAGTCTACTATAAATACGCTGATTCGGCAACTCATCTCAGGAAACCTTCAATCAACTGCCTTTTCCCGCTGAATATGCTATAATACCCAAGTTTGTTATATGGTAGGGCTTACTTTATAAACCTTATAAACTTTTATAAACTTTTACAAACTTTTAGAGGGACAAAGATGAAAGACTTCACAACCGGCAGCATTCCCAAACAGCTCCTGGCGTTCGCCGTGCCCCTATTGCTCGGCAATTTCCTCCAGACTTTCATTGAAGTAATGAATATGTTCTGGGTGGGAAGGATATTGGGGCACGAGGCAATAGCGGCTGTCGCTACTTCCCTCCCTATACTTTTCCTGCTGATCTCGGTGCTTATAGGCTTAAGCATTGCCGCAAACATCATAGTCGCCCAGGCCTATGGCGCGAAAAACATCAAATACATGGAAAAAACTTTTGCGAACTCGCTCATTATGAGTGTGGCTCTCTGCGTCGTGGTTTCGGCCGGCGGAATAATCTTCAGCGACCAGC
>CAIOVX010000101.1 GCA_903861835.1 Candidatus Firestoneibacteriota bacterium | reverse complement strand
CTGCCTTTTTATCTTTTCCGGCACCGGACCCGAGTATTCAACTTTTTTTCCGTAATCTTTCGCGAGCGCGTTGAGCGCGAGGCGCCGGCCCACATCCTGCTTGTTTTTTGGATGTATATTATCCGGTTCCCCGATGTCAATGGCCACAGCGAGGCCGGTATTCTTCACGGAGAGAGCTTTGAACTGCGCGTGCCTGATTTCCGACCAGGAGATTCCCGATTTGTAGGAAGCAAGCTGGACGATATAGAACGGGAACTCTTCGCCGCCCCATTTTTCACGCCAGTCGCGGATTAACAGAGGCAGCAGGGTCTTGTATTTTTCCGGCTCACCCGCGTTCGCTTCGCCCTGGTACCAGAGAGCGCCTTTTATAGGGAACCTTTCCAGGGGGGCTATCATTGAATTGTAAATCCAGGTGGGTGTCGCCGGATCCAGCCCCGGGAGGGAATTTCCGGAAATCATATCTATAATGCGGGGGAGCTTTTTCTCCACAATATACTTCCATTTGCCGTATAACTCCATCTCGCCTTTTTTTGGAAGATTGATGACGGATACAAACATATCCTTTGCCGAGCCGCAGGAACCGCCGTTGAACTTATGGGCGAAAACGCGTACGGCGATGAGATTTTCCCCTTCCCGCAAAAACTTGGCGGGAACAACATATTTTCTTGGAAAGGCCCAGAAATCAGGCGTTTCGCTGCCGGTAAATCCGACCTTCTCTCCGTTTACATAAGCGGTGTCAAAATCCGTGAAAGCGCCGAGCGAGAGATAAAGGTCGTTCCCGAGCCAGCTCTTTGGAAGGTTCACCCTTTTGCGAAACCACACGGCGCCAACGAAATTCAGGCCTTTATCAGTCCAGTAGCCGGGAAGCTCTATCGGTTTCATTTTCGAATCGTCAAGCGCGAGAGAGGCGTAGCCCAGGGCAAATCCTGTATTACCTCCGTCGCGGTACACTTCCGGCTCAGCGGCGGGCGCAGCCGTTTTCTTCGCCGGGAGACTGAAGTCCGTCCTTTTTGCCGCCTTTTTAAACTTTGCAGTGTAATAATGCGCTTCTTCCTTGTAGCGTTCCCACATTTTAAAGCTATCCATTGATAACCAGGGCTCTATGCGGGTGCCGCCCCACGAAGAATTAATAAGACCTATGGGAATACCCGTTTTTTTGTGCACTTCCCTCGCGAAGAAGTAGGCGGCCGCCGAGAAACCGCGAATGGACTCAGGCGAGACTTCCTTCCAGGAACTGCCGGGGGGAAGGTCTTCTTCCGGCGCGCCGCTTAAGGACCTCTTGACCGTCAGTATCCTGATTTTTTTATATTGCGCCTGTTTTATTTCCTCGTCTGCGTTAAGGGCCTCATTCATCGTGAATTCCATATTTGACTGGCCTGAACAGACCCAGATATCGCCTATGAGGACATTTTTTATCTTTTTTCCCCCGACCATAAGCGTGTACGGGCCGCCGTAACTAAAAGGCGGAAGCACTGCTTCAAAGTTCCCTTTTCTGTCCGCTTTTGCTTCGGCGAATTTACCCGCCATGGAAACCTTGATTTTTTGGCCGGGGTTTGCTTTGCCGGCAATTCTTGCGGGTTTTCCCGCCTGAAACATCATGTTGTTGCCGATAAGAGCGTGAAGTTTAAGGGACAAAAATTCTCCTATGTAACTGAATTTGTTTGTAACGTTCTTAACGTTTATAACGTAAGGCAAACTAGCTCGAAATTCGAAAAACTACGCAGACCAAGAAGCAATTTCTAAACTCTAAATTCTAAACAAAATGCAGGATTTTCTTTCTTCTTTTGTTTCTTGCCCTATTGCTTCTTGTTTAGAATTTAGTGCTTAGTGCTTGCCTTTTCGGCCATCGGACCTCAGTCCACTGGCTTCCGTCCACAGTCTCTGCCTCGATGCACCTTGGCGAATCGACGCGGTCGATTCACTCCATAGGCTTAAGCAAATTTACTAAAGCCAATGTGCATCGGCGCGCCTTCGGCGCAACTCCGTCGGATTGCTGATTGATGATTACTGATTGCTAATTAAAGACTCATGGAGTATTTCGGTCCTCAGCCCACTGTCATCTGTCTTCCGTCTTCCGTCTTCCTTCTTCCGACCTCTACCCGATGCACCCGGGCACATTGACGCGGTCAATGCACTCCATACCCGAACTCAACTTTACAAAAGCTGTTGTGCATCGGTGCGCCTGCCGGCTCCGCCGGATTGCTAATTACTGATAACTAATTGCTAATTAAGGTCTCACGGATTATGGAGACATTGGTCTTTTTATCCAGCGTCCGACCCTCTGACCATCCAAACTTCTAACCCTCCGCCTTGCTGAGCATCCGACCATCTGACCGTCTAAACATCTGCCTTCAATGCACTCCATACCCGAACTCAACTTTACAAAAGCTGTTGTGCATCGGCTCGCCGGATTCTGCTCTTGCGCATCTGCGCGTCCGCGCCGACTCCGCCGGATTACTGATTGATGATTACTGATTGCTAATTAAGGACTCATGGAGCATTTCGGTCCACTGTCCACCGTTCTCTGCCCTCTATCAACCGGCTCGTGCCGGGATAGACCCTTCGCTTCGCTCAGTGTTTGCTTTCACGTTACAAACGTTATGAACGTTATAAACGTTACAAACTTTTATCGTTATACTATATTACTTCCATCTCCAATATTCTATCAACCCTAAAAGTGCGCTTCTCCCTTCTTTCGCTGCAATGTCCGATGAAGCCCAGGAACTTCTTATCTTTAAAGGACATTTCGCCGGCAGAAGACGGAAAGACCACCCTGCAGGTCTTTTCCCCGTTCGCTTTCAGGTATTTGATCTTTATTTTGCCGCCGGAGGTTATGACTTCGTTTATTATGCGGAGTTTTTCTTCCTCAGGCATCGCGTCTTCCGACACGCCGTACTGGTAATTCGTAATGAACTTCACGACGCGCCAATCAAGCAGAATATGCTTTTTCTCCAGCGGCACGGTAAGCCGCATCCCCTCAAATGAGGTGCAGCGAGACAACGCGACGTAAACCTGCCCGTGCGCGAAGATGCCGCCGGACGCGTCAATGACAACTTTCTCAAAGGTCTTGCCCTGGCTCTTGTGGATGGTCATTGCCCAGGCAAGCTTGAGCGGATACTGGGTGAACTCGCCCACCGCCTCGCTTTCTATCTTTGTCCCCTTCTCGTTCAGCTTGAACCTGAAGAGCTCCCACTTGTTGCGGTAAACCGCTTCAACGCTGCCGTCGGGAAGCTCAACATAGACAACTTCCGTGCCGTTCTCGTCCTGCTCCGCGCCGCGAACTTCAGCGATGGTGCCGTTCACCCAGCGGCCGCCGCGATCGTTGTTCAGAAGCATTACCCGCGCCCCCGCTTTGAGCTGCAGGCTGTGCTCGGCCGGATAATATTCCTTTTTGAATTCGCCGCTTGAACTGGCGGCAAACACGGACGGCTCGCCCTCAAGGCGCGAAAGATACTTGAGGTTCATTGACTCGGCGGCGGCGTTTCTTGAAGTAAGCAGGACATGGTCCTTTAGTAGGTCCTCGTCCTCAAACTCTATCACGCGGCTGTTGAGCGTCTTAAGCTGCGAGGGCGTTACGGTATTATTCCTTATGGCGTTCAGGAGATTTACAAAACCGCTGTCGTGCTGGCGGTAAACTTTCATCAATTCAATGTACCGCATCCCTATTTTTTTAAGCGAGGCCGCGTCAAAGAAATAGGGGGATTTGTAATGCGAACGGAAAAGTTCCCGCTCGGCGGAGGTTACCACCGGAGGCAGCTGGTAAAGGTCTCCGATGAAGACCATCTGGACTCCGCCGAAAGGTTCCTTTCTGCCGCGGTTCTTCTTCAGGGCCTTGTCCACGCAGTCAAGGAGGTCGGCGCGCACCATTGAAACTTCGTCTATAATAAGCGTTTCAAGGCGCTCAAAGAGCCCGAGATATTCTTTGCGGGATTTCTTTACTTTGGCGAGGGTAATATCGGGTTTGAAACCGAAGAACGAGTGAATGGTCTGGCCTGAAACATTGACGGCGGCGACGCCCGTGGGCGCCAGGACGACAATATTCTTTTTCGTATCCCTGCGGAATAATTCGAGGAGCGTGGATTTTCCCGTTCCCGCCTTTCCGGTGAGAAAGATATGCTCGTTGGTATTCTCAAGCAGCCCCAGCGCGAGCCGGAATTCTTCGTTTAGTTCTATTTTCTTTTTTATATTCACTCTAAAACCGCTCCCGCAAGCCGGGCGGGATCACTTCTTGCCGTCTTCCGCCATAAAAGCCTTTATCTCTTTTTCCAGATACTCGCGCAGTTTCGCGGGATAATCGCTCAAGGGAATGAGCTTTTTAAGTTCAACCCATTTGACTTCCTTGCCGTCCTTTACCAGAGAGAGAACCATCGCGTTGCTCGCGACGAGCTCGTAATCGTCGGTAAAATGGGCCTCGCCTTTCTCCACATCATAGACTTCCATTATTATCTTCCCGGATTCATATTCTTTCTTAAAGGTTTCGGAAATGGTTTTTTTGAGCGTGTCCTCGAAGAGCTGGCAGGCTTGGTTCCGCAGCCAGGCGTGAAAATAATAGGCCGTTATATGGGGATTCGCCGGTTTTACGGCATCGGCCGCGGAAAGAGCGGAAACGAAAACAAACGCCAATGCAAACAGAACAAACAACTTTTTCATGTTGAAATCTCCTTTATGCGTCATGACGCCCTTTTAGAATACCATAAATGAGCAGAAATTCGAATAATCAAATTCGAAATTCGAAACACTATGCAAACCAAAGAACAAATTCTAAATACTAAATTCTAAACAAAGATGATTACTGATTGCTAATTAAAGACTCATGGCTATACCGTCTTCCGATGCACCTTGGCGCATTGACGATGTCAATGCACTCCATAGGCTTAAGCAAAGTTATTAAAGCCGTTGTGCATCGGATCGCCGGATGCTGCTCTTGCGCATCCGCGCATCTGCCCTTCTGCGCGTCATTCTGCTTTCAGGCTTCCGTCTTCCGTCCACTGTCCTCTGCTATCCAGCGTCCAACCATCCAACCTTCTAAACCTCAAGTTCGATGCACCTTGGCGCAACGTCGTTGACGTTGCACTCCGCCGGCTCCGCGGATTACTGATTGATGATTGCTGATAACTAATTAAAGACTCACTGGGCAGACCGTTCTCTGTCGACCGTCCACTGCCCTCTGCCCTCTGCCTTCCAGCGTCCAACCCTCCAACCCTCCAACCCTCCAACCTTCTAACCTTCTATTTTACCACTGCAATCTTTCCTTTTCTGGAAGCCTTCTGCCCGTTCCAGGAAGCCGAAAATACATAAAAATAAATTCCCCGGGCAACAGGGCTGCCGTCGCTATTCTTCAAATCCCAGACAAAATCAGCGTACCAGCCGGGACCAGGAGAAAGAACAAGCGCGTCGCTTGCTGCCAGCACGCTCGCGGCAAGCTCCCCGGCAACAGTATAAATATTCAGACTTGCGGTCCCGCTGTCGTAGGCGGATGAAAAGAGGAGCCTTACGGTTGTTTTTGCCGAGCCTTTCGCCGGATTGGGGTACGCTGTTGAGCTCAGTAAAGCGTTGCCGCCCGGCGAGGCCTGTCCCGCATTCGCCTGGAAAATCATTGAACTGCTTCCGGCGCCCGTGAAGTCCTGCATTGTGATTCCGCTGGAAACTCCGGCGTAGGAATAATTTTGTTTTGCCTGGAATATATGGGAGGACGAGTTAAACGGGTCTCCCGAATCCCCAAAATTATGCGAGACCGAGGTTGTTCCGGTCGCCGCTCCCGTGGAGGTAACCGCGGAATCATCCCTCTCTTCAAGCCGGATTCTCGGATGATCCGGATTTATATCTATATCGTTTGCCGCGAGGCTCCCTATGGTATCGTCGATATGCCAGATTAACACTCCCTGGCCGGGAAGCGAGAGATCCTGCCCCGTTTGCCTGCTGTACTGAGTAAGATAATATTCCGTGGTTTTGCCGCCTATCGGGAATTTATAAACCCGCGCGGACGAGCCCGCTTCAAAATTGTCTATGGTGAGGGTTGAAGCGCTCGAAACGGTAACCGGCGTTATCCAGCCGAGAAGTATTTTGCACCAGGCGGACGGGTGAACCGGATTGTTGCCCTGGGGGCTGCCGGCCCAGCCTCCGTCGTCCATTAGTTCCCATTCGCCGACCGAGGAATTGCCGGTTGCGGTATTATAAACATCAGGAAGCCCGAGCTGGTGGCCGAACTCGTGGCAGAGAGTTCCGAAGGGAATCGCGGAGGAGGGATTTCCCTCGTTTGAGGGAATATTAACTCCTTCCGTAAAACCGGCAGCAGCTGCCCACCCGTCGCTGAACGCGGACCAGATTGACGCGTTTGCCGTTCCGGTTCCTGCGGACTCCGCGCCCCGCCCGGCGTGCACAATGATTAAGGCGTCATAGGGCCCCGCGGCTTTTGTAACTCCTGCCGCGGCGCAGGCGGAGGACGCAAGCGCTCCCGTAGTCGCGGCGGTATCGCTGTTTAACTGGTCAGGCACGGTATAGCCCGCGCCGCCGTTGTCAAAAACGGCGCAGTTTACGGAGAGTAAAGAAGTCGAGCACTCGGCGTAAAAATCGGAGAACTTCTGCAGGTAGCCTGTCCCCGGGGCGGTATAATTCGTTATCTCTCCTGCCGAAAAAGCGTGGCTTGTGAACCTGACAAAAATAACGGCAACTTTGACGCTGCCTGTCGGTGCAATGGCTTTTCTGATAGCCGCCGCGGGAGCGCCCAGAGAGAAGAGGCGCTGCGCCTCGGCGTTTTGGTGGACACGCTCAACGGGAATTATTGAAGGTTTGAGGCCGGGCAGGGGAGGCATGGAATATAAGGGCACATAAATAATAATAGTCGCGAGGATATAAAAAAACGGCCCTAATTTGGCGCGGGGACGTATGTTATAAAAGTTTTTAAAGTTTATAATGTTCATAAGGTTTGTAAGGTTTATAAGCCACAGCTTCGCTGTGTCTTGTTTTGTGAAGTAGGATATTCTTCATGCCGGACTCCGTCCGGCATAGCAGAATAACGTTCATAACGTTTGTAACGTAAAGCTAGCCTGTGTTTTGATAGCAACGTTTATAACGTAAACCGCTAGTTCTTCCCGATGCAGTAAAGATGGGATTCGGAACGGAGATAGATTTTATTGCCCTCAAAGGCCGGCGGAGCAACGCACCATTCCTTGTATTTGTCGCCGATACTTAGCGATTTCATTTCTATTTTATTCCGCGCAAGTTCCTTCTTTTCCTTTCCTG
>CAIOVX010000100.1 GCA_903861835.1 Candidatus Firestoneibacteriota bacterium | reverse complement strand
CTCCTAAAAGAATTTAAAATATTATCGCGTTTTAGAGCCGAAAAAGGGTTTCAAGTTGTTCAGGACGAAAACGGTATGATTATACTCTTTAGGGCAGGGAAAGTCAAACGGGAAATAGCATACTTTTCCTTGTTTTTATTGAGTTTTTGAGCTTTCCAAGCCTGTTCTGGCAGGCCGCGTTCAGCCGGCTTTCAAGGGTTCTGCCCGGCAGACGCCGGCGTTACTTCCGCCAAAAGCTTCCTGTAGACATAGGCTCTCGCGACCCAGCAGACGGGGATGGCGGCGAAAATGCCGATGCAGCAACAAAGAAAGCCAATAATCATAACTCCAAAGTATGACAGTTGAAACCCTATGAGCTTCCAGAAATTCTCGGCTGTCATCTCAAAACTCTTTTTTATGGATTCCACAGGGCCAAGATCCTTGTCTACTATAAGATACATATAGAAAGAGATCCTGGTGAGCAGGTAGATATAGGTCGCGAGGAAGACCAGCGCGATTCCGATAAACTCCGCGAGCGCCGAAAGATTATGCGGCAGCCCGAGAAAGAAGGCTTTCAACCCGAACGCGGCGTGAACATTCAGATTCAGGTACGGGGCAAGCATTGTCAGAATCAGAACCGCGAGAAAAATAGCCGCAAGCCCCAGGAATATCAACCCCGTAAGCATTGAGGCGAGCACCAGGTTAACCAGATATTTATGGTTTACAAAAAGCTCGCGGACCGCGTCCGAAAGTTCAAGTTTCTTTCCGTCGTAAACCTGAAGCACAACTTTCAGCAATCCGGCGGTTATCAGCATTGAGACTATAAACGACACCGCATTTATTGAAAATCTCAGAAAGAGCGCGGGAAGAGCCAGCACCGGCGCGGCGCCAATTACGCCGGCGACGCCGCCAAGCCCGCCAAAAACAGCCTGGGAGCCGAAAAGAATGCCGAATACCGCCGCGAACACTCCTATATTGTTGCCCAGATGGTCAAACCCCGAGACAAACGCTTCCTTAATCGAAAATATTTTTTGCATGCCCGCCTCCAGGTAAAGCGCAAAAACCCTACCAGGTATAATTCACGTGATAGGTTATGGTCCTTTCTTTTTCAGGCTCAACTTCAACCCTAAACTCTATCGTGCTTGAATCGTTCTTCTTGAAGATATCCGAGCTTTCTGTTATTTCCCAGGTCGCTGAACGATAGAGGTGCTCCACAACATTTACCGCGGCCTTTTCTTTCTTGTGGTTTCTCAATATGATTGAAAAATCCTCATCGCAGGAACTTCTGTTGTTGTCTATTTTGAAATTCGCTTTCTTCCTCTCGCCGACGAGATCAAACGCGTTGCCCAGGTAGATTCTCGCGGTCTCGTTCTCCGGAGTGTGACCTATCTTATCTTCTCCGACAAATTCGTTCCTGCCGTCGCTGTCTTTTCTGTAAACCTTTACATCTCCTCTCGGAAGCGGCATCCCGAGATTATTCTCTTTTGTGTTCTTGAACTCCATCATCGTCCAGACATCCCGGTTTGAGGACGTCCCAAGATCAGGCTGGGT
>CAIOVX010000099.1 GCA_903861835.1 Candidatus Firestoneibacteriota bacterium | reverse complement strand
GTCGCCTATTGTTCCCCGCATAAGACCGTTTTCGTCCTTTTTTAGGTTTTCTTTGCCGGTGTTCTTGGTAATTATGTGCTGATACGCGCCGAGAAGGAATCCGCCCGTGCCGCAGGCAGGGTCACATATCGTCTCAGGAAGTTTCGGATCCGCAAGCTCGCACATCATCTGGATTATGTGCCTCGGAGTCCTAAACTGTCCGTTCTTTCCCGATGCGGCTATCTCGGAGAGCAGAAATTCATAGACATCGCCCTGCGTGTCCTGGAAAGTCTGCCCGCCTTGAACCTGCTTTTCTATCTCTTCATATATCTTGTCAATAATAGTCACGGCTTCCACGAGCAATGACGGTTTTGGGATGATAAATACGGCATCCGCCATATGCTTGCCAAAATTTGTATTGTCGCCGTTCATCTGTTTTATGAACGGAAATACCCTCATCTGGACATGGTTTAGCATCTCTCCGCCCTCAAGCTGTTTAAAATGGCTCCAGCGGAGAGTCTTTTTATCTACAGTCTCGTTTGAGTTGGGGATGGTAAACTTTCCGGAGAACATTGAAGTGTATTTCTCCCCCGCAAAATCCGCGGTCTGTTTGAGATTTATATCTATCTCGTCAAGACGGCGCATAAAGAGCAGATAAGTTATCTGCTCAATCGCCGTGAGCGGGTTTGCAATGCCTCCGGACCAAAAATTATCCCAGAGCTTATTTACCAGCGATTTCATATTTGCGTTGAGCATCTTCTATTTCTCCTTGATCCTGATCCATTTTGCGCTTCTGCCCTTGCCGGTGGACTTTATAGTCCCCTCGTCTCTCATCTGTCGCAGCACAAGGCGGATCATATCCCGCCCGGCGCTCAGGCATTCCTTCTCGATGTCGGAGATGGAGAAAGGTTCAGTCTTTTTGGAGACAGAACTTCTGATAAGGTCGGTCTTGCTGGACTTCTCGTCCGTAACGACGCCGACACGATCTTCAAACTCTTTATAAGCCCTTATGACAATTCCCCAGAAGTATTCAAGCCAGGGGTGGATATTGTGCTTGCCCTCATGCCAGCCGGCAGAACTTTTTTCCAGAGCGTCGTAATAGGTTTCTTTGGATTCTTCTACTATTCTTTCCAGGCTGATATACCTGCCCACCTCAAAACCAAAATGATACATCAGAAGTAATGTAAGAAGACGCCCGGTCCTGCCGTTGCCGTCTGTAAACGGATGGATGGCAAGAAAGTCAAATATCGCGAGCGGAATAACTACCAACGGTTCCCTGTGCTCGCGCTCAATGGCGTTCTTGTAATTTTCCACAAGCCCATCCATATAGCGTGAGGTATCAAACGCGCTCACGGGCTTGAACCTCACACGGACCGTGCCGTCCGGACGCTTTTCCGTAATCTCATTATCGCCATTCTTCCACCTGCCGCCTTCCATCCCCATATACCGATAGAGCATGTTGTGGAGTTGAAGAATGACATTTATAGAGAACGGCATGTTTTTGCCAACCTCGTGAATGAGATTCAGTCCGTCCCTATAGCCGGCAATCTCCTGTTCAGACCTGGTCCTTGGAGCGGAGCCTGCGAGGATTATCTTCTCTATCCTGTTATGAGGCGCGGTTATTCCTTCAATTCTGTTTGAGGATTCGGTTGATTCTATTTTTGCGTTCTCTACAAGGAATTTGAGCGCTTCAGGGGATTGCATATAGAAAAGCTCCTGCATTCCCTTGTACTCGCCGATTTTTATTATGGAGGACATGGCTTGCTGGCCGAAGGTCAGACTATTTAGGTATTTCAATTCCAGTGATTTCATAAGCACCTCAATGGGGAGTATACTGCCTAAATAGGGTAATGTCAACTCATTTTACCCTATTTATTGGATTCGTTACCCTATTTAGGCAACTTTGCTTATCAGGCCAAGGATTTCATCAATTTCGGACTCTTTGAAGACCCCGAGGATGCCTCTTTCGTGCAGGCGGGTGAAAGGATCGTTCATAAGCTCTGCTTTGCTGATGGTCCCCCGTTGCAAAATGAACGACTTTAGGACATTCAGGAATTGAATCTGCTTCTGGCTATAGGTGTTGTGCTTTTTAATAAACTCGTCAAAGGCGCCGGTCACTTCCTCTTCAAAGCTGGCAAGCGGTTCAATATCTAAGATGTGTTTCAGGAACTGGACGAATTTTGCGGTCTTGTTGTCATAGACTTCTCTGAGGATGAACTCGGTGATGTTAGGGTAGTTTTGTTTCAGGATCTCCGCTATGCCGTTTATCTCCTGCTCGCTTAATTCTCCGCCGTTGACCAGTTTCTGCAGGACGGGATTGGTTTTCAAGAGCTCGCGGACTGCCGCTTCCGCTTCTTCACGGTATTTTGTGACCGGCAGGCTGGAGTTTTCGGCGCCGAACTTTATCTTTTTCTTTACTGCCAGCAGGTCTTCGAGGTCTTCCCTTAAAATAGTCGGCTTTACCTTTTCCCTGAACTTCATCAGCGGAGAAATGCGGACTGTCACATCATCAAGCTCATCGTCGGTTGCCTTTGGCCAAAATTCATCCGAGAGGCATTTTTCTATGGTGGGTTCTTCCTTCTTTACTATATTAACCGTGAGAGGAATCTCGCTTATGACTTCTTTCACGCCTTCCACCAGGGTATCGTATTTTGCCGTGTCATTCACCAATTTTGCGACAGAGAGTTCAACCATATCCCGCTCAAATACCATCGCTTTGAAATCAACTCCGGAATACGCCTTCATGATTGGCGCTATCTCCAGGCGAAGAAAATCTATATCCTTCTTTGAGATATCTGCCCAGAAATTTGTCTCTTTGACCTTTCTCAATGGCTTTGCGCCTTCCATCACCACGACTGATTGCGCGGGAAGGTTTTCAATGTCTGCCTTTAACCTATTGATTATTTTATCCCTTACCGGCTTATTGCTGAGAGAAACCGCAGCTTCAAGTTTGTCCAACCTGACCCTGAAGAGGCGAACCGGAAGAGGAATATCCGCGCCGGGAATCTTGCCAGGCGGTTTTATTTTGAAGAACTCAAAGTTTTTCCAGCAATCAAGGATTAGGAACTTGTCTTTCTTGGGACACCATTCCTTAATTTTATCTTGGTTTAGCACCCTGGTGCCGCGTCCGATCATCTGCCAGAACTTTGTATAGGAGAATACCGGTTTGGCGAATACAAGGTTCACGACCTCAAGGATATCTATTCCGGTGTCAAGCATATCAACACTGATGGCCACGCGCGGCATATTGTTATTCTTGAAGCGGTCAAGCAATCCGCCTTTTCCGTGAACGCCTTTCACATCTGAAATTATAACCTCTGCAAGCCGCCCTTTATGCTCCGGATACAAGGAATCAAAGACTTCGTTGAGGCGGTAGGCGTGCTTTTTTGATACGGCAAAGATAATAGTCTTTCCCGGAAGGACGCCATCAGGACTCTTGATGCATTCGTTCATAAATTCACGGACAATAACCGTATTTGTGCCTTTATTTGATATCTTTTCCTCAAGTTCGGAACCCGTAAAATCGTATTCATCGGGATCTTTTCCTTCCGCAATCATCCTTTTCTTATCAGCCTCACTGATGGTCTTTGTATTTATGCCCTCTTCCTGAAACTTTGTGCGTATATGCACGACCTCAAAATCATTCAGATAAGGAGGTTTATGGCTTTTGGCTGTTTCGTAATCGTAAGAAAAAGCGGGCCGGCCATTATCGCATTCAAAGAGCTGGAAAGTGTTGTGATCAATGTGATCCGTCGGCGTGGCCGTGAGGCCCAACTGCATCGCGTCAAAATAATCCAATATGTTCTTATATACCTTGTAGATTGAGCGGTGGCTTTCATCCGCGACGATAAGGTCAAAAAAGAACGGGCTGAGCGGAGAATTGTCCTGCTCAATAATATTCAGCATAGCGGGGTAAGTCATAACATAGATGCGCCTGTCGGTGCTTAACTCGGTCTCTCCGCTTTTCGGCCATATCGGTGTATTTGGAAGGAATTCCTTGAAGGCATCCAAGGCTTGAGCCTGCAGGGCTATGCGGTCAACAAGGAAAAGCACGCGTTGAACGGTATTGGCTTTCATAAGAAGGTCTATGATGGCCATGCAGTTTCTGGTCTTGCCGGTGCCGGTGGCCATTACCAGAAGGAACTTTCTTCTGTTTTTTTGTATGCGCTCTATTACCGCTCTCGCCGCTTCTATTTGATACGGGCGGCCTGCGATTTTTGTGTTTAAGTATTCACTTGAGAGCTCGCGGGCGTTCTCTCTGAGGAATTTCATCCTTTCAAGGTCGGCTCTACTTGGAAATCCGTGAACTTTTCTCGGAGGGTATCTTTCGGTATCCCAGAAGAAAATCTCGTCGCCGTTCGTGTAGAAGACAAAAGGCATGGCTATTTTGAGTTTTTCTTTTAT
>CAIOVX010000098.1 GCA_903861835.1 Candidatus Firestoneibacteriota bacterium | reverse complement strand
GCGAAGGCGACGACACGCCCTTTGACCTTGAAAACGCCGTTGTCTCTGTAGGTTTTGATGTTGTTTTTCGCTCCGGCAAGCCACTTATTATCGCCCGTATACGCCGCTATCTGATAATAAACCTTTGTGCCGTCGTAGAACCAGGCGCCCTGATACCAGCCGATTCCGCCCCCCACTTCCGAGATATATTTATCTCCGTAGGACAGCATTCTAGATTCCCAATTTGCTATTTCCGGAATAGTGCGGGAAACCTCGGCCTTGGTTAAAGGGACTGACAGGTCAGATAACTTTTTTTCTTCCGCGGGCCTTCTTTCCGGAGTACTTTGAATTTCCTGAGCTACGCCAATAACGGCAAAAAGAATAATGACCGCGGCAATCTGCATTGCCAAAACGGTTCTTGATTCAGCTGGCGCGCGCATTAATTCTCCTTTCACGCATTAATTATTCTTTATATCCAGGCAAAGCAGCTCCGCCGGCAGGCGGATGTAGAGTTTCCCGTTCGCAATAACCGGAAGGACATAATCGATCATACTCGGCTCGTCAAAGTTCTTGCCTATTGCATCGTGAATATTTTCTATTTTGCCAAGCTCTTTATAGCCGGCAGCCGTTGCTTCCACAAGCCTGAGAGTCCTGAAATTACGCACAAAGAGAAGGCCGTCAGCGGCCAGCATTGAAAGAGGCGCCGTCCAGGTCTCGCTCTTCCATTTGATTTTTCCGGTCCTTTCATCCAGGCAGACGAGCGAGCAGGTCCGTTTATCGAAATAATTAGGGTCAAAGCTTTCCACATTGTAGCCGAAAACCGCTCCGTTGTGCCAGATAAAGGGGACACAATCGCTCTCAACTCTCAATTCTTTGGCCTCCCATATCATTTTTGGCTCAGGCGAGGAAAGGTTACGGTCAAAATCATACATCTTTACGGTATCGCCGGTTACAGGAGTAAGAAGAAGCTTATTCCCGCTGATTATGACGGGAGCAGGGTTCATGCTTGTCTTGTTGCCGGCCGGCTGGCTTTTCCAGACTTTTTTTCCGTCAACAGGGTTTAACGCTATGAATCCCTTTCCAAAATACGCAAGCAGGCATTCCTGCCCGTTTATCTTGCAGACGCTGAGCGTCCCGGGATCAATTGCCTTTTTGTCGGACGGGTACTTGTCTTTATAGAGCCACAACTGTTTGCCGGTTTTTGCATCAATCCCGAGAATTGCCGGTTCTTTGTTCAAGAAGTAAACGGCGATTGCCACAGTATCTCCCAATACAACCGGAGACTGCGAATATCCGTAGACATTCATTTTTATAAGTTCCGGCACCGGACAAATTTCTTTTCCGGCATCGTACTGCCATAATATCCTGCCTGACTTCCTGTCAAGCCGGGTCAGCTGCCCGTTGACGCCGAGGGTGTATACCGCGTCGTCTTTGATAACCGGAGTGCTCCTGGGGTTGCCCTGAAGCCAGCCTCCGCCGTAACTTCCAATTTTGTATTCCGTCTCCCATTTTCTCTTGCCGGTCATAGCGTTCAAGCATAGTACCTTTTCAAAAGCT
>CAIOVX010000097.1 GCA_903861835.1 Candidatus Firestoneibacteriota bacterium | reverse complement strand
TTGTAACCTATTGAAGGTGGTTTATTTTACCTCTATTTTCCCTTTTTTTTCCCCGCCTTCTTTGGCCCTGACAGTGTAGAAATAGATCCCCGGCGCGACACTTTCTTTATTTCCATTCCTTCCGTCCCATTCGGCGGTTGTGTTATTTCCGCAGGAAATTTCGATTTCTTTCTCTCCGGACGCCGAGACGATGCTGATGCTTGAATTTCTGGCAAGATTTTCAAATTTCAATTTTATTCCGAGAGAGGGCCGGAATGGATTCGGAAAAATAACAACACCCTTCAGGGCTTCTTCCGCCGCCTGCTCCCCGCTCTTAGAGCTTCCGGTCCAGGGTTCAGGATTAATTGACCTCCACCTTACATAGTCAAAACTCCAGCGGTAGTTTTCGGTGAAATGCTTTCCGTCTCCCAAAGACGCCCCTTTTACGCCTCCTTCAAAGAGTTTGTCCGCCATGTCCGAGAACTTTTTGTCCCCGCCCCTGTGCCAGAGCCAGGCATATATCGGGGCCAGCAAGAGGTTGAGGTCAGGAGCCGCCTGCTTCTTCACGCTTTCATAATATAAAGCATTGGAAGCGGGTATGAACGCAACATTGTAAGTAAGCTCGGCAGTGTCTTTTATGCTCCTGAAGATCTCCTCCCTGCGCGAGGCGCTTGCAAACTTGCTTTCCGCGTATCTTATCAGGGCTTCCGCGGTCAGCGCCATCATAAAGGGCTGGTAACCGGTCTTTCCCCCGTCCAGCTCAACGGGGAAACGCTGGCTCGGGCTCTTCAGCCAGTCTCCCCACTGCTTCATATGCCTGAGGCCGACATTTATGAAAGGATCCTCTCCGAAACCCTGCTCGCCAAGTTCCCTTGCAACCTGCCAGCAGTTTATGTTGTACGCGACTTCACGGCTAAGATTGAGAGTCATTTTCGGGAGTTTATCAAAAGTCCTCTGGTCCGAAAAAGGAGCGTTTTTTGCGAGAAGGATAACTGCTTCCCTTGATTTCGCGTCTTTAGTCTTCTCATAATCAATTTGCAAGCCGTGCGGAAAGAGCGCGAAGGCGACGACACGCCCTTTGACCTTGAAAACGCCGTTGTCTCTGTAGGTTTTGATGTTGTTTTTCGCTCCGGCAAGCCACTTATTATCGCCCGTATACGCCGCTATCTGATAATAGACCTTTGTGCCGTCGTAGAACCAGGCGCCCTGATACCAGCCGATTCCGCCTCCCACTTCCGAGATATATTTATCCCCGTAGGACAGCATTCTCGATTCCCAATTTGCTATTTCCGGAATACTGCGGGAAACCGCCTGCCTGGTTAAAGCAACCGACAGGTCCGACAACTTTTTTTCTGACGCCGGACTTCTTTCCGGAGTACTTTGAATTTCCTGAGCTACGCCAATAACGGCAAAGAGAATAATAAACGCGGCGATCTGCGTTGCCAAGGCGGTTCTTGATTCAGACGGCGCGCGCATCAATCCTCCGGCTACGCATTAATTGTTTTTTATATCCAGGCAGAGCAGCTCTGCCGGAAGACGAATATAGAGCTTTCCGTTCGCGATTACCGGAAGGACATAGTCAATCATACTCGGCTCGTCAAAGTTTTTGCCTATTGCATCGTGAATATTCTCTATTTTGCCCAGCTCCTTATAGCCGGCAGCCGTTGCTTCCACAAGCCTGAGAGTCCTGAAATTACGCACAAAGAGAAGGCCGTCAGCGGCCAGCATTGAAAGAGGCGCCGTCCAGGTCTCGCTCTTCCACCTGATTTTCCCCGTTCTTTCATCCAGGCATACAAGCGAGCAGGTCCGCTTATCGAAATAGTTCGGGTCAAAACTTTCGACATTGTAGCCGAAAACCGCGCCGTTGTGACAGATAAACGGAACACAATCGCTCTCAACTCTCAATTCTTTGGCCTCCCATTGCATTTTTGGCTCTGGCGAGGAAAGGTTGCGGTCAAAATCATACATTTTTACGGTATCGCCGGTAACAGGCGTAAGAAGCAGTTTATTTCCGCTTATTATCAGGGGGGCAGGGTTCATGCTTGTCTTGTTGCCCGCCGGCTGGCTTCTCCAGACTTTTTTCCCGTCAACGGGGTTTAACGCTATGAATCCCTTTCCAAAATACGCAAGCAGGCATTCCTGCCCGCTTATTTTGCAGACGCTGAGCGTCCCCGGATCAATTGCCTTTTTGTCAGCCGGAAACTTGTCTTTATAGAGCCACGACTGTTTGCCGCTTTTGGCGTCAATCCCGAGAATTGCCGGTTCTTTATTTAAAAAGTAAACGGCGATTGCCACAGTATCTCCCAATACAACCGGAGACTGCGAATATCCGTAGACATTCATTTTTATAAGTTCCGCCACGGAACAAACTTCCTTGCCGGCGTCATATTGCCACAGTATCTTTCCCGTCTTCCTCTCAAACCGGGTCAGATGGCCGTTGACGCCGAGGGTATATACCGCGTCGTCTTTGATAACCGGAGTGCTCCTGGGGTTGCCCTGAAGCCAGCCTCCGCCGTAACTTCCAATTTTGTATTCCGTCTCCCATTTTCTCTTGCCGGTCATAGCGTTCAAGCATAGTACCTTTTCAAAAGCT
>CAIOVX010000096.1 GCA_903861835.1 Candidatus Firestoneibacteriota bacterium | reverse complement strand
TTACAAGTTCGAAATCCCGCCAGGGGCAAAAGAATTTGAGTTCACTTTTTACGGGGATTTGTGCAATGACGGGAAATCTCCGCTGGATACGAGCAAGGTTGTTATCTGGAACTTCGACAACTATTCGGCACAGAAAGTGTCGTTCTTTGTGCGGAAATTATGGATTGAAGATTAATAGCCGTTAAGGAGGAATTTAATGAGAAAAGTAGTATTCAAAAGCGAGCGCAAGGTGGTGCTGGAGCAGTATGATCCGGGGAAATTGGCTCCCGGGTTTATCCGCGTGCGCCATCTGTATTCACAGCTTTCTGCAGGAACCGAAATGAATATGCTGACCGGAAAGCAGGGTCCGGTTAAAGACATAGTCCCCGGCTATTCAGGCGTCGGGGAAGTCATAGAAGGCTTCGAAGGAACCTCATTTAAGAAAGGCGATATTGTTATGACAGGAGAGAAACACAAGGATATTATAGATATTCCGCATGACTGGGCAGCCCAGACATTTTGCCCGGTTAGCAGGAAATTCGCGAAAGAGTCAACTTTCCTTCAGCTCGGAAAAGTGGCGCTGCACGGCATTCACAGGGTTAATTTCAAACTTGGAGACTGGATAGCGGTTTTCGGCTTGGGCATAGTCGGCCAGCTTTCCGCCCAGCTTGCTTCGCTGAGTTCCGGCGGGCGGGTTATAGGCATTGACATTTCTGCGGCGCGCAGGAAGACCGCGGAGAAAACAGGAATTCGGACAGTTGACCCTTCTTCGCCGTCTTATATAGAGGCAGTTAATAAAATTACCGGCGGCGGCGCTGACATAATACTGGAGACTTCCGGGAACGGCAAAGCTCTCGCCGACGCCTTTAAAGTTGCAGGTTATGGCGGGCAAGTAGCCCTGGTGGGCGGACAGGCAGAGCCGAGGGAGCTTGATATGATGCACGAAGTTCAGTACAAAGAACTGACGATTGTCGGAGCGCGCAGGTGCGATATGGCGGTCTCCGATGCATATGATAAATGGACGGTAATGAAATACATGCAGGAATTCCAAAACTTCATTGAAGCGGGAAAGCTGCAGATAGACCCGCTAATCAGCCATCTTGCGAAACCTGAGCAGGCGCCTGAGATATATGAAAAACTTTTGAACAGGGATGAATCGGTGATCGGAGTCGTGTTTGACTGGACAGCTTCTTAACAATTAATGCACGAGGAGTATCTGAATGATTAAAACAGCGCTTATCGGGGCAGGAGGCATAGCGGGCACGCACCTGGCATTCCTAAAATCAAGAAAAGATGTCGAGCTCGCAGGGATATGCGACACAAACTATTTGAAAGCTGAGGAACGGGTAAGGAGTTTTGGCGGCCGCGCGTATAAAGATATCGGGCAAATGCTTGACTCGGAAAAACCGCAGGCGGTCTGGGTCTGTACCCCTCCCAGGGTTAGGTACGTACCCTTGCTTGCCTGCGCAGAGCGTAATATCCCGGTGTTCTGCGAAAAACCTGCAGAAGCAGGCTTGCAGGAGGCCGAGAGCCTAAATCGGAAACTTGCGGAAAAGAAAGCAAAAGTGCAGGTTGGTTATGTCTTTCGCTGTATCCCTGCGGTTCAGAAACTTAAGGAACAGATGCAGGACGACAAGATACACCTTGTTCAGTCTCTTTACAGCTGCAACCTCAGCCTGACCGATGAAGTTTCGGCTCCCAGGTTCAACAAAAGCGTCACCGGCGGGCTTCTTGTGGAACAGGCAACTCATAATTTTGACCTTCTGAGATACCTTTTCGGGGAAGTTTCCTCCGTGTCCGGTTTAGCTTCAAATCCGGTGCACAAAAAAGAAGGGAATTACAGTATAGAGGAAGTTATCTCTCTTAGCCTGAAGTTCGAGAGCGGCATGATCGCTTCCCACTGCCACTCCTGGGCGGGGGATTCCTGGCGCAATGTCATAACGATTATAGGCGAAAAGCGTTTATACCGCCTGAGCCTGTTTGACAGGATCCTGACGGTTGAGGCCGGAGATCAGAAAAAAGAGATAGTAGATCCGCCGGACTCGGCGTATGATTATGAGGACGGGATATTCCTGGATATGGTTGTATGCGGCGACTGGAAAAATAACCCTTCAACCTATGAGGATGCCATAAAGACTTTGAAACTGAGTTTAGAAGCTGATAAAACTGTTTCCATCTAATGCCGCAAGCGCAAAATGTGGTATAATAATTGTATACTAAAATCCCACAGGAGGGGAAAACCATGAAGAAAATATTGCTGGGAATGGCAGCGGTGCTGCTTGCCTGCGGAGTTGTTCTGGCCGCGGACGATGCAGCCAAGAAAGAAGACGCAAAAGGTTCTGATAAGGCGAAGAAGATAGTGCTTCTGAATTTTGGGAAAGGCGACCAGTTTAATGCCGGCGACGGTATGGGTTCGCAGTCCCTTTCGGAAGAGCATCTCGTCGGAAAAGAAAAAATGAGAATGAAAGTTACCGGCAATGTCGGTATCAACGGGCTTACGAAGAACGTTGACTGGTCAAAATTTAACTACCTGGTGTTCAACGCTTTTCTGACCGGCGATAAACCCTGGAGCGGGATGATGCTTCTCGGAGACAAGCAGTCCTACGCGAAGTGGGGCAGGAACTATGTTGAAACGAGTTTTTCTCTGAAACCGGGCGAGAATAAAGAAGTGCATATCGGAATAGAAGGGCTCTATTCTTCCTACGCCAGCAGAGCGCTGGATATGACCAATATGCAGTGCTTTATCGTTTATGGCGAGCAAAAGCTGCCCGAGACCTATTTCGGGAACTTCTACCTGGTCTACGAAGAAGAATAACGTTACCTCTCACCCTCCCCCTTCATCAGAAGGGGGAGAAGGTGGGGGATATTGAATATTTCCTGAAACACTCCCCGCTTTAACAAAGGGGAGCCGGAGGGGAATAAGAAAAAACTTTAGGCAGGTTTGCTATTCAAAGGGCCTTCTTCGGAAGGCCCTTTCATTTGTAAAGTAAATATTCTCACGCCGTTTTGTTGCCCTTAGTTCCCAAAGACTCTTGTTTGCCTTCAGAATTGAGCTATAATGTATTCAGGATTTCACATGTGAACAAGGTGAGTTATTTTGGGGGGGAATATTTGAAATATGATACGTTGGCATAGACTCATAGCAATAATCCTGCTTTCAGCGCTTGTCTGCGGTTGCCATGCCGTCAATACCGCAGCCATAAATGCAACAGCTGAAAAGCGGGAGAACGAACACGTAAAGTGGGGCCTGCCGGGGACGAATGGCAAACTTCTTTATAGACTGGCGTATGTGGAACTTTACGACAAAGAAAAAAGGGAACCGCTCTGGGTCTCCTACCACCTGACAAAGGACCGGCTCTTTGGAACCCAAAAGCGTTCCGATAAGTTTGAGCCGGATCCGGACCTTTCTTACGGCGAGAGGGCCGAGCTCTCAGATTATTACCACAGCGCTTACGACAGAGGGCATATGTGTCCCGCCGCCGACAATATTTTCAGCGCGCTTGCGATGAAGGAATGTTTTTATCTCTCCAATATGATTCCTCAGAAACATTCGTTGAATAACGGAAAATGGAAAGAGCTCGAAACCAGAATCAGGAATTTTGTGAAAGCCAAAGAAGAGGTATGGGTCATAAGCGGCCCGATTTTCCAGAAGGCTGACGAAGCGGATATAAAGAAGATCGGCAGAGTCTGGGTGCCGACGCACTGCTACAAGATCGTCGCCTACAATGAAGGGTCTGAACTTAAGGCGGTAGGTTTTATAATGAGAAATGATAACGAAACCGCAGACCTCACGGCCTATGTCTTTAGGGTCAAAGATATAGAAACGGTAACAGGCCTGGACTTTTTCAACAAACTTCCGGAAGACAGGGACGAGAGCGTCGTTGAGGCGGTAAACAAGACAGGGGAATTCTGGGATAATTCAGGCAAACGGCAATACGGCAGAAACTAAAGGTAATCCGGGCAGCTCAGCCCTCAATGTTAAGGAACAAACCTGCTAAATCCAGTGTCAAATTATTTGAATTCACTTGCCAATGGCCGACAACCGTAATATCATAGGACTCGCGATTCAATTGTGTTCAGAGGAGTTAATATGAAGAGGTTCATGGCTTCACTTGCCCTTGCAATATTCGCATTATCCTGCGGCGCGGCAGAAATAAAGAGCGTCAAGGATGAAGGTATAAGAAAACTGCTGGCAGAATCCCCCAGGCAGGCTGACTATCCGAATTCCAGCGCGTACATGCTTGTTTCAACTGAAACCACAGAACTCTTCCCTGACGGGACTTCTATACAGAGAGTCTACCAGCGCAATAAAATATTCAACGAGAGGGGCTACAATTACGGCTCGCTCTCGCTCGGTTATCGCGAGGGCTATTCCGAGGTAAAAGTTCTCTTCGCGAATACCTTGAAAATGGACGGAACCATCGTTCCTTTGGAGCAGAAGGACATAAATGATTTTGCCCCTTACGCCAAGTATGATATGTATTCCGATGTAAAGGAAAAGAAGTTCACAATGCCTGCGCTTGAGCCTGGCTGCATAATAGAATATGCTTACGAAGTAAAAGAGATAAAACCGATACTGCCAGGCGACCAGTGGGACATTTTCAACATGCAAACGCTCATCCCGATAGGGACTGACACCGCCGAACTCATAGTGCCCAAGTCCATTAAAGTCAAGAGCAGGCAGTTCAATACGGCTACGGCCCTTGAAGTTGAAGACCTGGGCGAAAGGACGAAATACACCGTTCACAACCGGAACCAGCCGGAGATTGTTCCGGAGCCAAGAATGCCGGAACTTGAGGACCGGGAAACATTTTCACAGGTGTATGAGTGGACCCTGGACAGCTGGAAGGCGGTCTCCGAGTGGTATAACAAGCTGGTGCGCGAGCAGATGATAGCAAGCCCGGACATGGAAATATTTACCAAGGAGCTTATCAAGGATAAGAAAACCGACGAAGAGAAAATGAGCGCGCTTTATTACTATGTCTCGCAGCATATCCGGTATGTCGCCGTCTCGCTGGGGCCCCACACTCATCAGCCTCACTCTGCCGCGGATGTCTTCAGGAAGAAGTACGGAGACTGCAAGGACAAGACAACACTTCTTCTTACGATGCTGAAATTGGCCGGTATTGAAGGTATCCCGGTGCTTGTGCCGTCATCGGACAAAATATTCGACGAAAACATGCCTACCATTCGAGTATTCAACCATGTCATAGCCGCAGTCCCGAAAACGGACGGCAGTTACTACTGGATGGACGGAACGAATGAAGTGGCCGCGTTTAATGTTAGCCCGTTTGGGAAAGCCGAGCAGGTTCTCGCGATAAACAGCGATGGAAGTTACAAGATAGTAAAAACGCCGGAACTTGACAAAAAGTCTGACTATGCCGAAACTTATACTAAATGCACCGTGCAGGAAAACGGAGATGTAGCGCTTGAAAAAGACAGGTATTATTACGGCTGGGCTGCCGAAGGCGTAAGGTATGGTTTTAAATACACGGCGCCTGAAGAGAGGAAGAAATATTTTGAGAAGGGCGGAATAGTTGTCTCGGACCTTCAGTTCGGAGACTTCGAAAATAACGAAAAACCGTTCTTCATAAAACTGAAAGGGACTCTTCCGAGCTATTTCCAGAAGATCGGGGACAATATGCTAATCCTGAGCGGCGATATAATGCGAGAAACTTATAATGATGTGACAACCGCGAAGGAGAGGAAATATCCGGTCAGTTTTGAGTGGTCCTGCCTTTCTAAGTTTAAGACGGAGTATGTGTTGCCGGAAGGATATAAGATAAAGAATCTGCCGAAGGATTTCACGGTTGAGAAACCCTACAGAAAAGGCTATTCGTCTTTTTCCTTCAGCGGTTCGACCTTCAACTGGATAACGGAGGCGACCGGATTTGAGTACAAACTGCCTGCCTCGTCCTTTGAAGACTTCAGAAAGGACTCGCTGCAGATACAGAAGTACAACGCGGATGTGAAAAGTATTATTTTTGAAAAACGTTAGTAACGTTCTTAACGTTTGTAACGTGAAGAAAAGACTAAGGCAGCATATTTCCTGAGCTGCATAGGGTTTTAGGTCGTCAAGCAGCCGGGCATCTGAACATCTGAACATCTGAACATCTGAACATCCGCGCCTCCGCTCTCCCTTATATTCCCTTGTTTTTCCTCCCATATGCTGTTAAAATCTTACTAATGTGGCATTTCTATATGGTCAAATGTTCCGACGGGACTCTCTATTCCGGAATAACCAATGACTTGAAAAAACGCCTGCTGGTTCACAACTCAGGCAAAGGCGCGAAGTACACCAGAAGCCGCCTTCCTGTACGCCTGGTTTACAGCGAGAGCAAAGCAAATAGGAGTCGTGCCTTGGTACGGGAAGCGGGAGTGAAAAGACTAAATAGAAAGGAAAAAGAAGAGCTCATTAAAAAAGCGAGGAAAAATGAAAAGAAGTGAGATTAATTTACGCGATCCGTTTATTCTGCCGGACGACCGGGATAAGGTCTATTACCTTTACGGAACAGAGTATGTCCTTCTTCCGGACGGGAAACCCGGGTTTTCGTATTATACAAGTCCCGACCTGGAAGAATGGACCGGACCGGTAAAATGTTTTGAGAAGCCGGATAATTTCTGGGCAGACAGGGAGTTTACCGGGCCTGAAGTGCATTTCTATGAGGGGAAGTATTATCTCATTGCTTCTTTCAAGAGCGAGACACGTTCAAAGAGTATTCAGATTCTTTTCGCAGATTCGCCCAAAGGGCCGTTCGTTCCTGTTTCTGAAACTCCTATCACTCCGGACACCTGGGAATGTATTGACGGAACTTTATACATTGATCCGAATAATGAACCGTGGTTGGTATTTTGCAAAGACTGGCAGCAGGTGAAAGACGGCGAGATGTTCGCGCTCCAGCTCACGAAAGACCTTTTAAGCGCGGTAGGCGAGCCCAAATATCTCTTTAGCGCGTCGGAAGCCGACTGGTCTTCGGACCTTCGCGGCAGACCCAGAGGGCATTTCACCATCAACGGACCTTTCATACACAAGAATGCCGATGGAACGCTTCTTATGTCTTGGACAAGTTTCAATCGATTCGGCAAGAATGCTACCGGAGTAGCCAGATCAATGCTGGGCGGTATAGACGGTCCGTGGGTGCATAGCGCGCGCGCAATCTACTTTGAAGACGGCGGGCACGGGATGACATTTAAGACTTTTGAAAATAAACTGATGCTTATAATGCATTCTCCAAACTTTACCCAGAAAGAAAAACTGCTTCTGCTGGAGCTGATAGAAGAAGGAAATACTCTCAAACAGGTAAGGTAATCCTGCCTGCTTCCCGGGGGATATCATGAAAAAAAGAAGACAGAGCATGGCAACCGCGCTTTTTTCGGCAGGCATTCTTTGCTTAGCCGGGATAGCGCTTCATAACTTGAATATCTGGATGCTTATCGCGATAATAAATATCGTGATAACAGTCGTTGTCGGCTTTTTCCTGCTATCCGAAGAAGTTCAGAGGGACTCTTGATTAAATGGATAGTCTTCGATATGATGGGCGTTATTTTTGAAGACGGAGACACCATGGGCAAGGTGCTATTTCCCTATGTCAGCGAGAAAAACAGTGTAGTAAGCAGGGCGGAGGTTACCTCTCTTTACATAAGGGGAAGGGTTGGCAAACTTTCCTCTAAGCAAATATTTGAAGCGCTCGGTTTCAGGGACGAGCCGCGCAAGGCCGAAGAAGACTACCTCAAAAAACTTAAGCTGGACCCCGGATTTAAACCGGCGGCCGAGAAACTGAAAATAAAATACAAGCTTGGCGTCCTTTCAAACGATGTCTCTGAGTGGTCCTGGAATCTCCGAAAAATGCACAAACTCGACGGTCTCTTTGACGCGGTAGTTATCAGCGGCGACGCTGCTCTGCACAAACCTCAGAAAGAAATCTTTGAATTTTTTTTAAAGAAGTCCTGCGTGAAGGCCGGTGAGTGCGTTTTTATTGATGACAAAGTGAGAAACCTTGTTTCCGCCCAAGAAATGGGTTTTAAGGCCATAAAATTCGTCAGAGCTGAGACAGATGACGAAATATGGCCGACTGAAATCAGAAGTTTTAAAGAGTTAGGCGGAGCGATAGAAGAGATACAAAAATCTAAAAGTTTATAAGGTTTGTAAAGTTTGTAAGGTTTATAAGCCGCGCTTCGCGCGTCTTGTTCTGTAAGGTAAGATATTATTCATGCCGGACTGCGTCCGGCATAGCAGAATAACGTTAATAAGGTTTTAACGTTTATAACGTAAGGCGCCACCATTCGCGGCCCGCCAAAAAAACAGGTTGATCAGTTCCAGTCCCCATACTTTGTTTACGTTACAAACGTTAGTAACGTTATGAACGTTATGAACAATTATTTATTCCCTACAGCCAAACTCTTTTTCTTCCTCCACCATTACCTTTGCCTGTTCCCTGCCGTGAAGCAATTTGATCTTTTTCCATCTGCCTAACTTATAGTAGCCAAAGTTCAGAAGAGCGGTTATGTAAGAGGTGATCAGTATTGCAAGCCAGATTCCGTTTTCACCAAGCGTTGTTTTTGAGGAGAGGTACCAGGCAAGAGGTATCCTAAACAGCACCGCGGAAATGAAGGAAAGTACAAGAATTCCGACGGTATCTCCGGCGCCGCGCACAACTCCCATTATCGTAAAAACCATGGCAAATGCGATGTAAGAAAAGCAGGTTATTCCCAGATACCCGACCACATGCGGGATTATCAGCGCCGCGCTCTCATCCCTCGTGAAGACTGAAGCAATCTGGTGCGGGAACAGGTAAATAAAGAGCGTAAATATTATTGAAATAGAAAGAGAAAGCAGCAAGCCGTATTTTAAAACCTGTTTTACGCGGTCCATCTTGCCGGCGCTTAAGTTCTGCCCGGCCATTGAAGTTACAGCCAGTCCGATTGACATCGCCGGAAGGAAGGCAAGCTGGTCGCACTGCTGACCAATTCCCGCCGCTGCTGTTACCAGGGCTCCGTAGCCGTTAACGATGTTCATAATAGCAAATCCGGCAATTGAAATTATTATCATCTGAAGAGAGGCCGGTATGCCGATGCCGAAGAGTTTCTTTATTATGGAAAGGTCCAGGGAAAAATCCCATTCGCGGACATTGAAGAACGGGTTTCTGGCGCTCGCATAGAAGTAGCCGGCGACCGTGCTGATTATGCCGCTGATTATATTCGCAAAGGCGGCTCCGTTAAGCCCAAAATATTTTATGAAGAGAGGGACTAAACAGAGGTTTAGCGCCGCGTTAAGCATTAATATGTAGAGGGGCGTTTTTGCATCTCCGAGCCCGCGCTGGATGCCGGAGTACCAGTTGTAAATAAACATAAATGAAAGCCCAATGAGCACCACTTTAAAGTAAGAGCTAGCCTGAGCCTTGATTGCGAGCGGGCAGTTAATAAGGGTCAAGAGCTGGTCGCTGAAGATTATTCCGCCGGCCGAAACCACGACGCAGAGAGCCACACTCATAATGAGCGAGTTCGCAAAAGTTTTTTCCATGTATTTGATGTTTTTCGCGCCATAGGCCTGGGCGACTATGAT
>CAIOVX010000095.1 GCA_903861835.1 Candidatus Firestoneibacteriota bacterium | reverse complement strand
GGTTATGTGACGCTCTACGGGCACTGCGAAAAACTGCTCGTAAATGAAGGAAAGAAGGTAAAGAGAGGGGATGTTATCGCGCTTGTCGGCAGCACCGGAAGGTCTACCGGGCCGCACCTTCATTTTACCGTCTGGAAGAACGGCGCGCTGGTTAATCCCAAGCCCTACCTGTTTCAGTAAAATATAAACTTCATTCCGGCAACGTCAAAGACGTTCTCCGGGTTCTCCGCGCTCCGCAGTATCCTGTTCTTAAGCTCGCTCTCAAATAACTTTTTGCCGTTAATTCCCTGTTGCTCCGAGGGTCCGGAGCCGATTATGACTCCCGCGCTGTTAAGCACCACGTATTTTTCAGAACCGCCGCTTCTTACCAGTATCTTTCCGATGAATGCCGCGTCGCGCTCTGCTGCTCCCTGAGTTGCAGGGATGGTAGTAAGTTTCCCTGCAGGCAGTGTTAGTGAAATAAAGGCGTAAAGCAGTGAGCTCGCGAGCGCGAGAAAACCGAGGATTCTCGCCAGGGAGTATTGTTCAAGTTTTGATGACGAAGCATAAAACATCATTTTGCAGCCAGGAACGCCAGGTATGTCATAACTCTCCCCTGCCTTGGCCACTGAAGGTCTCACAAAAAAAGTGCCGACTGCCTCGGCTTCCGTGTCCGCAATTATTCTTTTCCCGGAATTTACGACTGTTGCCCTGGAAACCAGTCCTGATCTTTTACCCGCATCAAGCAGGGAATTAATCTCAAGATCGTCGCCCTGTTTTGCCGGCAAAGAGAGCGCCGCGGCAAGCAGAGGGCCTGTCCTGCTTTCGCTGCTCTTTGAAGGATTGTCAGCTGGCAGCAGGAGTGAGAGTGCCATAAGAGAGGCAGAAAAAGCGGCAAGCAGTGTTAAGAAAAGTGTCCTTCCTTTCATTTAACCCCCTGTTTTGTTGAAAAGAAAAGCCGAATTGTGTTATAATTTAAAAGATAAAGGCAAACAAGTCAAGTATTATTCTATGGAGACATTATGGCCTATGTAATTCTTGATCTGCTCCGTGCTATGGCCGCTAAAAGGTCGTCTGATTTGCACATAAAAGTGGGAAGACCTCCCTTGTACAGGGTTGACGGCAAGCTCTTGTCGGAAAACGGGACTGAGTTTACGGAGGAAGATGTTGAAGAGATAGCTTTCACGCTGATGACCCAGAGGCAGCGCGAGAGATTTGCCTCAAGCAACGAGATAGATCTGGCTTTTTACCCGGGCGGCGATGTAAGGTACAGAATAAACATTTTCAGGCAGAAAGGGACGTTAGAGCTTGTAATAAGAATGATCCCGAAGACCATCCCTCATCTTGAAGACCTCAACCTCCCGCAGGTAATAAAAAAGATAGCCAACGAAGCCAGGGGACTAGTTCTTCTGACAGGTACGGTTGGCAGCGGAAAATCAACGACCATCGCTTCGCTGATACAGTATATGAACCAGAACTTCCAGTACCACATTGTTACCATTGAAGACCCGATAGAATTCCTGCATACGGACAGTAAAAGCAGTATCTCCCAGCGCGAGCTGGGTATAGATACGGATGCGTACTCTGTAGCGCTTAAATACGTGCTCAGGCAGGATCCGGATGTTATCTTTATCGGAGAAATGCGCGATTATGAAACCGTCGCCACTGCTATCTCCGCAGCTGAGACCGGGCATCTTGTCCTTTCGACGCTGCATACAATAGACGCGATACAGACTATGGACAGGCTTGTTGATTTTTTCCCGTCCGGACAGCAGCAGCAGGTGCGAAGCCAGCTTTGTTCCATAATCACTGCGATAGTCTCCATGCGGCTCATTACAAAGGCCGATGGTGTGGGGCGTGTTCCAGCGGTAGAAGTGCTGGTTGGCACGCCGACAGTCAGAAATCTTATCAGGGAAAATAAGATGTCGCACTTAAAGACGGTGATAGAACAGGGCACTTCACAGTACGGCATGCAGACTTTCGACCAGAGCCTTGCAGATCTTTACCGGAAAGGCTTGATATCGCTTGAAGAAGCTATAGCGGAGGCCACGAGCCCCAGCGACCTCAAACTGAGTTTGAGCGGCATAGTTTCCTCTTCAGCTTCGGCAAGAGAGCGTATGAAATGAACTCGTCCCGCCGCGCGCGCGGCAGGGAGGCCGTAATACATGACTGAAAAGGAAAAGAAAGTACTGCTTAAAATAGCGCGTGAAACCGTGAAGGCAAGCCTCTGCGGAGAAAAGTTTGTTCCTGTTAAACCGGAAAGCGACTTTCTCCTTTCCAAAAGAGGGGCCTTTGTCACGCTGCACGGCAAGAACGGAGTGCTGCGCGGTTGTATAGGCATGATGCAGTCGAATCAGCCGCTCTATCAAACTATAAGCGCGATGGCGTCGGAAGCGGCTTTCAAAGACAGAAGATTTGAGGGTATTACCGCAGGAGAACTTGAGAACATCAACTTTGAGATCTCAGTCCTTACGCCTTTCAAGAAGATAAAGGATCCGAAAGAAATAGAGCTCGGGCGGCATGGGGTGATGGTCCGGCAGGGCGGAAGTTCAGGAGTTTTTCTTCCCCAGGTAGCCGTGGAAACAGGGTGGGGTCTGGAAGAGTTTCTTGAGCATCTGTGCGAAGGCAAGGCAGGCCTTCCTCCGGATTGTTGGAAGACCGGCAAGGCTGAAATATATACCTTTGAAGCCGAAATCATAAGGGAGTAAAAATGAAAAACTGGTTCAAGCGGTATAATGAAAAGTTTGGCTACACGGAACTCGTAAATAAAAAGAATTCCCCGCTGAAATATATCAGGTTCGGGATTCTTCGACTTAAGAAAGGAGCTTCCTGGAAAGGAAAGCTGAAGGCGGAAGAAGGGCTGATCACGGTGCTCTCCGGCAAGGTTGAGATAACCTCCGGAGGCAAGTCCTATAAACTTGGCGGCAGAAAGGATGTTTTCAGCGGCAAACCGGAATCGCTTTACCTCGGGAAAGGAGCTTCCTTTGCCGTCAAAGGGCTTGCGCTCTGCGAAGCAGCAATCAGCGCCGTTCCTGCGAGAACCGGACATGCGGCCGCGGCAATTAAGGCAGGCAAGGTCGGCTCACGAGTCGCCGGAAAGGCGCTTTACACCAGGGACATTTACGACATACTGAATAATAACGATATAAAAACGGACAGGATGATCGCCGGAGAAACCTATCACCGGCAGGGTATGTGGTCCTGTATTCCTCCGCACAAGCACGATGTGGCTCGCATGCCGAAAGAATCAAAACTTGAAGAACTCTACTTCTTTAAAATGCAGCCGAAGGACGGGTTTGGGTTCCAGCGTCTTTATACGGAAGGCGAAAAATTCGACCACACCTGGACCTTGAAAGACAACACGCTGCTCTGTATGCCGCTTGGGTATCACGCGCTTGCTGTCTGTCCGGGTTATAAAATGTATTATCTCTGGATACTTGCAGGCAAGGAAAAAGATTTTAAACAGTATGTTGATCCGCGTTACGAGTGGCTGAACAAGTAGCAGAAGGTTTTCGGGCTAAGTGAAAAAATATTTTCTATGAAACATGGTTCTTTTGCTGCTTGGCGGTTTGCTTGCTTGACTGCGGGAAGAACATCAGGGGATATAATCAAAAATGGTAAACGAGAGGAAGAAAGAAAATAAGCCGCTCACGGCCAGTCTTATTATCGCCGGCAGCGTGCTCTTTTTTGTTTTGCTGCTCTCTTTTTTTAATTTCTTCCAATACTTTGAGCTGAAGGGTTATGATTTTCTCTTCGGGTTCAAATCAGCTTTCAACCGGCCTTCTGAGAACATTGTCATCTCGGCAATCGATGACTGGTCAATCGGCAATGACGAGGTGGCGGAACTGAAGGTCTGGCCTTTCCCCAGGCATGTTTACGCGACCGCAATAGATAATCTGAAAAAGGCCGGAGCGAAGGCTATCTGCCTGGATATAGAATTTTCCAGTGACTCTCCGAGCCCGGCCAACGACAGAATCTTCAGTGCTGCCGTAAAGAATGCCGGGAACTGCATCGGAGTCTACAGCCTTCAGGATGAACTGATAAATATCAGCAACAGGTCTATGAATGTCAAGAGGCCGATTTATCCGATGAGTTCTCTGCAGTCAGGTCTTGCGGGTGTGGGCTATACCGGCTACAAGCAGGATCAGGACAAGTACATTCGGTCAGGCGAGATCTTTGAGAATATAAACGGCAATTATTATTACTGTTTTGGTTTGAAGATAAGTTCTTTTGCCAGGGGTTTGTCCGAAGATGCGGCGCTAAAAGCGCTGCAGGCGCATTCAGTAATGCTCAAGGGACCTGAGAGCGGGGAGAGCGATTCTCTGCTTATCAATTTTTGCGGCCCGGCGAAGACCTATAAGACCATTCCTTTCGTGGACCTGCTCAAGGGAAAGAACCTGGAGAACTACAAGGGAAAGATTGTCCTGCTCGGTTCAACCTCCTCTGTACTGCACGACGAGTTTCCGACGCCTTGCGGAGTGCTTCCCGGGGTAGAAATACACGCGAGCCTGTTGGACACTCTCCAGAAGGATAATTATCTCAGGAAGGCTCCCTTTGCGCTCACGGCATTCTTCCTCTTCGTTTTAATAGGCATCACCACACTTGCCGCCTATAAGCTCAATCCGATAAGGAGCATCTTTGTTGTTCTGCTGCTCGCAATTATTTATGTTTTGGCTGTTTCTGTCCTCTTCATAACTTTTAATTACTATACGGAGTTTACCCTGCCGTTGTGGGCGTTAGTCTTTGCATATATAGGAAATGTCGCCTATAAAGCGGTAACCGAAGGGCGCAAGAAAGATATGATAAAGAAGACCTTCCAGCGGTATGTCAGCCGGGACGTTGTCGAAGAGATACTGAAAAACCCTGAGGGGCTGGCTCTTGGCGGCCGGCGCCAGCATATGACTATCCTGTTCTCCGATATCAGGAACTTTACTCCGCTGTCAGAGAACCTGCAAGCGGAAGAAGTTGTGGAGTTGCTGAATATGTATTTCTCGGAAATGACCGGGATAATATTCAAATACCGGGGGACCCTGGATAAATATATCGGTGACGCAATTATGGCTCTCTTCGGCGCCCCCAAAGAACTGCCGAACAGCGAAGAACTTGCGGTTAGGACGGCGATAGAGATGCAGGAAAAGATGAAGGAGTTTCGGGCAACGCTGAAGATTCAGGGAAAAAATGAGATAGCTATCGGCATCGGGCTTAACGCCGGCGAAGTTATTGTCGGTAACATCGGTTCCGGCCAGCAGATGAACTATACCGTTATAGGCGATGTGGCCAACACTGCCTCCAGACTTGAGTCTTTGACCAAGGAATACAAACGTGATATTATCATCAGCCAGTCGGTGTATGACAAAGTTAAGGACATAATCGTGGCAGAAGATCTGGGCGAGGCCAGCTTAAAAGGAAAACAGTCTAAAGTTAAGATCTATGCTGTCCTGGGATTAAAACGAAAATGAAAAGGTGCGTGTTTCTTCTGGTATTTATTTTCGCGTTTGGAGCCGTGGCAGATACCGCCGCGCTCAGGTACTATGAAAGCGCGGTTGCCCATTACAAGAACAGCGAGACTGACGGGGCGAAAGCAGACCTGCTGAAGAGCTTGGAGTATGATAATTCAAATCAAGACGCAGCGAAACTTCTCGTGGAGCTGGAAGAAGAACGGTTCTCTGGGCGCGAAGGCGAATACAATGAAACGGCGCGAGAGTTTTACGAGAAAGGGCTTGTTGCCTACAGGAAAGGAGATGTCGCGGCGGCGGGAACGGAATGGCGGAAGGCTCTTAAAGTCGCGCCCGCTAACCCGCAGATAAAGAAGTTTCTGTTGCGGGTAGAGCCGGAAAATGCGGCGCTTAAAGAGCCTGCCCTTTCAAAGAAAGAAAAGACAAAACAAAAAGTTCAGGCCGAGTCGGCAAAGCAGGAAAAGAGAGAGTTGCGGAAAGAGAGTCGCATCAGCCCGGAGAGAAAGAAGTCTGACGAGTTTTATTATGAGGGCCTGAGGCTTTATAAGCAGGGCAAACTTGATGACGCGGTTTCCTGCTGGGAACAGTCGCTTAAAATAGATCCTGACAACCAGAAAACTGGCAAAGCTCTGGAAAAGATCGGGAAAAAAGGGGAATAATTATGAATCTTGTGGTACTGGGAGCCCAATGGGGCGATGAAGGAAAAGGTAAAATTATAGATTTTATGTCAAGCGTGGCGGATGTTGTAGTCCGTTACCAGGGAGGAAACAACGCCGGGCATACTGTTGTCCTCGGCGATAAAAAATATGTCCTGCACCTGATACCTTCCGGAATACTTCACGAGGGCCGCTCCTGCGTAATAGGCAACGGGGTAGTGATAGACCCGGGTTACCTGCTGGAAGAGATGGCTTATCTGGCAAAGAACGGCATTGGTCTTGACGGCAATCTGCATATAAGCGAGAATGCTCATGTTATCATGCCGTATCATAAGCTGCTGGACCGCCTGGCAGAAGAAAAGAGCAGCAAAAAAGGCAAAATAGGTACGACCAGCAGAGGCATAGGCCCCTGTTACACCGACAAGGCCGCAAGACTCGGCGTCAAGATGGCTGACCTGCTAGATAAAGCAACGCTGACTGAGAAAGTGAAGGCGAGCCTTGAGGTGAAGAATTATCTTATAACGAAGTATTACGGGGCGAAAGGGTTTGAGGCCGGGCAGGTGGTGAAGGAATATCTTGCTTACGGCGCCAAATTGAAAAAATACATAGGCAACACATATGTTCTGCTGCAGCGCGCTGCTGCAAAGAATAAGAAAATTCTTTTCGAGGGCGCGCAGGGAACGATGCTTGACGTTGATTTCGGAACGTATCCTTATGTCACTTCTTCAAACCCTACTGCGGGCGGCGCCTGTACGGGCGCGGGTTTTTCACCGTCGCTCATAGATAAGGTTATTGGCGTCACTAAAGCCTATACGACCAGGGTTGGCGAAGGACCCTTTACGACTGAAATGCCGGTGGAACTGAACGAGGATTTTCGCGGACGCGGCAACGAATTTGGAGCCACCACCGGGCGGCCGAGAAGATGCGGCTGGCTTGATATGGTAGTCCTGAAACACGCGCACGCGGTGAACGGTTTTCATTCGCTCGCGGTCACAAAACTTGACGTGCTCTCCGGCTTAAACGAGTTGATGGTCTGCGAAGCCTACCGGTACCGCGGGAAGAAGCTCTATGATTTTCCGGCAAACATCGGAGTACTGAGAGAGTGTACGCCCGTTTATCGCGCCGTTAAGGGCTGGAAAGAAAATATCTGCGACGTAAAAACCTACGTAAAACTTCCGGGCAACACTAAAAGGTACATTGATATGATTACCGGGATGTCCGGTGTTCCCGTCTCCATGTTCTCGGTAGGGCCTGACAGGGATCAGACCGTCATTACAGATAAAGGTTTATGGAAATGAAAATTAAAATACTACTGTTGTTGCTTGTTCCTGTACTGCTTTTCCCGGATCATTTGAAAGTTATGAAGGTTATTATTGACGCCGGGCACGGCGGCTATGATGGCGGAGCCGTGAGCGATTATGGGATCAGAGAAAAGGATGTTACACTTGAGATGGCGCTACTGCTTAAGAAGCATATTGAGGGCGCTACGGAACCGCCCATTACGGCGATACTTACGCGTTCCGAAGACAAGTTCGTGCCTCTCATAGAGAGGGTGGGACTGGCCAACAAATCAGAAGGGGATCTTTTCATCAGTCTTCATATGAACGCGAGCCCGACTAAGCGTGACAGCGGCTTTGAGGTGTACTTTTACGACTCCACAGGAGACGCCGAAACTGCGGCCGTGGCTAAACGCGAGAATGAACAGGACGGGAGCGTAGAAAACAAAGACAGAAACAATCCGCTCTTTATTCTATGGGACCTGGCTCAGAACGAATTCTCAAAGGAGAGCTCGGGTGCCTCGGATATCATACAGTCCGCGCTTGACGGAGCGCTGAACAGGAACGCTGATACAACTCTTAAACTGCGGGACCGCGGCGTAAAGCAGGCGAACTTTTTGGTGCTTAACGGAATGAAGATGCCCTCTGTTCTTCTTGAGATGGGCTTTCTGACAAATAAGAACGACGAAGAGAAGTTTAAAAAACAGGAATTTAAGGAAAGATACGCAGCCACTATTGCAGACGCGGTAAGAGAGATAAGGCAGAAATTTGACAAGAAAAGCGCGGCGGGTAGATGAAACCCGGCCGTAAAATATTGGTGGCGGCTGTAGCCGCGCTGCTCCTGGTTTCCCTGTTTTATTTTCCTCTCAGGCGGAAGTTTTCCCTTCACGAAGGGGCTCTTATCAACAGCGGGCAGTCCAAGAGAAACGCGGTAATCTTTTTCGTGAATCAGGACGGCAAAATTGTCGGCCGTGATACCGAAATAGTCAGCGGAGCAACCGTGCTTGACGATATAAAATCGCTTATAACGCAAGAGAGCTTAGCCCGGGCCGGAGGTCTTTTGAACGCCATTCCGGTCGGGACGGCTGTAAGGAATGTATTCATAGACGAGAATAAGTGCGTCTATATTGACTTTGAGAGGTCTATTATTGACAGGCATGTCGGCGGGACGGAGGGCGAGTCCCTTACGCTTGAAGCGCTGAAAAGAACAATGGCCGAAAACTTTCCGGAATTGGACTCTATGAAACTGCTTGTTGAAGGGAAAGAACTTGCTTCTCTTGCCGGGCATATCTCAACGCGCCTAAAACTGAAGGTAAAATGAACGACAAAAGAGCAATAGGGATATTTGATTCCGGCCTCGGCGGGCTGACGGTTATGAAAGAAATAAGAAAAGCGCTGCCGGGCGAGAATATTTACTATCTCGGAGACACAAAACATGTTCCGTACGGGTCAAAATCAGCCGCTACCGTCACCAGACTTTCCTCGAGCAATATAGAATATCTGCTCAAGCAGAATGTTAAGCTCATAGTTGTTGCCTGCAATACCTCCTCGGCTCTAAGCCTTGCGGATCTTAAAAAAATATTCCGTGTCCCGATGGTCGGAGTAGTGGAGCCGGGCGCCGCAGGCGCTGTAAAGGCGAGCGTTTCCGGAAGAATTGGGGTAATAGGAACCACCGGGACCGTTGGCAGCGGCGCTTATCGGAAGGCGGTAAAAAAGCTGCTTCCCGGAGCGCGTGTTTACAGCAAGGCTTGCCCGCTCTTTGTTCCTCTTGTTGAAGAAGGCTGGTGGGACAAGAAAATAACAGGAGAGATCTGCGCAGAATACCTCTCGGAACTAAGAAAACACAGGGTGGACACTCTTGTACTTGGCTGCACTCATTATCCGTTCCTTAAAAAAGCGATTGGGAATGTGATGAAAGGTGCAACGCTGATAGATTCGGCTTACGAGACGGCTCACGCCGTGCGCGCATTGCTTGCGCAAAAGGGGATCTTAAACACTTCCGGCAGGAAGCCCGCCTACAGATTCTATGTGACGGACGCTCCGGAAAAATTCAAGAAATTGGGTTCGAGTTTTCTAAGGTATGGGATTGAAAAGGTAAAGCTGCTGAATATTGATTGAGTAAAGGCGGAGGGCGCTTGAGAGCAGACGGAAGAAAAGCCGGGATAATCAGACCGGTAAAAATAGTGAAGGATTATTTGCGCTATCCCGAAGGTTCAGTGTTGATCTCCTGCGGGAATACTAAGGTTATCTGCGCGGCGAGTGTTCTTGAAGAAGTGCCAAAATTTCTAAGGAACGAAGAGCGCGGCTGGGTAACCGCCGAATACGGCATGCTTCCGGGGTCGACTCATGAGCGTATGGACAGGGAAATCTCAAAAGGCAGGGCTTCAGGCAGAACGCTTGAAATTCAACGGCTGATCGGGAGGAGTTTGCGGGCTGTAGTTGATATGAAGAAGCTCGGTAAAAGAACCATTCAGTTAGACTGTGATGTTATCCAGGCAGACGGCGGAACCAGGACGGCCTCCATTACCGGAGCGTATGTTGCCCTGGCGCTTGCCGTGGGGCGGCTTATGAAGAAGGGAGCGCTTAAGGAAAACCCTCTTAGGGATACGGTTGCCGGCATAAGCGCGGGAATCGTGAGCGGAAAAAAACTTCTGGATCTTTGCTACTCCGAAGATTCAACTGCTGATGTGGATATGAACATTATTATGACAGGCTCTGGAAGATACATAGAAGTACAGGGTACCGCAGAACGCGAGCCGTATACAAAAGAAGATCTTGATGCTCTCTTGAAACTTGGCGCCTCCGGTGTCAGGGAGCTTACTACTCTGCAGAAAAAGGTCCTGAAATCTTGGAAATAGTTCTAGCAACTGGAAATAAGGACAAAGTTCGTGAGATGAGAGCCGCGTTTAAAGGTTTGAAGGTTTCCCTTCTTGATTTCTCAGATTACAAAAATTTTCCCAAGCCGAGAGAGAGCGGCAGAACGCTTGAAGCTAACGCGCTTATAAAGGCCAGAGCAGTGCTCAAAAGAACAGGGCTTGCTTCGCTTGCTGATGATACCGGGCTTGAAGTCCTGTCCTTGGGCGGAAGGCCGGGTGTCTACTCCTCAAGATTTGCGGGCTATGGCGCTTCCTACGATGATAACTGCAGAAAGCTCCTCCGCGAAATGAAAAATATTTCCCGCAGGGGTGCTTCTTTTCGCACTGTAGTAGCTTTTTGTCTTCCTGACGGCAGGGAGTTTACGGTCTCCGGAAGAATAAGAGGTGTCATAACGCGCGAAAGAAGGGGGCTGAAAGGTTTTGGCTATGACCCTGTCTTTAAACCTTCCGGCTATGGCAAGTCCTTTGCGGAAATGAGCCTCGCGCAGAAGAACGGGATAAGTCATAGGGGAATTGCGCTATTAAAGGCCCGGAAATTAATAAACGCGTTAATTAAAAAAGAAATCTGAAATGTTCATAACGTTCTTAACGTTACTAACGTTTATAACGTAAACATAAGCCTTTGGATTGAGCTCATTATCGTTAATAACGTTCTTAACGCTACTAACGTCTATAACGTAAACATAAAACCTCTATGCGTTTTACGTTACAAACGTTATGAACGTTATAAACGTTATAAACTTTTTTGAGTATTTATGTCCCCGAGATTTCTTTTATTGTAACCCCCCTCGTATTTTGTTAAACTCTATCTACCCAATAAGTAATTAGTAATCAGCAATCAGTAATCGCATTTAGTTCGGGGCGTAGCTCAGGTGGCTAGAGCACTTGCTTTGGGAGCAAGGGGTCGCACGTTCAAGTCGTGTCGCCCCGACCAATAAAAGCGGACGCGCGGATGCTCAGAGGCGCGGACGCTCAGCAGGGAAGAAGACAGAGGACAGTGGTCTGTGGCCAGCAGGAAGTTGCGCGTCTGAGCCTCCGACCAGCTGACCATCTGAACATCTTGTTTTGCAGAAGGAGGCCACATGCCAAAGGAAATAATCTCAACACCAAACGCTCCTAAAGCCATAGGGCCCTACTCACAGGCTGTAAAGACAGGAACCCTTGTATTCGTCTCCGGGCAAATTCCGATTGACCCGGTCAGCGGCAGCACGCTCCGCACCGGTGTTGAATCTCAGACGAAAAGATCGCTTGATAACCTGAAGGCAGTTCTAGAGGCTTCCGGTTCAAGCCTTGAAAAGGTTGTAAAGACTACAGTCTTTCTGAAGAGTATGGACGACTTCAAGTTTATGAACGCAGTTTACGAGAAATACTTCCCAGGTAATTATCCGGCCAGGTCGACGGTTCAGGTAGCAGGGCTGCCGAAGGATGTGGATGTTGAGATAGAGGCGATAGCTACAACTGACTAATGGTTTATATGCCGCACTTCGTGCGTCATGTTCTGTAAGGTAGGATATTTAAATGCCAGACTCCGTCTGGCATAGCAGAATAACGTTTGTAACGTAAAACGCATAGAGGTTTTATGTTTTCGTTATAAACGTTAAAAACGATAGTAACGTTAAGAACGTTAAGAACCTAATTGTTTTATTTAGATGCTTGGACTTTTGAATAAGATTTAAACGAGTTGCTGGTCAAAGAGAGGGAAAAAGAAAGGGCGCTCTATTGAGCGCCCTGTTTTTTCGTTACAAACGTTTTAACGTTAAGAACGTTATGAACCGCCTTTATTTTACTTTTCCCGCTTTTAAACACTTCGCGCAAACTTTCTTGCCTTTTACCGAACGGAGATTGGGAAGCGCGCTTCTCCTGCTCGCGTTCTTAGCGTGAGAAACAGTATTTAAGAATATTACTTTTTTCCCGCAGATTTCGCATGCCTTTGACATTATTTCCTCCAAAAACCTAATCTTTTGATTTTGCTGACAGAATGTGGTAGATTATAGGTGTTCCTTCCTCGATTGTCAACAAAAAATATGGAAAGCAAAGACCTGCGCTATATAAAAGGAATCGGGCCCGTAAGGGCATCCTCGTTAAAGCGGATCGGTGTAAACACGCCCGAACAACTCCTGACTTTCTATCCGAAATGGCATGTGCATAAAGCAGGAATAACGCCGATAGCCCTTGCAAAAAACGGGGAAAAGACTTTCATAAGAGGCATAATATCCGGTCTCGAAGAATTAAAGAGACCCGGGCGAAACATCCTTAAGGCGACCATTGAGGACAGCAGCGGAACCTACCTTACCTGGACCTGGTTCAACCGTCCCTATATGAGAGAGGCGTTGGCGCCCGGCAGGCAGGTGGTAATTCACGATGCCGTTGAATCAACCCGCTGGGGCCTTCAGATAAACGGTTCTGCAGGAACCTTTGAGTTCCTCTCCCCCGAAGAACACGCTGCGATTGAGCGGGGCGAGATACTCGGGTTCTACAAATCAACAAAAATACTTACCCAGGCCTTTTTTAGGGATATTATCAAACAGCTGATTGATACGAAGCTTGTTCTCATTGAAGAAATGCTTTCTCCGGACATTACCCTGCGTCACGACCTTTACCGGATCAGGGAAGCCCTAATCAACTTCCACTTTCCTGAGAATGCGGAAGATCTTGAAAAGGCGAGAAGAAGGCTGGTTTTTAACGAACTCTTTATGCTGCAGCTCTTCCTCGCCAGGCGCAAGCTTTTTCTGTCAAAGAAAATCAAGACGCGTGTTTACAAAGAGGAGAGCTCCTCGGCTCTCGAGCTGGAAAAGAAACTGCCCTTCGAACTGACCGTGGCGCAAAAAAGGTCTATAGCCGAGATTAACGCAGATCTTATGAAGAAGGCGCCGATGAACCGTCTGTTGCAGGGGGATGTCGGCTCCGGAAAAACTATCGTAGCTCTAATGTCGATGCTTAAGGTTATAGACAGCGGCTACCAGGCCGCTATAATGGCTCCGACGGAAATACTTGCCGAGCAGCACTACAAGAACTACAGCAAGTACTTTGAACTTATCGGCGGAAGCAGGAAGGCCGTGCTCTTAACCGGTTCTCTGACCGCGAAGCAGAAGCGCGAAGCGCTTGCGCTGGTGAAAAGCGGAGAGGCCGCGCTGGTTGTCGGTACTCACGCTTTGATACAGGAGGCCGTGGAATTTAAGGAGCTCGGAATGATAGTGATTGACGAGCGCCATAAGTTCGGAGTCTTTCAGCGGCTCACGCTGGAATCAAAAGGCGTATTCCCGGACTGCCTTATGATGACCGCGACGCCCTTCCCGAGAGCGCTGGTGCTGACGCTTTACGGGGACACGGAACTTTCCGTAATAGACGAACTGCCGAAGGGAAGACTTCCTATATATACAAAGTGGACGCAGGAAAAACGCCGCCAGGATGTTTATGAGTTCATAAGAAACAAGGTTGCGGCCGGCGAGCAGGCGTTTATCGTCTATCCGCTGGTTGAGGAATCCGAGAAGCTGATGCTGAAAGCGGCGGAGTCCGACTATGTCTACCTGAAAAATGAAGTATTCAAAGGGAGTAATGTCGGCCTTATTCACGGACGTATGTCGGGTGAAGAGAAAGAAGCCGCTATGCGCGATTTCAAAGAAAAAAGAACAGATATTCTGGTCGCCACTACGGTGATAGAAGTCGGAATTGATGTCTCCAACGCCACGGTTATGGTAATCGAGCACACCGAGCGGTTTGGCCTTGCGCAACTGCACCAGCTCAGAGGCAGGGTCGGGAGAGGCGAGAAAAAATCGTTTTGTTTTCTGCTGACCAGCTGGAATGTGACGAGCGATGCTTTTAAACGGCTAAAGATAATGGAAAAAACCAACGACGGTTTCCAGGTCGCAGAGGCTGACCTTGAGATACGCGGTCCCGGAGAACTGTTCGGAGCCAGCCAGCACGGAGAGCTTGATTTGAAATATATGGATCTTTCTCGAGACAGAGAGGTCTTGATAGCAGCCAGGCAGGAAGCGTTCCGCATCATAGCGGCGGATCCAAAACTTGCCGCGGAAGAGAATAAAAGAATAAGGTCCTTCTTTGATAAAAGATTCAGCAAAGACATGGAACTGATTACGGTCAGTTAAGAGGCGGGGAAAATGCGAATAATCGGCGGCACAGCCGGCGGAAGACACATAAAGATACCCAAGAGCCTCCCGATTGTCCCGTCTGCGGGAAAAGTTAAGATGGCTCTCTTTGAAATATTGAAGCACGAGCTTGCCGGCGCCTCGGTGCTTGATCTTTACGGCGGGAGCGGGAATCTTGCCTTGGAAGCGCTCAGCCGGGGAGCAGCCAAAGCGGTTCTTTCGGATAACGAACCGGACTGCGTGAATGTAATAAAGGAAAACGCGGTTCTGCTCGGTTTCGCGGCTCAGGCAGAATGCCTGGCTTTAGAAGCAGAGCGCGCCGTAGAAGAGCTGAAACGCAACGGGGAAAAATTTGATATTATTATCATTGATCCGCCTTACCTTGCCGGGCAGATAAGTTTAATCTTGAAATGCCTTGAAACTAATGATATTCTCAAATCAGAAGGGGTAATAGCTATAAAGCGGGACGGCAAGGAAGCAGTCCCGGAAGGAACGGCTTTTATCATGGAAAAGGAAAAGAAGTACGGGGGAACATTCCTCACTTTTCTAAGGAAGGCAAAAAAATGAGAGAAACAAAAGCAATCTATCCCGGTAGTTTTGACCCCATCACTAACGGCCATCTTGACCTCATCAAGAGGAGTCTTGAGATATTTAAGAAGCTGACCATTGCTATAGTGGTGAATCCCCACAAAAAACCTCTCTTTTCGGTTGAGGAAAGAATGGCAATGATAAGAAACGCTGTCCGGAATGACAAAAGAATAGCAATTAAGAGTTTTGACGGTCTGCTGGTTGATTTCGCAAGACGCGAGAAGGGAACCACAATCGTCAGGGGGCTTCGGGCCATTGCTGACTTTGAATATGAGTTCCAGATGGCGCTTATGAACAGGAAACTTTACAAAAGTTTGCATTTTGTCTATATGATGCCTTCCGAAAAATACACTTATCTCAGTTCAAGCATGACAAAAGAGATCGGCCTTCTGGGCGGGAATATCCGCCAGTTCGTTCCGGCTCTGGTAGTTAGGAAGATTTCAGCAAAGGCAGCGGCAATAGTTCTTCAAAAGCGTAAATAGACGTTTTCCCAGAGACGAATTATTCAATATATCATTAAAAAACCCTATCTTTTTCCGCTAAAATCCTGTTGATTATGCCTGTTTTATTAGTGTATAATCCTACTTGTTTGGTCTGCCCAGGCAGGCTTTTAAATATAAAATATCGTGAAAGGGAGGTTTTAAAATGGCATATGAATTGGGGAATTATCAGTTTGATTTGAAAAAGTTTTTTCCGGAGAACATCTTCAACCAGATTACCGAAGTCAGGGTAAATAATCCGGAAGTTATCCTCAAAGAAGCTTCTACCCGCAAGAAAAGAAAGAAGATAACAAAAGACGGCAAATTGACCGTACTTGCAGCGGATCACCCGGGCAGGATGGTAAATAAGAACGGCGATGATCCGATAGCAATGGGCAACAGGCAGGAATACCTCGGCAGGGTGCTCAGAGTAGTTACAAACCCTGAGTTTGACGGCATAATGGCGACTACGGATATCATCGAAGACCTTTTCATAGTTAACTACCTTGTAAAACAGAAAGGAGGGGCTTCCTTCCTTGATGATAAGGTAATGCTCGGTTCCATGAACCGCGGCGGACTTGCCGGAACCGCGTTTGAGATGGATGATACCTTTACCTGTTTCTCGGTTGATTCCCTGCGCGCGCTCAGGCTTGACGGCGCGAAGATTATGTTGAGGCTTGATCCCACGAACAAAGATTCCGCAAAAACTCTCCTATATTGTTCGGATATCATCAGCCAGCTTAATAAATACGAAATCCCCTGCTTTCTGGAACCGCTCTATGTAACCAGCGAAGGCTACAAGATCCAGAAATCACTGGCAGAAATGATAAAGATTATTGGAGTTGCTTCGGCGATGGGAGATTCTTCCAGGAACCTCTGGCTGAAAATACCCACTGCGGACAACTATGAAAAGATCGCGAAAGCGACCACGCTCCCGATGCTTATGCTCGGCGGCGAAGCGAAAGGCGACCCGACAGGAACTATCGGTGAGTTCGCGGACGGCATGAAAGCCGGAGCCACTATCAGGGGCGCGCTGGTCGGAAGAAATATTCTCTTCCCGGGCAATGATGACCCTCTTGCCGCGGCGCTTGCCGTAAACAAAGTTGTACACAACGGTTTTTCAAAGGAACAGGCAGTTGACTTTATCATGAAGAACAGGGATATGAATTTGGACGCTTTGACAAAATACATTAAGTAAACGGCAGGGGCGAAAGCCCCTGTTTTTTTTTGCACTCAAGATTTCTTACATAATAATTCAAGGAGAGGGATATGGTGCTTAGAGGAAACGCGGTATTCGCTCAGTCGGGAGGACCGACGGCAGTAATCAACAGCAGCATCTGCGGCGCCATCCAGGAAGCCGCGAAACACCCTCAGATAACCGGGATGTACGGTTCTATAAACGGCATCCTTGGCGTCCTTAACGAAAACATGATAGACCTGAACAAAGAGAGCAAGAGGACCATTGAACTTCTCAGGCAGACACCTTCTTCGCTGCTCGGTTCCAGCAGGCAGAAACTAAAAGAAGAGGACTACGGCAAGATTCTCAAAGTGCTTGAAGCGCACAATATCAGGTACTTCTTTATCGCAGGCGGAAACGATTCAATGGATACCGCGAACAAGATGTTCGAGATATCCAAGAAACTAAATTACGAGATGATGGTCATGGGGCTGCCCAAGACAGTAGACAACGACCTTGCTGTGACGGACCACTGTCCGGGCTACGGTTCGGTTTCAAGGTGGCTCGCGCAGTCAGTAAGAGACGCGGGTCTGGACACTGAAGCAATTTATACCAGCGACACCATTAAGGTAATTGAAACTATGGGTAGAAATGCCGGCTGGATTACTGCCTCAACGGTACTCGCGAAACAAAAAGAAGACGACGCTCCCCATATTATTCTCCTCCCTGAAGTTCCCTTCAATCAGGATAAATTTCTGACCGCGGTTGAAAAAGTATATAAGAAACTTGGTTATGTGGTTATCACCTGCTGCGAAGGTTTGAAAGATGAGAAAGGCGACTACCTGACTTCTTCCAAGAGGTCTATTGATACCGACAAGTTCGGGCATAAACAGCTCGGCGGCGTAGGTGAGTCCCTTGTGAGTATGATAGCCGAAGGATTGAAGATCAAGGCAAGATGCGACAAACCTGGAACAATTCAAAGGGTCTCGGGCGTAATGCAGTCTAAGATTGATGTCGAAGAGGCCTACCAGTCCGGCGCAAAGGCGGTTGAGCACGCGGTGAACGGCAAGAGCGGTCTTATGGTGACGCTTATTCGCGAGTCTAACAAGCCCTACAAGTGCGTGACCGGCTTAGCGGAACTTTCAAATATTGCGAACAAGGAAAGGAAGATTCCCGCGGAGTTTATCGCGGCGGACGGCATGGGTGTAAACGAAAAGTTCATTGATTATGTCCTGCCTCTTATCGGCGGACCGCTGCAGGAATACGCGAGGCTGGATAAGAACTTCATACCCAAAAAGTTGAAGTAGTTTTGATGTTTTGTCTTTATTTGTGATTTGGTGCTTGAGATTTGTGATTTAAATTTCAAGGAGGTTTTATGAAGGAACTTTGGCATGGACACGTAAGCGTCGGAATCATTCACGGTATGGCTTTCCCGGCGTATGTAAAGAATTATGGCACGGTTGTTGACACGGTCCGCATTATTTGCAAGGACAGTTTCTGGAACGCGATAGAGATAGTCAGAGTTGCAGATCCGGCGCTCAAGGACCAGATGAAGAAGGTTCTTGATTCCTCAGGTATCAGGGTTGTTCTCGCGGGCCAGCCGCCGCTTCTCGGCGGAAAGCTCAATATCAATGCGACCGTTGAGGAAGAAAGAAAAAGAGCGGTTGACGATGTGAAGAAATCCATAGATGACGCGGCCTTTTTTAAAGCTGAAAAGATTGCAATACTTTCAGGTCCGATGCCGTCCGAAGACAAGAAAGTTGCCGCGAAGGCGGCTTTACTTGCCTCGCTTCGCGAGCTTTGCGCTTACGCAAAAGAGAAAGGGGTAGCGCTAACGCTCGAGACCTTTGATGAAACAGTCGACAAGAAGTGTTTTGTCGGCGGTTCAAAGTTCTCTTCCGAGATAGCGGCTGAAGTAAAAAAGGATTACCCGGAGTTCGGGCTTACTGTTGATCTTTCGCACCTGCCTTTGCTTAAAGAAAAAAATGCTTTTGCCTTGAGCACGGTTAAGAAGGTACTTACTCACGTACACGTCGGCAACTGCTATGTGAAAGACACTAACACTCCCGCCTACGGGGATAATCATCCCAGATTCAGCTTCCCCGGCGCGGAAAACACGGTCGAAGATCTCGCTGATTTCGTCAGGAACCTTTTCAAAATCGGCTACCTTAGCAAGAAAACGAGCGCGAAAGCGCCCATTATCAGTTTTGAGGTTAAGCCGCTTCCGGAAGAAGATCCGGAATTGGTTCTGGCCGACGCGAAGAGAGCCTGGACGAAGGCCTGGTCAATAGTTTAATATGATTACGCGGATTAGAAAGTAAGATTACATAGATTAGATAGGGATGAAACATTGATTGTGATGGTTTTAATTTAATCTGCGTAATTTGTTTTGTGAATCCGAGTAATCAACTAAAGTTTGATTGCATTGATTAGAGTAATCATTCTGTTTTGCAGTCTTGTAAAGCGGAGGGAAAATGTTCCAGGGGAAAAACGGTAAGCCGGATATCAAATATATAAAAGAAAAAGCGATGGCTATCAGGAAGGACATTCTTGAGATGCTTAATGCCGCGGGTTCCGGGCATCCGGGAGGCTCGCTCTCCGCCGCTGATTTTTTTGCGGCGCTCTATTTCGCGGAACTCAGACATGACCCAAAGAATCCCAAATGGCCGGACAGGGACAGGGTATTCCTTTCCAAGGGACATGCGTGCCCGGTACTCTATGCGGCGCTTGCTGAAAGCGGTTATTTTCCTGTGCCGGAACTATTAACTCTCAGAAAACTTCACAGCCGCTTGCAGGGGCATCCGCATATGTTAAAGACGCCGGGCATTGAAATCTCGGCCGGTTCTCTCGGTCAGGGGCTCGGAATCGCTAACGGCACTGCCATAGGTCTTAAAATGGACGGCAGCGATTCAAGGGTTTTCTGCGTTATGGGCGACGGCGAACTTCAGGAAGGTTCTGTCTGGGAAGCGATTATGACTTCGTCTCACAGGAAATTGGACAATCTGGTCGCGTGGGTTGATTATAACAATCTGCAGATAGACGGCAAGGTTGAAGATGTGAAAGGAATTGCCCCGCTTGCCGAAAAATTTAAAGCGTTCAACTGGCATGTCATAGAGATAGACGGCCATTCCATAGAAGAAACCCTCAAGGCTTTCAAGGAAGCGAGGGAAACCAAGGGCAAGCCGACAATGATTGTTGCCAAAACCGAGAAAGGCAGGGGCGTCTGTTTTATGGAGAACAAGCCCGAGTGGCACGGAGTGGTCCCGAACAAGGAACAACTTGAAGAAGCATTAAAAGGCCTTTGCGTTATCGAGGGGCCTTCAAAAAGCCAGATAGAAAACGCAGACGCGTAAAAATTCCTTGAAGGAGGAAAAGCAATGATAGGTACACTCGCAGCAAAACTGGGTTCGCTTGCGCTTGGCGTAAGCGAGTCCGCCATTCAGCTGCCCGCTTTCGGGCCGTTCGAATGGAGCGTGTTATACTGGGTGCTTGCCGCAGCAGGCGTGGCAATACTCTATGGCGCGTTCAATGTAATAAAGGTAATGAAGCAGGATCCGGGTGTTAAGGCCCTGACTGACGTGGCGACTGCGATAGAAGAAGGCGCCATGGCTTACCTCAAACAGCAGATGAAGATCATGGTGGTTTTCATTGGCCTGATTTTTGTCGGTTTGCTCTGTATGTATTATTTCAAGACCAATGCCGCAGTGGAAGGAAATGTAACGGTAAACCTTCTTGTGGCAACATTTGAAGCGACGAACAGGGCATTCCTCTCTTGGGGAATAGCGCTGGCCTTCGTTGCGGGCGTTGCTTGCTCTTACGGAGCCGGTTTCGTCGGCATGAAGCTCGCGGTCAAAGGCAATGTAAGGACTGCGAATGCCGCTCTTACCAGTTTCTCAAAAGCGCTTAATGTCTCGTTCTCGGCAGGCGCGGTTTCAGGCATGTTCACCGTCGGTTTCGGACTGCTTGGCGCCACCATCATATTTATGATTTTTAAACAGGACGCTATGAAAGTCCTGGTAGGTTTCGGATTCGGCGGTTCGCTCGCGGCTCTCTTTATGAGGGTCGGCGGCGGAATATTCACCAAGGCAGCCGATGTGGGCGCGGATCTTGTGGGCAAAGTGGAAGCAGGCATTCCTGAGGATGACCCCAGGAACGCGGCAACCATCGCGGACAACGTAGGCGACAACGTGGGCGACTGCGCGGGTATGGCAGCGGACGTGTTTGAATCCTATGAAGTTACTCTTGTTGCGGCTATTATTCTTTCTGCTTCAATGCTTGCAGACCCTGCATTCCTCAAGGCGTGGGGCGGCAACGCTGGCGGCATGACGCTGAAGTTCGTTATGTTCGCGCTTATTATCAGGGCTGTCGGCGTGGTCACTTCCATCGTCGGCATTCTCTGCGTCAGGGGCGATGACAAGGCGAAAGTATTTGATCCTATGAAGCCTATCGTTACCGGCTATATCACATCTTCGATCCTTTCAATAATTGCTTTCTTTATCGTTTCAAAATGGCTTTTCGGATTCACGGGTACTAATCTCTGGCTGAAGTTCTCACTTATCACTTCAATCGGAATATTGCTTTCCGTGGCCACGCTGATACTTACCAATATCTTTACTCACCCCGACAAGAGGGCGGTCACTGAGACTGCGCTTGCGTCAAAGACCGGACCGGCCACGCTTATCCTTAACGGAATGGCGGAAGGCATGGAATCCTCGGTCTGGGCAATCGTGCTGATCTGTGCCACCATCATGGCCTCGCTTGTGATATTCCACAACGACGGCCTTGCGATGGCCTCGCTCGGCGTTGCGCTTTCAGGCCTTGGCCTGCTTGCGACCACCGGTTTTGTGCTTGCGATGGATACCTTCGGGCCCATCACGGACAACGCGCACGGAATATTTGAAATGTCAAAACTGAACGTGAAGAAAGCTTCAGACACGCTTGCGTGGATGGACGCTATCGGAAATACTACTAAGGCCCTCACAAAAGGTCTTGCCATTGCCACTGCGGTAATTGCCGCGACGGCATTGTTCAGATCCTTTATCGATGAAGCAGGCGCTAAACTGGTAACCAACGGCATAGCGGCAATACAGATCCAGCTTCCCGAGATCTTTATCGGTCTCATGATCGGCGCTTCGGTGCCGTTCCTGTTCTCTTCGTTCGCGCTCAAGGCGGTCGGAAGGGCGGCCTCGCTGGTGGTTATGGAAGTAAGAAGGCAGTTTAAACAGCACCCCGGGATAATGAAAGGCACCGAGAAGCCGGAATACGGACCTTGCGTGGCAATAGTTACCGAAGCGGCTCAGAGGGAACTTGTTGGCCCCGGAATTCTCGCGGTCGCAACCCCGGTTCTCGTCGCGGTTCTTCTCGGCGTCGGAGCTCTCGGCGGCTACCTTGTCGGAGCGATAGTTGTCGGACAGCTTATGGCGGTTTATATGTCCAACACCGGCGGTCTCTGGGATAATGCAAAGAAAAAGATTGAAGACGGTTTCCTTGGCGGCAAAGGCACTGACGCGCACAAGGCTGCGGTCATAGGCGACACCGTCGGCGACCCGTTCAAAGATACGGCGGGACCGGCGATTAACCCGATGATTAAGGTTATGAACCTGGTTGCCATCATCCTTGCTCCTATCGCGCCCGCGGGCGTGATAATGTTAAGTGATGTGCACTTCTGGCAAAAAGGCCTGATAGCCGTTGCCTGTATAGCGGCTCTCGGTTTCGCAATGGTAATGAACCGGAAAGGTTCACTGCTGCAAGCGGAAGGGAAGAAGAAAGTTACAAGGAAAAGAAAGTAAGAGGTTGAGGGCCCCGTCGGAAACGGCGGGGCCCTTTTATTTTACCGGGAGAAACTATGAAAAAGCTGATGCTTATTCTTTTTCTGGCGGCCGTCGCGGGGCTATCCTACTACTTGCTCAAACACGGCACACATATATTTCCGCAAAACAATATTAAGACGGTCAAACCGGCAGCTAAAGGTCCGGTAAAGAAGTGCATGTGGTGCACTGCCGGCAGATTCAAATGCGTAGTTTGTCACGGCACAGGATATGCTCTTCTAACGAGGTGTCCCAAATGCCACAGTGAAATCAGTTTTACTTATGACGCCAAGACAAGAGTTACCCGTAAGTTTTGTTCCGCGTGCGGAAGGGAGTTTACGGATAAGGACGGTATCGGAAAGAAATGTCTCTATTGCGACAGCATAGGGCATGTAAGTTGCAAAAGCTGTAAGGGCGCAGGCACCGTTTCTCTCTTTATTGACACGTATGATTATAAAACAAAACCGGTCACCCGGGGAATTGACTCCCGTTCAACTTCAAAATCCTGCCCTAACTGTTCAGGGAAAGGCTACCTTAGAATCATCACCTGCCCGATGTGCGGAAGCACCGTCGAGAGAAAAACTGAATCCAGCGGTATAACCTATTTCTGCGGTCACTGCGAATATCTCCTTTCTTCAAGAAGCCTCACTTGCGATCTTTGCGGCGGCAGCGGCAGGATACAAGACTTGCAATAAGTATTTTGGTTTATTCGACAGGTCGGAGGAAATAATGAAAAAAATCCTTTTGTTCTTTTTTGTCCTAAGCCTGCTTGGACTGGGAGCGTATTTTGTCAATCCCGGCCTATTTAAACGGATAAACGAGATTATCTCTCCCAAGCAGCTTGCAATGCCGGCTCCTGAGAGAGAAACCACCGAAGAAAAAAGATCCTTCGGTTCAAATATGGAAGACTGCATTTTCTGCCACTCCGGCAAAGTAAAATGCTCTGTTTGCGCAGGTTCGGGAGCGGCGGGCAAAGAAAAGTGCAAGAATTGCTCGGGTACTGGCCTGGTCAACTGTTCTTTTTGCGGCGGTACAGGCCGCGTCAAGCGTAAGCCGGGAAAAATATCGGGCGGTGTTTTCGGAAAAACGCAAACCGGCTCAAGCAAGGGAAAGACCACGTTTGGCGGCCTGAATAAGAATCAATATGCGCTGCCTGGTGACTTTATCAACTGCAAGAGATGCAAGGGGACCGGCTACATAAGTGAGCCGGTAAAAATATCTCAGAAAATAACGACTGCTGCTAAGCAGGGTTCGGATTCATATGCCTCTGGAAATGACAAGAAAAAGAATGTGAAGGATATAATCTGTCCGGATTGCAAAGGACAAGGGCTTGTAATGGTTCCTTACAAGAAATAGTAATCTGAAAAGCTTCTGCTCCCGGTCTGAAAAACTAATGAAAATATTGCGCAGGGAAATGAGATGTTGACTATGATCGCTATTTTGCAATATAATATTCAACTAATATTATCCGTTTCTAATCGGAAATTCTTAATTTAAAAGGACTTTATATGGTGACCGATAATAAACTGGAAGTGACGATAGTCGGCGGCGGAATGATCACCGCGGTCCAGATTTTGCCATCAATTTACCAGCTCCAGCGGCTTGGGGCGCTTGGAAATATCAACATAGTCGCCCTAAACGGCAACGTTCTAAAACCGCTTGCCGAAAACAAGATGCTTAAAGACGCATTCCCGGGGCAGAGTTTCACCCCCTATCCCGATATTAAATCGGGCGATACCTCAAAAAACTATCCTGAACTTTTCAAAGAAGTTATAGCAAAGATGAAGCCGAACAACCTGGTTATCGTTGCCATGCCTGACCAGCTGCATTATATGGTGGTTAAGGAAGCGCTCAAACACAACCAGCATGTCTTAAGCGTGAAACCCCTCGTTTTAACCTTCAAGGAATCAAAAGAGATAGAGGAAGAGGCGCTTGGCAAGGGGCTCTTTGTCGGCGTTGAGTATCACAAGAGGTTTGACGACAGGAGTCTGATAACGAGGCGCAAATTCAGGAAGGGCGAGTTCGGCGAGTTTATGCTCGGGCAGGCCCACCTTTGCGAAAAATGGTACTACAGGCATTCAAACTTCCAGAACTGGTGCACTCTAAAAAATTCCGACACATTTTCTTATATCGCCTGCCATTATATAGACCTGGTCGCGTTCGTGACCGGCCTGCTTCCGGTTGAAGTCTCGGTCTTCGGATTGCCCGACAAGTATCCAAACGGCAACGACGGGTTTCTCTGGACGGACGGAAGGGTGGTATGGAACAATGGCGCCGTGCTTAATGTGCAAAACACCCTGAGTTACCCGGACAACGCGCCGGGCGGAAACGCCCAGGGTATCGTGCTTTACACAAAGTGCAACGGGGACGGCGGGGTTATTGCCCACTCCGATCAATTCAGGGGCGTTAAGCATTCTCTTGTTGAAAAAGGGACGGACCCCGGTGATACCATTTACACTGAGCCTAATCCGGACTATTTCCAGTTTGTTTACAGGGGCGGAACCGGCCTCACGCCGGTAGGCTACGGCTATAGGTCCATAGAGGCTATTGTAAATTCCACGAACAGAGTCAATGCTGCGGGCGGGCTTGACGAGAGACAGAAAGCCATAAAGGAAATAGATGCGGAAGGTATTATCGCCACTCCTGCAAACAGCTTTTATAATGAATTGGTGATGGAAGCAGGACGCCTTTCAATTATGAATGGCGGGCGCGATGTGGTAATTGAATACGGAAAGAATCCCGGGGTAAGGTTTAAAGAGGTAACGGAATACAAGAAGTACTGATGGCCGATGCACATTGGCTTTTAGAAAGTTGAGTTCGGGTATGGAGTGCATTGACCGCCAAGGTGCATCGGAGCGGGGGCCGGAGGTCAGTTGACGGAAGACGGTGGAACGTTTGAACCCGTGAGTCATTAATTAGCAATCAGCAATTAGTAATCCGGCGGAGCCGGCAGGGGCTGGAGAATAAACAGCGATGATTAAAGAGGATTTTACAAAATATAAGCTGAAACCGGCGAAAGAGCTGCAGGAGCTGGTTTCCGGAAAGGATAACATTCTTGTTGTTTCCTGCAACAAATGTTTCAAGGAATTCGTGTCCATTGCGGAGCCGGAATACCAGGAAGCGGCTGAGATTATCAAGTCGGCTGGAAAAACCGTTTCAGGTTACATCCCCGTTGATTACCTTTGCAACCAGTACCTGACTGAAAAGATTCTTGAGGCATATAAAAAGGAAGTAGAAAACTCCGGGGCTGTTCTGGTCATTGCCTGCGGGCTGGGCATCCAGACGGTTTCAGCGCTGGTTAATAAGCAAACGCTCCCCGGCGCGGATTCACTCTGGCAGAATGGACACCACGGCGTTACGCTTTCGGCGGAGAAGTGCGGAGCCTGCGGAGAGTGTTTTCTGACCTCAACGGGCGGCATTTGTCCGGTGGTGGATTGCGCGAAAGGTCTGGTCAACGGCCCCTGCGGGGGAGCCAAGAACGGAAAGTGCGAAGTGGGGAAACACCGCGACTGCGCCTGGGAACTAATATATAACCGGCTTGATAAGCAGGGCAGGACGAAAGGCTTTGTTGAAGAGGCGCCTAAGTTCAGGAATTACCGGCGCAACAGTTTTAAATTAGTTGATGAGTATGTTAAGCTCATCAGAGCAAAAAGGTCGGAAGGTTTCTACGGAGGGCTTTATCCTTTCGAACTCAAAGAACTTGCCTCGGAACTGCCCATAGAAATATTTCCGGAACCGGATACCGTAATAATACCGCTATCCCAGCATGCCGGCCTTGTGTGCGAGCCGCTTGTGAAAAAGGGCGACAAAGTTTTGAAAGGGCAAAAGATAGGAGAGAGCGTAAAGTCGCCGATTTCGGCTCCGGTACATGCCAGTGTAAGCGGCGAGGTTCTTGAGGTAGCGCCCAAAAAGCATCCTGTTCTTCCGGCGCCGGTGCTTTCCGTGGTCATTAAGTCAGATAAAAAGCAGGAACTTGACGCTTCTATCAGACCGGCCGGCACCCTGGAATCTCTCACGAAAGAAAAGATAACGGAAGTGATCAGGGATAAAGGGATAGTCGGAATGGGCGGCGCAGGTTTTCCTACCGCGGTCAAATTAAAATCCCCCAAGCCGCTTGATACGGTCTTGATAAACGGCTGCGAGTGTGAGCCGCTGCTTAACGCCGACTACCGCGTTATGCTGGAACGCCCGGCAGAACTCATTCTGGGCTTGCGGCTCCTAATGAAAGCTGCCGGTGTTTCAAACGGAATAATAGCTTTAGAAGATAATAAACCTGAGGCCGCAGCGAAATTAAAGGAGCTGCTGCAGAATGATGCCTCCATTATGGTTGAAGTTGTTAAGACGAAATACCCTCAGGGCGCCGAAAGGATGCTCATAAAGCGCGTCCTAAAGCGGGAAGTCCCACTTGGAGGGCTGCCTCTTGATGTAGGCGTGGTTGTCAATAATGTCGGCACTGCGTACGCAGTCTGGGATGCTGTCTATAACGGCGCGCCGCTCATTAAGCGCGTGCTTACCGTATCCGGCGAATCGGTACCGAAGCGAGGCAATTTTGAAGTGCTTCTCGGCACCCAGCTAAAAGAGCTTGTGAAGTTCTGCGGCATAAAAATAAACGCGGACGAAGTACTGAAGACCGGCGGCCCGATGATGGGAGTTTCGCAGTCAGACGGGGAAGCTCCGGTGATCAAAGGCACGGGCGGCTTAGTCGTTGTGAAGAAGCACGATATCGTGGAGTCGGGCCCGGAATGCATAAAGTGCGGTCGTTGCGTTGAGGTCTGCCCGATGGAACTGAAGCCGACTTTCTATGTATTGCTCGCGCAAAAGGGCAAATACGCGGAAATGGAAAACCACGGGGTTATGAACTGTATAGAGTGCGGCTGCTGCGATAATATCTGCGCCGCCAAGTCCTCCATAGTTGAAATAATTAAACAGGCGAAGAAAGTCATTAGGGGGAAGAAAAAATAGCATGCTGATTACAAAGGTAAAGACAAAAGAGGAATTGCTCCCGTCGCTTACCGGGCGGGTGCTCGTTATTCCGTGCCTTGGCTGCGCTCAAAGTTTTTTCCCTGTCGAGGAATTTAATAAGCTGAAAGCGGAATTAAAGGCTGCCGGCGCAAATATCACCTCCGAGGTTGTTTTTGATTATATGTGCAGAGAGGATTTTACGGAGCGCAGGCTCGAGATTTACGGGGAACAGCTTGCGGCGGCAGACACAGTGCTGATTTTCTCCTGCGGAGTAGGCATCCAGACTTTCGCCGGTTTGCTCGCGGAAAAGAAGATTGTTTCAGGCAGCGATACCTTTTATGTTCCGGGCTTCCCCGGGTTTACGCCGTCACTTCACGATTGCGAGCAGTGCGGCGAGTGCAGAATGGGCCTAACTTTCGGCATCTGCCCGGTCACGGCCTGTTCCAAGGGACTGCTAAACGGCCAGTGCGGCGGCGCCAAGAACGGAAAATGCGAAGTAGACAAAGATATGGAGTGCGGTTGGCAGAGAATATTTGAACGGATGACGGCGTTGAAAGGCAGCGATAAGGGGCTTAAGGAAGGCGTTCAGATCAGGGACTACAAAAAAAGTAGTCTCTGATTACGCTGATTAGTAATAGATTTAATCCATGCAATCGCTTTTCGTAATCTGCGTAATCACTAGATTTTCAGTATGGAGGAAGAAATGAAGTTAACTGATCTTACAAGGCTCGGCAAATTTGTCGTGACCTCCGAGGTTGGCCCGCCAAAGGGAATCAACCTTGACAAAATGCTTCAAGAAGCGGAATATGTGCGCGGTAGGGTCGCGGCCATAAATGTCACGGACAACCAGTCTTCTGTTATGAGGATGGGCGGGCTTGCGGCCTGCAAGGTTCTGAAAGATAAGGGTTTTGAAACAGTCTTTCAACTTACCTGCAGGGACAGGAATCGTCTTGCCCTTCAGTCGGATCTTTTAAGCGCGGCAATGTTTGGCATAGAGAACCTCTTGCTGCTTACGGGAGATCATATAGTTCTCGGCGACCACAAAGACGCTAAGCCGGTCTTTGATCTTGACGCGGTTTCTCTCGCGCATGCGGTAAAGAGGCTCGAAGAGGGTTTTGACCTTGCGGGCAACAAGCTGGACGGTGAAGCCCCCAGGTTTTGCAAAGGCGCTGTGGTTTCTCCGTGCGCCGAGCCGCTTGATCCGCAATTGTTCAAAATGGAAAAGAAAATAAAAGCGGGAGTAGAATTCTTCCAGACCCAGGCAGTTTATGAGCCTGAAAAATTTGAGAAGTTTATGAAGAGAGTGAAGGATTTTGGCGTTCCTGTGTACGTGGGAATAGTAGTTCTAAAGACCGTGGGGATGGCGAAGTTTATGAACGAGAATGTCGCCGGCATCCATGTTCCGGATACTCTGATAGAAGAACTTAAGAAGGACAAAGAAAAGACAAAATCAGGACAGACGGGCGTTGAAATTTCCGCGCGCCTAATAAAAGAGATGAAAGGTATGTGCCAGGGCGTGCACATGATGCCGCTCGGCTGGGACGACAAAGTTTCTAAAATTCTTGAGCTGGCGGGTGTTTAAGTGAACGACTATCTTGCTGTTTTCATATTCATTGTAATGGCTCTGGGCTTTACGGCCGCAGGCCTCATCACGGCTTATCTGGTCAGAACTTCAAGACCTTCGCTTAAGAAAAACGAAACCTATGAGTGCGGTGAAGAACCTGTCGGCGGGGCTTGGATACAGTTCAATATGCGCTACTATGTTTTTGCCCTGCTCTTCGTGGTCTTTGATGTTGAAGCCGTGTTTCTTTTCCCCTGGGCCGTCGTTTTTAAGTCTTTCGGGGTGTCTGCGCTGGTAGAACTATTAGTATTTTTGGGAATACTTCTTGCCGGACTGCTTTATGCCTGGAAGAAGGGCTCCCTTCAGTGGGAATGATCTATCTCTGTACGGAGGTTTTATGTTGAACAGGCTCTATAAGCTTGTTATTGCTCTTGTGCTGACTGCCTGCGTGGCAGTAACCGCTTTGGCCCAGACGGCTGAGCCGGCAGACACAGCCGCCGCGCACAAAAAGAAGGCAAGGCTTAAACTCTGGAGCATACCGCCCAAGGATGCCCGCGGCGCAAAGATGAGGGCCGACAGGCTGATCTTCGAGAAATTTGTCAGAGACAACCCCGATATTGATATTACAACGGCCTCCGGAATAAAACTTGAAGGCCAGATGGCTTTTGATGCGGTAACGATGTCAATTGCCGGGGGCACCGCGCCTGATGTGATGTATGTCAACTTTAGAAAATCCACCACTTTCATACAGGAGGGTTTCTTCCTGCCGCTTGAGAGTTATCTTGATCAGGCGACAAAAAACGCGATAAGCCCGAAGACTAGAAAAACTATTATTCAAAAAGGCCCGCCTGACAGCAACGAACATATCTACGCTGTCCCTTACGGAACACCGATGATTATGGCGCTCTGGTACAACAAAGTGGCTTTTAAGAGGGCAGGTCTTGATCCAAATAAACCGCCCAAGAACTGGGAAGAGTTTCTTGATTACGCCAAGAAGATGAGCGATCCGGATGAAGGAACCTACGGTTGGCTGACCGGCAGAAGCGACGAAGCCGCCTGGAAATATTTTAACTTTATTTATCAGGCCGGAGGCGAGGTTGTAAAGCAGGATGAAAAGGGCAACTGGGTAGCCTGCTACAATGACGAGCACGGCGTTGAAGCGCTGAAGTTCTACGGCAGACTTTTCCACGAGGAATACACGACCCCGAGCGGCAAGAAAGCGAAGGGAGTTGTTTGTGTTGATGACTACACCAAATGGACTCAGAACAAAGTTGGTATGAGCTTTGACTACCTGGATTCACTGCAGGCAATGCCTGCAACAACCAATCCTGATATTAACGGAATTGCTCCGCTGCCGGTAGGCCCGAATGGCGTCGGAGGCGGTGAATACAACCAGACTATGATGGGCGTGAATGCCCAGATACGGCAGACTCTTCCGCCCGACGAAGCGGAAGCTACAATAAAAGCCGCTGTTAAATACATTAAGTATATGGCGAGCGACGAGCCTTACAGAATCTATACCCAGATTTATGTTGAAGAGGGCCTCGGAAAGTTCGTCCACCCGACCTGGCTCAAAAAGTTCGGCTATACAGCCATACTTGACGAGATTAACCCTGAGTGGGTCGCGGCAAACGATAAAGCCTTTGAATACGCCCATCCGGAGCCTTTCGGAAAGAACTGCGACAGAATCTATTTTGAACTCGCGCCTTTGATGGACAAGATCATGCTTCCTGCGAATGACCATCTTGATTATAAGGCCGAATTGGACAAGGCGGTCGCAAGCACTAATGAAAAACTTCTCGGTATAATTGCCGAGAAAGAGATGCATAAGAGAAAGCTCATCATACTGATTGCCCTTTGCCTGGTAGGTGCCTCGCTGGTTTTTATAGCCGTGAAAGTGATTTCAACTCTTTCAGGAATAGTCGGTCAGAAAAAAACAGAAGCCAAGGTCGGGAAGGTTCCTTTACGCATTCACATTTATGCATGGCTCTTTATGGGTGTGGCGGTAATAACCGTGACGCTCTGGGGCTATCTGCCGGTCTTTAGAGGACTGCTAATGGCCTTCCAGGATTATAAGGTAATGGACAGCAGGCCCTTTTTTGAATCTTTCGTCGGTTCGTTCGTAGGGTTAGAGAATTTTGCGCGAGTTCTCTGGGACGGGCTCTTCTGGAAAGCTATGGGGAACACGCTTCTATATGTTGTGCTCTCTATGTCGCTCGGCTTTCTTGCTCCGATATTCCTTGCGCTTCTTTTGAACGAGATACCGAGAGGTTCTCTGCTTTTTAGGATCATATTCTATCTTCCGACCATCACCAGTGGAATAGTCGTGCTGCTGCTCTGGAAACTCTTCTATGATCCTTCGCAGGCAGGCTTGTTGAACACTATAATTCATTTTGTAGGCATTAAGAGGCAGATGTGGCTGAGAGATCCGAACCTGGCTATGCTCTGTGTTATTATCCCCGGAATCTGGGCGGGTGTGGGGAGCGGCAGTATCTTTTACCTTGCCGCCCTTAAGAATGTGCCTGACGAACTCTATGAATCCGCTGCTATAGACGGCGCCGGCATCTGGAAGAAGCTCTGGAATGTTACCTTCCCGACGCTTCGCGTTATTGTCACTATGAATTTTGTGGGCGCCTTCATAGGTTCCTTCTATGCTACGGAGAGGATCCTGCTGATGACCGGAGGAGGACCTGCCTACGCCACGCACGTGGTCGGGCTTGAGGTCTTCTATAATGCCTTCGTCTATCTGAAATTCGGTTATGCCACGGCGATAGCGTGGATACTAGGCAGCATTCTTGTCGGTTTCACCATCTTCCAGCTCAATATGCTCAAGGACGTAAGATTCCAGACGTCCGCGAACAAAGAATAGGGGGTAAAAATGCCTTTAATAGACATAGTCGGAAGAAAAAGCCCCAGGGTCATAGCTATCTTCGCGGTAATGTACGCGATATTGATACTCGGCGGTATCACAATGGTGTATCCGTTTGCCATAATGTTGAGTAATTCAATTACGGATGATGTAGATTTTAAAGAGTTTAACCTGATTCCGAGATACACTCATGACGATGACATGCTATTTAGGAAATTCCTGGCTTTGAAATATGCCACGCCGAGCGCCAACCTTCCGTTTGTAAATGAAAGATTCGGCGAGAGGGTTGATGTTTCGACTACCAACAAGGCGATGGCGGCAAAGAATGACAAAATATTGCCTATCGAGTTCAAAGAGGTGCCGAAAGCTGATTTGACCGGTCTTAACGGGAAGAAAATGTATGAGGACTGGGAAACTTTTGTTTCGGCTCTTCCTCTGAATTACAAGATTGGCGGGTTTAAGGGTACCGGAAGCATGACCGGTCCTGTAGAGAATAAGTTTAGGGTCTGGGTTCAGAAGAGATACGGGACTATTGCGGAGGTGAATAAAGCGTACACTTCCGAATATCTTGACATATCTTCTGTCAGGTCTCCGGTTGAGCGTCTTTGGGACCGGGTCTACACGCTTGAAAATTCACCCATACAGAAGGATTTTACGGAATTTAAGAAGGGATTAAGCCCTGACGAGTATTTCTTTGTAAACTGCGACGGGCCGTGGCAGACCTTTCTGCGCGTGAAATATAATAAGAAGAGCACCGATGAGGAAAATCTAGCTGACCTCAACCTGAAGAATAAGACAAACTTCACGCAGTTCAACCAGATAGTGCTTGCGCCGACTCTGAATGACGCCGGAGCGCTTAAGGAAGAATGGAAAGAGTTCGCCAAACTGAAATATCCGATAAGGTATATGATTGTCAGCAAGAAGGCTGATCCGCTTTTCAGCGAATTCTTGAGGGAAAAATACAAGACTGTCACAATAATGTCGGAAGTGTGGGCTGAAAAGATTACCTCTTTTGATTCCTTTAAGGCGTCCGGAGATATCTTAAACAGCAGCCAGAGGCAGTATTTTCAATGCCTGGGTGAGTTTGTGGCGAAGAAGCTGCCGGCTGAATACATAACTCTTAACAGCACCGAGAACCTGTATCGCGCCTGGTTGAAGAATAAGTATGCCAGCACGGCAAAAGTCAATGAGACATACGGGACCAAGATAGTCTCACTTGACTCCGCGCGCGTTCCTTACCAGGTTTTTGATACCTTTGAATTCAAAGCGAAAAAGGCTCAGCTTCGCTGGTATTTTATTCAGAGAAATTACAATGAAGTTTTCGGCTATGTCGTGCTTCACGGCAAAGCGGTGCTGAACACGGTAATTTATGTGCTTGCGGTAATATTGGTCACGCTTACCATAAACCCGATGTGCGCTTACGCGCTTTCAAGGTTCAAGCTCTCTTACGGGAACAAAGTTCTGCTTTTCCTGCTGGCTACGATGGCTTTCCCCGCTGAAGTCGGCATGATTCCGAACTTCCTGCTGCTTAAGAACCTTCATTTGCTAAATACCTATTGGGCGCTGATATTGCCCGGCCTGGCAAACGGTTTCTCCATCTTCATATTGAAGGGCTTCTTTGACAGCCTTCCGAAAGAATTCTACGAGGCTGCCGAGATGGACGGCGCCAGCGAGTTAAATATTTTCTTTAATATAACGCTCCCGCTGGCTCAACCGGTGCTCGCTTACCTGACCATCGGCGCGTTCGTCGGAGCCTACGGCGCCTTTATGTTCGCGATGCTTGTCTGTCAGGACCCCAATATGTGGACTATAATGGTATGGCTGTATCAAATGTGGGAATGGGCTCCGCCGCATGTGAGAATGGCCGCGTACGTTGTAGCTTCTATTCCCACGCTTCTTATCTTTATCTTCGCCCAGAGAATTATCATGAGGGGCATTATTATCCCGGTGCAGCATTAAGGGCAGAAGGTTGGAAGGTTGGATGGTTGGACGCTGGATGAGGCATGGACCTCTTAATACTTGAGCCTTTAATTAGCAATGAGCAGTCAGTAATTAGTAGTTGCAGCATAGGGCCGGGATTTCCGGCCCTATTCATTAACGGAGAGAAATGAGCGAATCCCCCAAGCAAAACATACGGAAGAAATTCAGGGAAGCGAGGAGCGCCCTTTCCGCGCCGGAAATTCTTGAGAAGAGCAAAAGAATAGCGGAAGAGCTCTTCAAACTTCCCGAATACAAAACCGCAAAGAACATTCTTTACTATGTCTCATTCGGCAGCGAAGTGAACACGCATGAAATGATTAAGGCCTCGCTGAATGCAGGGAAGAGGGTTTTTGTCCCGATTACGGACCTTGAGAAGAACTGCCTGCACATCTCAGAAGTAATAGATCCTGATTTGGAGCTTGCCCCTTCAACCTTCGGTATACTTGAGCCAAAGAAAGAGTGTATAAGGCCGGCTGAGAAGAATATGCTTGACCTGATAGTGGCTCCGGGAATTGCTTTTGACAGCGCGTTTAACAGGATTGGCTACGGCGGTGGTTTTTATGACGGGCTCTTCTCCGAGGCCGGGGTAAGAGCCGTAAAAGCCGCGCTCTGCTATAAAATGCAGCTTACAGAAGGCATTCCTGTAAAAATCAACGATAGGAAAGTGGATATTCTGGTAACCGAAACGGGAGTCCTCCGCCGTTCTTGACAAAGAGGCCTATATTTCATATAATTAACATAATTAATGTCCTTATAGATACTTAAGGAAGTTGGAAGAGGATGATGACGTTCGTACAGAATGAAACGGCTTTCCCGTTTAAAAATTATTTGGATTCACCGCATAATTTTGGCGGCTACAAAAATAAAAGCAGCACAATAATTTTTAAAATGAAAAGTCCGGTATTTATGCTCCGGGGCTGAAGTTTCTCCGCGTTTTCCCGGAAACCATTCCTGTACCTGCCCGCATCCCTTTTTCTACTAATCTATTGTGTGTTTCCCAAAGGAGGGGCGCATGAGCAACACTTACACAATTCTTTTTGCGGCCGCTATCCTCATTATCGGACTCGGGGGTACTTACTTCGGCTGGTGGTTTCATCAAAAACAATCGAGGGACAAACTCCAGTCTGCGGAAGAGATGGCGAAAAAAATGCTTGCCGATGCCGAAAGACAGGTAGAGCAGAAGAAGAAAGAGGTAATACTTGAGGCGAAAGACGAGCTTTACAAAGCCAAGAAACAATTTGAGGACGAAAGCAGAGAACGCAAACAGGAAATAACCGGACTTGAAAAAAGGCTGGCCCAGAAGGAAGAGCACCTTGACAAGAGGAACGAGACCCTGGACGGCAAAGAAAAAGATTTGAAGCAGAGAGAGACCGAGTTGTCCGGCAAGGACAAAGTGCTTAAAGAAAAAGACGACAAGCTAAACTTAATGATCACCGAGGAGAAAGCGAAGTTGGAGCGCATTTCCGGCCTTACGCAGGAATCGGCCAAGCAGCTTCTTATGGAGATGATAGAGAAAGAAGCCCGCCACGAGGCCGCAGGTCTTGTTAAAAAGATAGAGGACGAGGCTAAGGCAGAGGCGGATAAGACAGCAAAGAAAATAATTTCATTGTCAATCTCCCGCTGCGCGATTGAGCACACGGCGGAGTTTACCGTCTCAGTTGTATCTCTGCCCACGGAAGAGATGAAAGGCCGCGTAATCGGCCGCGAAGGCAGGAACATCCGCGCTCTTGAAGCGGCGACAGGAATAGACGTTATAGTAGACGACACGCCGGAAGCAGTTGTTCTTTCCGGTTTTGACCAGGTCAGAAGGGAAATCGCCAGGGTCGCGCTTGAACGCCTCATAGCCGACGGCAGGATTCATCCGACCAGGATTGAAGAAGTGGTCAACAAGGCAAGGCAGGAAGTTGAAGAGAAGATAAAAGAGACAGGCGAGCGCGTAGTAATTGATATGGGAGTCTCCGGGCTTCATCCGGAACTTATCCGGCTGCTTGGCCGCCTCAAATACAGAACCAGCTACGGACAAAACGTGCTGCAGCATTCCATTGAAACCGCGCATCTTGCCGGGCTTATGGCGGGCGAACTGGGTCTTGATCCCGTGCCTTTCAAACGCGCGGGGCTTTTGCATGACATAGGCAAAGCAATGGATCAGGAAGTGGAAGGAACGCACCCGGAACTCGGCGCTGATGTCGCGCGCAAGTACAGGGAGAGCGAAAGAATAATATCCGCTATACGCGATCACCACGGCGATGACCCGCAGAGGACAATGGAAGCTGTTCTTGTTCAGTCTGCTGACTCTATTTCAGGGGCGCGTCCCGGAGCGAGAAGGGAAAGCCTTGAGACTTACATTAAGAGGCTTGAAAAACTTGAAGCCATCGCCGAATCTTTCAGCGGCGTGAAACAGTCCTTCGCGATACAGGCCGGCAGGGAAGTCAGAGTGATGGTGGAGCACGAGCAGATCAGCGACGCCGACGCCAATCAGATAGCAAAGGACATCGCCAAGAGAATAGAGGAAGAAGTGGAATATCCCGGTCAGGTGAAGGTTACCGTGATAAGGGAGATGAGGGCGACGGAGTATGCGAAATAGAACGGTTTATAACGTTTTTAACGTTCGTAACGTTCTTAACGTAAAGATATGAGAATACTATTTATTGGGGATATAAACGGGAAACCGGGGAGGGAGTGCGTAAAGCAGCTCCTTCCCGGCCTTAAAGACGAGCTTGCCGTGGATTTTACCATAGGCAATGTGGAGAACGCGGCATCGGGATTTGGAGTTACCCCTTCGGTGCTTGACGAGCTCTTCTTTTACGGTCTGGACGCCGCGACTTCAGGAAACCACATTTGGGACAAGAAAGAAGTTATGAACATAATAGACTCTGAGGAACGGCTGTTGCGTCCCGCCAATTATCCTGAAGGCGTAAAGGGAAGGGGTTCAAGGGTTTCTAGGACGAAAAATGGAGTAAATATTGGGGTCTTGAACCTTGAAGGCAGAACTTTCATGACTCCCATTGACTGTCCTTTTCGGATAGGAAAGGCCGAGGTTGCAAAACTCAAGAAAGACGCTAAAATAATCATTGTTGATTTCCACGCTGAAGCCACCTCCGAGAAGAACGCCCTCGCGCATTATCTTGACGGCTCCATAACTGCCCTGCTTGGCACCCACACACATGTTCAAACCGCGGATGAGAGGGTCCTTTCGGGCGGTACCGCCTATATAACCGACGCCGGAATGACCGGCCCTTATGAATCCGTTATCGGGATAAAAAAAGAGATGGCGCTGGAACGGTTTCTGACCTCGGTAAAGACAAAATTCGAGGTCGCTGAAGACGGCGCTGCTCTTGCCGGTTGTCTTATTGAAGCCGACGAAACTACCGGACTTGCGAAGTCAATACAGAGGATTTACAGGCCGCTTAACTGAAAAAAAGACGCCTTGCTTTTAGGTAAAAATTCAGCCGTAAAACCGCTAGAGTCCTTTCCTTGTCATACTTTCCTGGGAATGTTTTGTTGACATAACCTTTATTTTTATTGTATAATTTAACAAATGGCGCCCGTGAAAATCCTTAATAGGATCTTACTATTTATTAGTTTGCTGCTGTCCCCTTTTGTCCTTTTTCCCTCAACAACGCTTGTAACGACGACAAGCAATTCCAGAGGCGGTTTCCCGACTGTTTGGCATACCGGAGATTACTATCCTACAACTCAAAGGCGTATTGTTGAATTAAGCGACGGCACGCTTGTGGCTGTTGCCGGCAACGCGTTTTATGTCTCTTACGATAACGGCAATTCTTTTACCGCTTCCACTCCGCTGACAGCAGGCGGCATAAGCCTTGCCAGAGATTCTTCCAATAATTTATTTTTTTCCTACAACTCACCCGGCGGGACATCTACAATCTTTAAAAAATACACTTACAATGCTTCCACCGGAGCGATTGCCGCATCAGGTACCCCCATAACTATCGCAGCATTTGCCTCTCCCTTAAGCGCCGTTACTCCGTATAATGATTACCTTTACCTTGCCAACGCGAACACGGGACAACCCAACGACAACTATCTATATTCCGCGGACGCGGGCAATAGTTTCTCGTCGCTGCTTCCGATTCCGCAGTCAGGAGGTTCTTCTGTTCCGACTTTGTCGGCAGGGTATGACTCCATATTCACGACCACGACGACAAATTACGGCTACAGCCCTGTCTATGTTTCAAAATTCAGGTCCAACGGGACTTATGTCTCAGGGGAAAATTTCGCCCTGGCTTCCGGAGACACGCAGAATTATAACGTTGCCTATAACCACATACTTTATTCCGGCAGGACGGTCTGCACTGATGACAGCGCGCTTCATTTTATCGGCAAGTACAAAGGCAATGTTGTCTACGCGAAGAGGAGCGCCACCGGTTTCTGGGACGGCAACTGGACCCAGCTCTCGACAACAGGCGATATAGTTTCCTGGCCCAATTTGACTACAGACGGCGCGAATCTCTGGGCTTTCTGGGGACACATGAACTCCTTGAACGGCGATTACAGCATAGTCTACAAAAAGTGGACTGCGGCCACGCAGACCTGGGATGCTTCCGAGACGGTTTTCAGAAATTCTCCGGTACCAGTGGCATTCGATCGCGTGTTCTGTTACTCAAGCATGAACAATAATTACACCGATATGACCGTGCAGGCTTCAACTGCCTCAATCAGCGACATCATGAATACAAACGGCTGCGCTCTTACAAACAAGGGAGACAGGATCTTCCTGGGGAAGTCCACTCCCTTCAGCGCGATATTCCCTACGGGAGCAGGCGGCACCTCAGGAGACTATTCCAATGCCTTCCCGCTTTCATATAACATAAACCCGTCATATAACATCGCGCTCCTAAAATATTTCTACTGGTCTTCTTCATCGGGTAACTGGCAGAGGTTCATGCCCACGCTTCCGGACACCGGAGCGGCTGCGGCGCTATTTAATTCCAGCTTATGGGCCGGGTGGTATATAGGCGGTCTATCTTTATGGGGCATCGGCAATTCTCATGCCGACTGGGTGCCGAACACCGTTAACAGTGTTTCTAATTACTGGATAATGCTGCAGGTGGGGTGGAGAGCGACGTCTATAGCCGATGCCGGCGCCGGTTTTGCCAGCCCCTACTCGCTGAACGGCAAGACCCTTATTATAAACAGCGAATCAAAATCTCCTGCAACCGTGACTTTTACTTCAGCCGCGACTGACTGTCTGTCAGCGATGAATCAAATAAACGCGCAGATTGGAACAACAGGGGTAACCTGTTTCGGCACAACAGCGGCAGCTTCCATTACAAACCCAGCTTGCAGGCTCGTACTCCAGTCAAGCGGCCCTGAATACACGCTTGGTTCTGGTCCGACCACTATTTCAAGCCTGACCATCGGGAATGGAACTGCAAACGGCACACTGGGTTTCTATACCGGTACTTATTTCGAGTCAGGCAATTATAATTATGGCGCGACCGGAGGCTGCCAGCTTGACAGCATCTATATGTACAGGAACAATCCGGCCTCGTTCTCGCTTCCGTCAAGGGTAAATACGGTGTTACCTGTTATGTGGTCGGAAGCGAATTATAACAGCGGCAGCCCGGGGAATCCTCCGTCCTCGCTGATGTCAATTTATCTTGATAAAATATTTCTGAAACCGCTGGTGACTTCGCTTACCACTGTTTCAGGCCTTAATACTTCCATAACAACCACTACCATAAAAGGCGCGGGCTTTTTCGGCGGCGGAGCGGTTTCGGCTGTTTCCTCAATCTCAATGCAGGGGCCTTTGACTTACAGCATGGCAGGAAATTATACGGTTAACGCCGCGACTTCAATCCAATTGAGGGTGCCTTCAGGGCTCAAGGCAGGGGCGTATCAGGTTAGCGTAACTGCCGGAGGCGTAACCGCAGACACCTCGGCGAACTCCTCGTTTCAGGTCACCAGCCAGATGCCGGCCGTTACGAATGTTTATCCTTCAAGGATAGCGACAAACGGCACAGTGACGCTTTCCATAACCGGAAACATGTTCTTCGGAGGAATGGCTTCCACTTCTGATGTGGCTTCGGTAAATCTTAACGGAGGCGCCTCCAGTTATCCGGCGAGCCCATATTCTGTTATTTCCGATTCTGTTATCACAGGCGCTCTGCTTCCGGCGGGTTTACCGGCAGGCACTTATGACGTTCGTGTGGCAAATACCACAGGAAGCAATTCAACCAGCACAAAGAAGATAACGGTGCTTGCCGGACCTGCGGTTACGGGAGTCACCCCGTCCGCGGGTACAAGCCTTTCGGCGGCCACGCTTACGCTTTACGGGACAGGTTTCTCGCTTTACGGGGGGGTGCAGTCTTGTTATCTTATTAACGGTATCTGGACCCCGCTTACCGGTTTTTCTGTCGCGAGCGATACCGAGATAGACGGAGCAGTGCTGCCCGCCGGCATGCTTCCCGGTACTTACGGATTAAGGGTCCAGCTGGGTATTTCCGGCAGCGACCAGATCTGGAACGACGCCAGCGCGGCGCAATACGGTATTCCCGGCAGCGGCGTGACCGTCACCGGGATAACTCCGGCAACAGGGAACAACACAGGGCTTACTACCGTTACGGTGACAGGCTCGAATTTCTTCAGAGGAACGGGAAGCAAAGTTCCTCTCACGCTTGTAAAGCTTGACGACGCCTACAATACATCCTTCAATCTTTCCGGCGCCTCATTCTCTGACACGATGATTGGACCCGCTGTGGTTCCCGCGGGTATTCGTACCGGTTCCTACAATGTCAAGGTCTACACGAACTCCGACTCAAACACAACAAGCGCCCAGAAATTTTCCGTGACGACCGCGGTTCCGACGGTCTTGACCTGCTCCCCGGCAACGAGAGGCAATACCGGGTACGCGACTATTTCCGTGACCGGCGCCGGTTTTTACGGAGGGGCGGACGCTCCTGATGTCCGCAGTTTCCTTTTAAGGTCCACTCCCGTAACCACGACGGTTTATACGGCCTCTTCACTGACCGTTAATTCTGACACTACGCTTACGGCGGTACTGCCCGCGCTATACGACGGCGGCTTGGGCACCAATAATTATTACAATATGATTGCCGTAAATGGCGGCGGTTCAAACGCAACTTCGGCAGGACTTTATAACAGCGTTTACGGCGTGAACATCTCTTTGGTAACCCCGGGTCCTGGTCCATCACCCTCGGGCTCCTATTCCAACAGTTCCACGCCAGGAGCAACCATTGTCATAAATAATATTTCCGGTTCCGGGTTTTTCGGCGGCACCCCTTCTTCTACGGTAACTTCTGTAAAGCTTGATGATCCTTTGGAGACCAGCGCTGTCTCCTACACGGTAGAATCAAACCTTGATATTTACGGTGTGGTTTTTTCCGGTAACACAAAGGCCGGTACTTACAATGTAAGGGTAACTACCGGTCTCGGCACGAACCTGACAAGCCCGAATTTCTTAATCAGCACGGCCGCTCCGTATATTGCGTCTTTTTCTCCGTCGCAGGTTTACAATAACGGTACGAGCGTAATTACTATTTTGGGGAGCGGTTTTTACGGCGGTACTAGGAGCGGGGATATCAGGACTTTGGTTATTGATACATCGCCGCAGACGAGTGTACTTTCGTATTCTGTTATTTCCGACTCCTCAATCTCTTTTTCCGTGCCGGTTATGCCTTACACCGGAACCTATAACCTCATACTCACAACCGGAAATCCCTCAGCGGCAGTCACTTCCTCTCCGGTAAGCATTGTAACCTCGCCGTTAATACTGGGGACAATAACCCCTAACCACGGCAGGGCGACAAGCGCGCTTACGATGACAGTCAGCGGCGGAGGTTTTTACGGAGGCACCAGCAGCCCGGTTGTTACCGGAGTCAAGCTCAACACGGGCGCTTCACTCTCATACAATGTGACTGCTGATACAAGTATGGTTGTAATTCTGCCGTCCGGGCAGGCTCTCGCCCAATACTCAATGGTAGTCAGCTCTACTGTTTTTACTGACGCGACCAGTTCTGCCATATATGTGATGCTTGACAGCACCTCGCCTACCACGCAGACAATAATAGGCAGCAAGTTTAGACTGTTGGTTCCTTCCGGATGTTTTAGCCAGGACACCTTAATCTTAGGAGCCGCGCCGGCTGACTCTTTGGTCGCGGGCGCTAACTCCGCCGTCTATACCAATCTGAGATTTCCTTCTTATCTGGACCCGTTCACGATAGATTTCAATATTATGCTTGGGCTCACGATACAGCCCGGCAAAACGGTCAGGGTGCAAATTGATTATTCTTCCGCGGGGCTCAACGACAGCACGCTGGAAAACAACCTCAAGTTGTTGGTATTGGACACCGGTCGGTGGGTAATTGTTGATACGGCTGTTGTCGACACAGTTAACAAAATAATTTATGCGGATGTTACGCATTTTTCTACGTACCGGCTGGGAAGGTTTGTAACTGCCTCGTCGGATCTAAAATCCGTGGCAGTTTTCCCCAACCCGGCAGACCCGCAGACTGCTTTTGGACAGACTGTGAAGTTTATGAACCTTACGACAGGCGTGACCTTGCGAATCTATACCGTGTCGGGAGAGCTTGCCAGGACCATAAAGGATGACACGGGTCTTATTGAGTGGGATATGAAAAATGACGGTGGTTCAGCCGTAGTAAGGGGTATCTATTTTTATATGATCACAAATACCGCCGGCGAGAAGGTCACCGGGAGGCTGGTGCTAAAATGAAAAGGACAGCGGCTAAAGGAATGAAGAAGAACCGTGGCTCAGTTCTTGTGCTGGCGATGGTCTTTATGGTAATGATTATGTTTCTTGCCGGGGTCTTTCTGCAGCTCACCACAGTGAACATAAAGAGCGTGGTGAGGGAGGCGGAAAGGATAAAGGCCTCCTGGATTGCGAGAGCCGGGATTTCGCAGCAGATTCACGATCTCCGCGGTTATTATAACCTTTACCAGTACCGTGTGAGCAAAGATGTAGCTTTCGGCGGCGGGCAGTACAGTATCGGCAGTATGGCGCTGATCGGCCGGGGTTTTCATTACTCTCTAATCGCGAGCGTTGGCGAGTATCCCGTGAGCACTTCAACGGTGACGGATTCTATGACGGCGAGGTTCGCTGAGACGGCAAGGTTAGAAATGAACGCAACCACAGATTTTGCTCAATTTATGGATTTAGGGAATGGCACCAAGAGTTTTTACCGCACTAACATTAACGGCCCTTTGCATGTTAACGGCAATGCCTTAATAGGCAAGATGTACGGTGCTTCTTCCTTTTTCAAGGAAAGTTCTATTTTCGGTCCTGTGATAGATTGTTCTCAGAGAATCAATATTAAAGATGGCGACCCGACCTCCTCTTGGGTGGGATCAGATAGTCATGTTCTATTTGCCGAAGGCGATACCCCGGATCCTTTTGACGTCTATTACAACTACGCTGTCTATTCAAAAACCCCGGAGGCCTGGCCGCACTTCTCGCGTGTATTTTTTGAGGCAAAAGGGCACTCGTTCTGGTCTGACGGGCCCTATGACGCGAAGAAGTACCCCTGCACGGTAACCAAAACCGCCGATGACGGCAGTACTTACAGTTATAACCTGCTGACAGACAGCAGCAATGGCGGGAAATTTATCAATGTTCCGACAATGGCAAACATAACTTATAAATATTTCGCGCACCTTATTACCGCGGATTGGACTATGAATTGGCAGCACCCGCTCGGCAAGGTCACCAATATTACCAACTACGAGATAAAAGTTGTCCCGGGCCAAACCGATGCCCTGCCGAATAAGGGATTGCAAACTCTTCACTGGTGGGGCCCTGCCTTGAATCTCGGCCCCGTTCTCTTTCAAGCGGACGGTTTCAGTTACGATATTCCTTCGGACAGGGATCTTGCCTATATTAATGTAGCGATGCTGAGGTATGACAGCTGGCCGAATATTCCCAATCTTCCGATAGGATACGGGCAGAATTCCTTGTATCAAGGGACTGATAAGACGGACCTTGTTAATCACCCCGGAGATCCGGTTGATCCGACTAACCTGCCTCCGACCTGCATTAATATTGATTATCCTTCGAAAAAACTCAAAATAACCTATCCCGTGGTTTGGGGCTGGTGGAGATTTGACACAAAACCGGCAGACACCGGCCAGAAGTGGAGGGGAAGAAGATATACCTGGGCGGTCTTGAATTTGAAATCCTCAAACCCGGGAGCCCCGAATGGCTACGCGGTAGACAGGGTTGTAGACAGTGCTACAGACCAGGTTTTCACGCTGAGAGGGGATGTTGCCGCCAATATGCCGCTTGATAGCACGGGCCTGGCTTCTGTTTATAATCTTACCAAACCAATGTCTTTCAGCTTTAGTAATAATCCGCCGAATGACGGCACCTATCCAAATACTCCCAGTATACCCGATTACGCCGTTAGTCCTACAGATCCCTGGCAGGATTATAATAAGAAGAACCTTGTGAGGGTTAGATTTGTATTTGGAGGATTTAACGGAGTTAAAGGCTACTCGAGTGATCCGCTTTACTTAGCCGCGCAGTTTACTGATGAATGGAGAGTCGTGCCTGTGACCCCGTTGGGAGGCGCGAATATTACCGTCACGGGAGAAAGCGATCCCAATGTCAGTTTGACCTCCGTGGATACGAATGGGGCTGCAATATTCAATCAGTTCAGCGCGGTCGCAGGTTGCGATTTCAGCACAGGAGATATTGTTTTTGCAAAGATGGTAGGAGGTTCTCAACGCGGCGCGAAACCCGGCAAGTGGGATGTTCATAGCGGATCCACGGTAAGCGGCGGCACGGCCTGGCCATACGTAGCTAATGCAACCCTCGGCTACGTAAGAGTCGAAGCGCTCTGGAGCCACGATTTTCCGACTAACCTCAGCGTTTGGCTGCACGATACGCAGAAGGTTATAAAATATGACCTGTCAAATGTCAACGAGGATAACTGCCCGAGGCCTCAGGTTATAGGAGACCTGAACGACCCGATAGAAAAGCAGAAGTACGGTATTATTTACTGCCAGGTGCCGGTAGCGCTTTACGGCGTTCCGAAAGTTCCGGTGACTATTTTCTGCGAGGATGACGTGTATCTCGGGGCCATCAACCAGAGCTATCTTGACAACGATCAGTTCTGGGATACCAGGAAACTGCACGTTTTCCCGACAAAATATGAGGATGACGCCTATCAGCCGGTAGCGGTGATATCAAAAGGAGTTGTCTATACGGACTACACGCTGGCGCCTCAATATGAAACACCGAATTATGACCAGACAAAAATATCCTGTAATTATTATGTGGGCACCGACCCAAAGTACGACTATAACCCTGATGTCTTTGGTCATGTGAATAAACGCTACTATCCGAAAAAACTGGCCGTATATCACTCGCTCTGGAGTACGGATTAT
>CAIOVX010000094.1 GCA_903861835.1 Candidatus Firestoneibacteriota bacterium | reverse complement strand
GTCGGGTTCATTGGCCTCAAGAAATGTGAGTTTCATAGCTGTCTCGGGAGTGACGCAGTCATAGGTCACCTGCCTGAAGACCGTATTCAGCTTTGCTTCAACCGAATACCAGTGGACTCCCGGAGCATCTTCGAACATGTTCAACTCCAGGGTATGGGCAGAAGCCCATATCATTATTATCGCGGCGCAAGCAAGCAGTTTCCTCATGTATCTCCTTTTAGTTTGTCAGGCCTTTTATCGGGGCAGGAATCCTGCCTTTCCTCCGGATGAATTTGGCGGAACTGAATTTGTTGATGCCGAGGATATAACTCCCGCCGAGCAAGCCGCCCCAATTGACCCAGTCTCCTTTTTTCTTGCCGGTAACCGGGATAATCCTCACACCGGTCGTTTTATTGTTCACAACCCCTATCGCAAGTTCATCCGCAATAATGGCCGAAATAGTTTCAGCGCTTGTGGAGCCGGGGACTGCCACCATATCAAGCCCTACCGAGCATACGCTTGTCATGGCTTCAAGTTTATCAAGCGATAACGCGCCCGCCTTAACCGCCGAGATCATTTCAGCGTCCTCGCTAACGGGAATAAACGCACCTGACAAGCCTCCGATATAGGAAGAAGCGAAAGCGCCCCCTTTCTTTACCGCGTCAGTGAGCAGAGCCAGCGCCGCGGTGGTTCCGTGCGCCCCTGTCTTTTCTATACCCATAAGCTGCAGGATCTCTCCCACGCTGTCGCCGGGTTTTGGAGTGGGAGCGAGAGAAACATCCACTATACCGAATTCAATTCCCAGTTTCTCGGCGACTTCACGCCCTATAAGCTCGCCCATTCTTGTTATTTTGAAGGCGGTTTTCTTTATTTCTTCGGCGACCTTCCCAAGATCGGCGTCCTCCGGCATTTTTTCAAGGACGCTCCGTATCACGCCCGGGCCGCTCACCCCGGTGTTTATTACAACTTCCGGTTCTCCGAACCCGTGGAACGCTCCTGCCATAAAAGGATTGTCATCCGGAGCGTTGGCAAAGACAACGAGCTTGCAGCAGCCGATGGAATTGCGCTTCTTTGTCTTTTCCGCGGCCTGCTTTATTACCTGCCCGAGAAGGGAGACCGCGTTCATATTGATTCCGCTTTTTGTGGAAGCGGCGTTTATGGAAGAGCAAACGCGTGATGTTCGCGCAAGGGCCTCAGGTATCGCGTTAATCAGGGCAAGATCGCCTTTTGTGTAGCCTTTATGGACCAGCGCCGAAAAGCCGCCGACAAAATCAACGCCAACTTCCGCCGCGACTTCGTCCAGCACGCCCGCAAGGTATACAAAATCTGTGGAACTGCAATTCTCGGCGACATTGGAAAGAGGGGAAACCGCTATCCTCTTGTTTACGATGGGGATGCCGAATTTATCCTGCACTGTTTTAGCCGTGTTTACAAGGTTTCTTGCGTATTTGAGCATTTTACGCCGAATCCTGGTGCCTATCTGCCGGGCTGAACCTCCGGCGCAGTCGGCAAGGCTGATGCCGAGCGTTACGGTTCTTATATCCAGGTTTTCCAGCTGGACCATCCGGATGGTTTCAAGAATTTCTTCCCTGCTTATCTGCATAAACTGTCCTTTAATTCTAGATGCGGTGCATGTAACGGAATATTTTTTCGTGAACAATTGAGACTTTATAGCTGTTTTTCTCGCCAAGTTTTTCCATGCCCTCTTTGAACTCCGCGAAACCTGACTTTGTCCCGGTCAGCTCTATCTCCATTAACAGGTTGAATTTGTTGCCCATCATCTTCTGGCTTATATCCATTACATTTCCGCCAAGGTCAGAAATCTTTCCGGTGATCTCTCCAAGCACTCCGACGCGGTTAATTCCCACCGCGGTCAAAATTATGCTTTTTCCGCTGCCTGCCATATTGCCTCCGTCTGCCTGGCTTTAAAAACCAATACAATTGCTATACTACCAGACGAGACAGGGGAAATCAATTGAAGGTCTTCTGTTTCCTTGACAAAATGTTTTAGAATCTGGTATGATTAAGTATGGACTTCAGGAATACGGCAAATAGTCTTACCCTCAACGCGGCCTTCAAAGCGCCCGCGCTTGCCGTTATTTCCGTAG
>CAIOVX010000093.1 GCA_903861835.1 Candidatus Firestoneibacteriota bacterium | reverse complement strand
TTCGCGTTTCATTGTCTCCACCTTTGAAAGATAGGCATTGTAGCATTTTGTAGAGGTAAAATCCTTATAATTCGTCAAGTAAATGCTGCTTTTTAATTGTAAAAAAGCCAAGCTTAGTAGTGGACAACTATTTTTTGGTCTAATAAAATAATCCAGTTACTTAGCAAAGGCTCTAAAAGGAGGAAATTATGCATCACGGTCCGTCTACGGAATGGAAGGCTGACAAAGCTTCCAGTCTGAAAGAACTGCTCGGAAAGTGGATGTTTCTGCTGTATACGACTGTATACGCGGGATTCATATTTATTAACGTTTTCGCTCCTAATTTCATGGGAATTGACGTGGGGAGTTTTAACGTGGCAATCGTCTATGGTTTCGGGCTTATAGTGTTTGCCATCTTCCTCGCTTTCGCCTATAACCACGTTGGCACGCATGCAGAAGAACTTCTCTGCGGCGAAGAGGAGGGCGAATGAACTACGTTGCTTCCCCTCTTGCGATAGTATTATTCCTGGTGTTTGTAGCAACAGTTCTTGGCATATCGTACCACTTTGCCAGGAAGACCAAGTCAGCGGCCAGTTACTTTGCCGCTGGCGGAACCATTCACTGGTCTGTCAACGGTATAGCCTTCGCGGGCGACTACCTGTCGGCTGCTTCCTTCCTCGGTATCTGCGGAATGCTGGCGGTTTCCGGCTATGACGGTTTCCTTTACTCAATAGGATATCTTGCTGGTTGGGTCGTGGCGCTTTTCCTGGTCGCCGAGCCTATGAAACGCTTGGGTAAATTTACTTTCACCGATGCTGTAGACGCGAAATACAACTCCAAGGGCATCCAACTGGTTGCCGCTATATCCACTCTGCTGGTATCCCTGTTTTACCTTATTCCCCAGATGGTTGGCGCTGGCGCTCTTGTAACCCCGCTTCTCGGACTACCTCACTGGGCGGGCGTGGTAATGGTCGGAGTTATAGTTATTATCATTGTTGCCACGGCGGGTATGACTTCCACCACTTATGTGCAGTTCTTCAAGGGCGGCATGCTTGTGATCTTCTCGCTTATGCTTGTCTTCCTGCTTCTCTCGAGGGGAATAAGTACCTCGCCGGATCATGGAGGAGACGTTCCTTACCACGAATTTATTACGATTGAAGCGTCACTGGACAAAAGCGATAAGGTGGTAATCAAGGATAAGGCCTATAAGCTTCTGAGTCAGATTGACTCCGAGGCAAAGGGTAAGAAACTTCACTTCGTGCGTGTCGAGAAAGGTGCGCGTCCGCTTGTTTTGAAATTCAACGAGGAGAAATCAGTTCTCGAGGAAACGCTCTTTGTTGAGAACAAGAAGAACGGGGAAATCCTATATAACGGTTCAAAGAAAGAGGAAGGGAAGTTCTTTCAAGTCGGCAGTATGAGTGAATTTGACGGCAAATCTCCGAACAAGACCGGTACATTAAATTTCAGCTCTTTCATAGAAAAGATTAAGAGCGGCACAGTTATTCGCTGGAGCAAGCAGGTTGTGGTTACCGGAGACGGAAAGATGAGTATTTACTACCCGAACCCGACGCCTGGCAGAGACATACTTAAACCAGGGCTTAAATTCAAGGTAGACAGCAAGAAGGGTGCGACAACCACCGACAAACTTGACTTCATTTCTCTCATGCTTGCGCTCTTTTTGGGAACTGCTGCGTTGCCGCATATTCTTATCAGATATTATACAGTCCCGAGTCCTGCGTGCGCGAGAAAGTCTACCATAGTGGCGATTGCCTCTATCGGACTCTTCTATGTGCTCACTCTTTACATGGGCCTAGGTTCGATGGTAAGCGGTGTCATTGACCTAACAAACGAGAATATGTCAGCGCCTCTTCTTGCAAAGAGCTTCGGAATAACTATATTTGCGATCATCTCGGCGCTTGCGTTTGCCACAGTGCTTGGCACCGTCAGCGGCCTTATAGTTGCTGCGAGTGGCGCTGTCGCCCACGACATTATGGACAGGTTTATGGGGCGCAATATGACCGATAAACAGAAAGTTTTTGCAGGCAAGATGGCCGCAATAGTGGTCGGTGGTATAGCGATGGTACTCGGTATAATCTTCAAGGGTATGAACGTGTCTTATCTTGTTGGATGGGCTTTCTCCATCGCTGCTTCAGCAAACCTGCCCGCGATACTTATGATACTCTTCTGGAAGCGCACTACCGCCAAGGGTGTTGCGTCATCGATTCTTGTCGGGCTTACGTCAGCGCTCGGATTGATATTGCTCTCGCAGGAAACTTATAATAATGTTTACGGCCTGGTAGGTGTTACAGCCCCGGTACCGCTGAACAACCCGGCGATAATCTCAGTTCCTTTGAGCTTTATTACGCTGGTAGTTGTATCTCTTTTTACGCAGAAGAAAGCGAAGAAGTAACTGGTTGATAACGAAAGGGCCCCGTGAAAACGGGGCCCTTTTCTTTTTGAGGACAATTATGCTAAAATGCTCCCTATGAAACAAAAACGAAGGGTCATACTCGCTTCGGCATCTCCGCGAAGGAAAATGCTGTTAAAGGGCCTGGGAATTAAGTTCAAAGTAAAACCCGCCGACATTGATGAATCTATTGGTGAGCGGTTTTCTCTTCCTGTTTTAAAAAAACTCGCTCTGGACAAGGCTTTTGCTTCTGCTGTTAAAGTAAAGGAAGGCGTGGTCATTGGAGCGGATACCATTGTAATAATGGAAGGGAAGGTTTTTGGAAAACCAGGAACGGAAGCGGCCGCCCGAAAAATGCTGCGCGAGCTTTCGGGGACGGTCCAGAGTGTCTGGACCTCGGTCGCGGTTATTGACACGGAAACAGGAAGGGAGTCTGTGAAGGCCAGTGTTTCAAGAGTGAAGATGGCTAAACTTGACGAAGCGGTTATAAGGAAAATGGCGAAGAAGAATGCCGATAAGTCCGGAGCCTATGCCATACAGGAAGATGATCCTTATGTGAAAAGGCTCTCGGGGTCGGAAACAAATATAGTGGGGTTCCCTCTGGAACTTGTGAGGCAAATGCTGAAGGATTTTAAAGTGATTTGAGAGCGTCCGGGCGAGCTCTTGAAAAAGATTGCAAAGCAGGGCAAATAGTTGTATACTCTAACACATTCCGCGGGGTGGAGCAGTTGGAAGCTCGTCGGGCTCATAACCCGAAGGTCGACCGTTCGAATCGGTCCCCCGCAACCAAAATAAAAAAGCCCGATAATATCGGGCTTTTCCATTATCTGGCGCATTTAATCTCGACAATTTACCGTTTGGGGACTATAATTAATAATCCATACCCTACTCTTTTAAGGACTAATAGCATATGCCTGAAAGTGAAAGTGTCGGCGGCGGTAAACCGGTTGAAGTTACAGGTTCACTGCCAAAGCAGGTTTACAAAAACATTCTTCTTGAAGTAGCCGTGGCCAATATGTGGGTTCCGCTTATGTCGGGAGCCATTGGGACCGGTTACCTCCTTTTGCTTGGGGCTTCAGAGTTTGAATTTGGACTCCTCGTTTCAATTGGTTCACTGGCAGGCATTTCAGCTCCTATATTCTCTTACCTTGTTGACAGATACCGCGACAAAAAGAAACTGACTCTGCTTTGCAGCCTGCCTGTCAGGCTCAGCCAGTTTATCCTCGCCGCCCTGCCGCTACTGATGTACTACAAAATACTTCCTAAACCGCTGCTTTTATACCTTGTGGTCACCGTGGCAATGTCATTTGTAAATGTGTTTGTCGGTCAGGCCTGGTTCTCGTGGCTTGGCGATATAATTCCTGAGAAACAGAGAGGGCACTACTTCGCGCGCAGGAATGTCATGGGCGGCGCCGTGGGAATGGTCTTTGGCGTTCTCGGCGGGCTCTTCCTTGACGGCTATTCCAATAAAAGCCTGGCGTTCACCGGACTCTTCTTCTTTGGTTCGGTATTTGCCATTCTGGATTATTACTACCTAAGACGGCTTCCCGCCGCGCCCATCCAGCCGCCGGCAAAAGAACCGTTCTCGATGGAAGCCATCCCTAAAAAGATGCTGGAAGTTTCGAAAGACAGGAATTTTACGAAACTTGTGTGGTTTAACGCGGCCTGGACTTTTGGCATGACCCTTATCGGCACTTACCAGAACATGTACCTTATCAAAGAATTAAAAATGTCCTATACCCTCATAAACATCTACGCCATCGTGTCGATTGTCATGGGTCTGGTCACCATGACTTTCTGGGGCAGGATCGCCGACAGGCACGGCAACAAGCCGGTGATGCTTATTACCGGGAATATTTTGAGCATTACACCTTTTCTGTGGGCGTTCATGGCTTACGCCAACTGGCTGCTTGCGGTAATTTATTTTGTGGCCGGCGCGTGCTGGTCAGGCTTCAATCTTGCTTCCTATAATCTGATGCTCAAAATAGCGCCGAGGGAAAAGAGGGCTTCCTATATGGCATTCAATACCATAGCGGTAGCAGCCGCGGCTGCAATAGCCCCGGCCGCCGGAGGCGCCATACTGTCAGGGATAGGCAGTTATAAACTCGACCTTTACTTCTTTAAATTCGGCAACTACCAGCTGCTCTTTGTGCTTGGCGTGCTCGGGAGATTTTTCCCCTCCGTTTTCCTCAGGCAGTTCAAGGAGACCGGGGAGGGGGACATTAACAGCGTCGGCCTGCTGGTCCGCACCGAAGCTGCAGAATTTATAAACAGCGCGCTTTCGTTTGCGCTGGTGCCATTTTCGTTCATAAGCAATGCCGTGGAAGAGGTTGTGCCCACGGGTATCAAGAAGAGGATATGGAAGCGAAAAAAGAAATAACGGCTCCGCCTGCAATTTCCTCAACGGAGCCTCTCAATAAGAGCGTATTCTCCGCTTTTATGTGGGAGGTTGCGTTTGTTCAGGGCCTCGCGAGTATTACCGCAGGCATTTTTTTTACGGGTTATCTCTGCTTTCTCGGGGCTTCCAATAAGGAGATCGGCTGGATAACTTCTATTCCACTCTTTGCCAGTTTAGCCGCGCCTTTTTTCTCCTATTTCATTGACAGGGCGAAAAACAGGAAAAACCTCTATTTTAAGGCTCTTCTTCCGGGCCGGCTTCTCTGGTTCGCTGTTGCTGCCGTTCCGGTCCTCTTCCATTACAAGCTTATTTCCGCACCGCTTCTGGTTTTTTCGGCCTGCTATCTTGTTATGTCCGTGTTTTCGACGCATTCCGTCATAACCTGGACGTCCTGGATGGGAGACCTAATTCCCTGGGACCGGCGCGGGCACTATTTCGGGCTCAGGACCACTGTCTCCAACATCTCCGCTATAATAATTTATCTGATGGCCGGCTGGTATATCGACAAATGGAAGCCCATAAATGAAAGTATAGGGTTTTCGAGTTTGTTTTTTGCGGCCGCGGTTTTTGGTGTCATCGCCTACTTCGTCCAGAAGAGGCTTCCTGAAGTTCCAAGAGCAATAAAGCCGGATGAACGGGCTTCGGTCTTTGATGTCACTAAGAAATTATTAGAGATAATGAAGAACAGGAATTTTATGCGGCTAGCCATGTTCAACACAACCTGGGCTTTCGTTATCGGTTTAACCGCGGTTTATCAGACAGTCTTCCTTATCAGAGTGGTAAAACTCGAGTACAAATATATAACCCTTTTCATAGTTCTTGAAGTGCTGGTCAGGCTATTAATCACGAAGTTTTGGGGCAAGATGATGGACAAGCACGGCTACAAGCCGATAATGCTTATCTGCGGACGCTTCATCGGACTCATCCCGTTCTTCTTTATTTTTGTCGGCTGGAGCTACTGGATGCTTATCCCGTTGTATCTGATTTCCGGGACTTTCTGGCCGGGCATCGGCGTTGCCCAGTTTAATATAATGTTTCGGCTCACGCCAAAGCAGGACCGTGCCGCCTATCTAGCGTTCAATACCATCCTGACCAGCTCCGTCGCTTTCATCGGTCCGGTTGTGGGCGGCTATCTCGTAGACTGGATGGGTGGTTTTTCCTTAAAAATCTTCTTTCTTGATATCGGAGCGTTCCAGCTGCTCTTTCTTGCCGGCGCTATGCTAAGAGGGCTGCCGCTCTTTATTCTCAATAAGGTGGAGGAAAACAAAGAGGATCCGGTGGACGAGGTTATGATAGAGGTAAGATCGACCATAGCGGCGGGTTTCTTGGAAGGCCTCCTTACTTTAAGGGATTATATGTTAATCCCTGTCAAAAAAGCCGGGGACATTATTGAAAATATCTATCACAATCCGCGCGAATAACTCTGGCAACTTTCCGCATAAAATATGCTATAATTTTAAAATATGAATATCCTTCAGGTTATTTCCAGTAATGTTGCGGGAGGGCGAGAGCTTTTCTGCGTTCCCGTTTCGGTAAAACTCAAAGAAAAAGGCCATAAAGTATCTATAATGTGCCGGAAGGGTTCTCCGGTGGAAGCGGAAGCCTTGAGGCGCGGGCTTGATGTTATTTCTACAGGTTTTAACTGGTATTTCAACCCGTTAGAGATTTTAAGGGCTGCAAAAGCGCTAAGAAAGGGAAGGTTTGAGATTATTCATTCACACTGGACCAGGGATTTGAGCAACCTGATTGTTGCCGCAGCGCTGGCCGGAGGCGTGCCGATTGTTTGCACCAAACATGTGTACTCCACGACGCCTAAGAAAGATTTGTTTCACGCGTGGGTAGCCGGCCGCATCCGGTTTATGATGTGCGTCTGCGAGCTTGTGAGGAAGAACCTGCTTGACACAATGCCGATAGCTCCGGCAAAAGTGGTAACGGTCTATAATGGCATAGACGCGAAAGAAGAATGGCGTCCGGGGAAGTACGGCGGAAGCTTCAGGAAAGAGAACGGAATAGGAGAAAATGATTTCCTGGTCTGCATGGCCGGTCGAATAAACAGCGGAAAGGGGCAGCACGTGCTTGTAGCCGCCGCTAAAAAAGTGCTGGGGCTCCACCCGGAGTCTATGTTTGTTTTTGCCGGAAGACCTGAGGGTGCTGAAGAAGAGAAGTATTACCAGGAGCTGCTTGCCGTAGTTAAAGAAGCCGGTCTTGAGGAAAAGATACGTTTTCTCGGATTCAGGTCTGATCTTCCGAAAGTTGTTGATTCTTCGGATGCGGTGGTAATGTGTTCTGTTTTTGAGACCTTTGGCCTGGTTCTGATACAAGGTATGGCAATGGAGAAGCCGGTTATCGGAACTAATGCCGGCGGTGTTCCTGAAATAATAAGTGACGCCGGGAACGGGCTGCTTTTTAATTACGGAGACCAGGAGAAGCTGGCCGCTCTGCTTCTTTGGCTCATTGAGAACCCTGAAAAAAGGAAAATGCTCGGAGCTGCGGCCCGCAGGACCGTTGAGGAAAAATTTGAACTGACGGATACCGTGAAGGCCATTGAGAAAATATATCTGGCGTGCGTAAAGGCGCGCTGATAACGGAGGCTAAATATGAAAAAGTTTCTTTTGATTGCCGGCGGGTTAATCGTTGTATGCGCCGCAGTGCTTTTCTTTGTCTGGCCGAAGGGTCCGGATCTGTCAAAATACGAGGGTTTGAAGGATCCTCAGATAAATAAGCTTGAGAAGCATAAGGTCATAGCCGTCACGCTTACGGGGGAACCGGAAAAAATTGCCGGCGAGGGGATTGCCGCTCTTTATAAAATGTATTACAGCTTGAAGCAAACAGACAAAACAGTTATGGCTGTCCCGAAGGCGAGATGGACCGGAGGGACGGATACTCCCAAAGATAAATGGTCTGCCGAATTTGCCCTGCAGGTTCCGGAAGAGGTGCTTGAGCTTCCGGCTCAGAAAGACGGTTTGAAGATAGAGTTGAAGTACTGGGATTACGGCGCAGCCGGGGAAGCCGCGGAGATACTGCACCTTGGCTCCTATGACGATGAGACCTTCGATGTTAACCGGCTGATGGAGTTTGTTAAAGATAACAAATATATCCTTGCGGGAAAACACGAGGAAGAGTATATAAAAGGACCCGGGATGTTCTTTAAGGGCGACCCAAAGAATTATCAGACAATTATCAGATACGCCGTTGTTAAAGGCAAGGGCGGAAAGCATGGGCCAGTAAAGATTTCCGCGAAAAAGGCCGCGAAAACAGCGGTAAAGAAAGGGAAAAAGTAGAAACCCGGGCTAAATGCGACGCTTTTTTCTGCTTGATAAAAAGGAGCTATAAATATAGAATATGAATATGAATAAGAAATCACTTGTTGTTATGTCAGCAATTTGTCTGCTCTCAGCAGCCGCATTCTGCGCAAATAGTTTGGCGGACGCCGGCACTTCCCCTGCGCAGTTTTTAAAACTTGGCGTCGGCGGCAAAGCGGCCGGAATGGGTGAAGCCTATTCTGCTATCTGTGGGGACTCCAGCGCGGTTTACTGGAACCCCGCTGCGCTGACCTATAACGACTCCACCTCGATAGTCCTTATGCACACTGCTTACCTTGCCGACACTTTTTACGACTGGGCTTCTTTAAGCTTCGCCCTCGGGAACTTCCGTATCGGAACCGGTGTTACTTATTTTTCCGGCGGGTCTGTTCCGACCTATGACTCACTTGGCGTTTCGACAGGTTCAATTTCTCCTTACGATATGTCTGCTGCGCTTTCTTTGGCCTATTATTTTGGAGGTTTCGGGCTTGGTGTTACAGGGAAATATATCTCGCTGAATCTCGGCGACACGGCTTCCACTTTTACAGGCGACGCGGGTTTATTTGCTACCTTGCCTTTGAACGGAGGTGCAAAAGTAAATGTTGCCGCCGTGGTCTCAAACTTCACTGGCAATGTGAAATTTGTTTCGGATACGGCAACACTCCCCATGAACGTGAGGGTCGGGATCGGGATAATACCTTTTAAGAATTTGACCCTGGACGGAGATTACAATATGCCGTCCGATAATGCATCCTACTTTTGTGTCGGCGGGCAGTTGGGGCTGGCGCTTGACCAGTCAAGCAATCTCTTCCTGCGCGGCGGGTATAACAGCAGAAGCACGCTCGGAGGTCTGTCTCTTGGGGCAGGAATCTCCTTTGGTGAATTATCCATAGATTACGCTTACATACCCTATGCCGCCGCAGGGAATATAAGCAGATTTTCTCTAGGGCTGGATTTCGGAAATGCTCCCAGAAAGCAAACTACTCAAAACCTTTTCGCGCCGGAATCGGAAGGCAGAGCTAACAATTATAATTTTAAACCGAAGAAGACCGGTTATGGACCCAGCGCAGTTAAAGGTTCTGTCCTTGATAAGAATTGGAACAGGGTTGCCGGCGCCAGGATAAGCATTTACCGCGGCGGAAAAGAGATTGATTCCATAGCTTCAAATGAAGAGGGTGGCTACTCTACGGGTGAGCTAAAGGCCGGAATCTATACGCTTGCATTCTGGCATCAGACAGCCGGTTTTACGAGCACTCAGGTTGCCGTGGATGAGAAAGGAAGCATCCTTTTAGACATGATAGTTTCCCAGGAGCAGGCCTGGAATGTTGTTACCGGAAATGTCATTGTCTCCTCAGCATTCCCGGGCGAAGAAATAGCGCTTTCCTCTGCCATAGTGAACATCTACTATGACGGCAAAGAGGTCTCCAGCCTTGTAACAGACGAGGAAGGTTACTTTGCCAGCGGGGAAATGAAATTTGGCGAATACGAGATCAGAGCCTGGAGAAAGGGTTTTAAAGTAGCTTCTGTCAGGGCCTCTGTTGTGCCAGGAGCCCCACTCAAAATAAATCTGCAGCTGTCCCCAGCCAAATAGCCTCAGCGGTTCAAGGTATTTTCTGAAAAAAGAATATTCAGCGGAGAGAGATTCTTGTCAATAAAATACAGGATAGAGAAAGACATGCTTGGCGAGAAACAGATCCCCGCGGATGCCCTCTGGGGCATACACACCGCGCGCGCTGTTGAAAATTTCCCCCTTAGCGGTATAAAGGTAAATCCCTCTCTTATCCGTGCGGTCGCGCAGGTCAAAAAGGCGGCGGCGCTCGCGAACCGTGAGCTAAAATACCTGTCTATAAAAAACTCTGACGCAATTATTCGGGCGGCGGAAGAGGTCGCGGAAGGAAAATATTCTGAGCAATTCCCCGTGGACGCTTTTCAGGGCGGCGCCGGAACTTCGCTGAATATGAATTTGAACGAAGTGATAGCCAACAGGGCAAGCGAAATTCTCGGTGGCGGCAAGGGCGCCGAAGCGCTCGTCCACCCGCTTGAGGATGTGAACAAGCATCAATCCACCAATGATGTTTTCCCCACTGCGCTAAAGGTAGCGCTTATCTATGATCTTAAGGCGCTTTCCGCAGCCAATGCAGGGCTTCAGGGCGCTTTCCAGAAGAAAGAAAAAGAGTTTGCCGGTATTGTCAAGATCGGGAGAACCGAGATGCAGGAGGCCGTGCCCGTCACGCTCGGCGCGGAGTTCTCGGCTTTTGCGGAAGCTTTTGCGAGAGACAGATGGCGGACTTTTAAGGCGGAAGAGCGTCTTCGCGTAGTCAACCTCGGCGGGACGGCAGTCGGCACCGGTCTTGGCGCGCCGAAAAGTTATATCTTCCTTGTTATCGAAAAACTTCGCGAAGTGACAGGCCTGGGTCTCGCGCGAGCGGAGAATGTAATAGACCCCACCGCCAATAATGATGCTTTTGTTGAAGCCTCCGCCATTCTCAAGGCGAACGCTGTCAATCTTATTAAGATCTCTTCCGACTTGCGTCTGTTGAATCTCCTGGGAGAGATACATTTGCCTGCGGCGCAAGCCGGCTCTTCTATAATGCCGGGGAAGGTAAATCCTGTTATCGCAGAGGCCGTGGCGCAGGCAGGCTACAGAGTGCTCTCCAATGATATTACGGTGTCAGAACTTTGCTCAAAAGGAACTCTGCAGATCAACGAATTTATGCCTCTTCTGGCCCAGATAATGCTTGAAACCACCGGTCTGCTCATAGCTTCCAATAAAATATTCGCCGCGCATGTCAGCGGAATACTGGCAGATGAAGATAAATGCCGCGAATATTTCGAGAAGAGCCCGGCGCTTATCACGGCTTTTTTGCCAAGTATCGGCTATGACCGCGCCAATGAGATTCTTGCCGATTTCCGGAGAACAAAACAGCCAAACCTCAGACAGTATCTTGAGGAAAAGCTCGGCAAGGAACTCGTAACCAAAGTGCTCTCGCCTTACAATCTGGTAGCTCTCGGCTACAGGGAAGAAAATGCAGACCGCCCCTAAATCGCTTAGACTTCAAATTAGCATTTTCGGCCGGACTAACGTCGGCAAGTCAAGTTTCCTTAACTACATTTCAGGGCAGGATGTTTCAATAACTTCTCCGGTTGCCGGAACAACAACAGACGTTGTAGAAAAGGCAATGGAGCTGTTGCCGCTTGGTCCGGTTCTTTTCCTCGACACCGCCGGTTTTGACGACAAATCCGAACTGGGCAGCCTGAGGATTAATAAAACCTTCAAAGTGTTTGACCGTTCCGATATTCTCGTGCTTGTGACCGAGCCGGATGCCTGGAGCGGGTACGAAGAAACTATAGCGGCTGAGGCAAAGAAGCGCAATACTCCGGTAATAATAATTGTTAACAAAGCCGACCTAAAAAAACCTTCAGATGTTTTTATTGAACAGGCTACCGCGGTCTCTTCACGGATTATTATTTGCTCGAGCAGGGATGAAGGCAACCGTGACAGAATCATTAACGCGCTGAAGAAACATCTAATAGAGACTGCTCCGGATGAGTTTTTGAACCCGCCTGCGCTTATAGGAGACCTGATGCCGGCCGGAGGCCTCGCTGTGCTGATTATCCCCATAGATCTGCAGGCTCCCAAAGGGAGGCTTATTCTTCCGCAGGTTCAGACTATACGCGATGCGCTTGATAACGATCAGACTTGCCTTATAACAAAGGAAAGAGAGTACGCGCACGCGCTTTTAAACCTGAAGTCTCCACCGGACTTGGTAGTTTCCGATTCACAGACCGTGCTCAAGATGGTTGCCGATACACCCGCCGGCGTGAGATGCACCACTTTTTCCATACTCTTTTCGCGCTATAAGGGCGACCTGCAGGAATCCGTGAAAGGAATACTTGCGGTGGAAAAAATGAAGGCCGGCGACAAGATACTTATTGCAGAAGCCTGCAGTCATCATGCCATAGAAGATGATATTGGCAGGGTTAAGATTCCGCGCTGGCTGCGGCAATATGTTGGCGGGGACATAAAAATAGATATCTGCTCCGGCAGGGATTATCCTGATAACCTGGAACAGTACAAGCTGGTCATTCCGTGCGGCGGTTGCATGCTTACTCGCAGGGAGATGCTCTCAAGGATACATAAGTCAAGGGAAGCAGGAGTACCGATAACCAATTACGGAGTGGCGATAGCGTTCCTTCAAGGGGTGCTTGAGCGTGTGCTATCACCTTTTCCGGCGGCGCTTGATGCGTATAGGCGCGAAAAGTCCAAATAAAAGCTTTTATAAGCTAAAACCCGCTTTAACTACCACTCACAGGCATTAATCCTAAATGTCAAACAAATAACTCTTTAAGTATAAGCTGTTTAACAAGGCAGCATAATATCAAATGCTATAATGTGATAATAGGAATATTAATACGTTCAATAAAAACAATGCAAAACAACGATATGATGTAAACGAAAAGTGAGCGCATGTAACTAAGCGGATATAATCGACATATCTTAGCCAGGGTAAATGCTAAGCTTCCGTAAGCGATAATAGGCATTACAATGGGCTTGACTGTTATTGGCTAAACTGCTATAAATGTGATTAAAGTCACATAATAATTGCCTTTTGGCAAAAATCAGAGAGAGGATGGTATTATGGAAACAAAAAATCTTGACGCAGACCTTGAACGAATAGTTAAGAAGTGGAAGGACAAGAAAGGCAGTCTCATAATGATACTACACGGAATGCAGAATCTTTACGGCTATGTTCCCAGAGAAACCGCTTTAAAACTCTCCCAAACGCTCGATGTTCCTCTTGCGAGAATTTACGAAGTTATAACCTTCTATAACTACTTCAAGCTGGAGCCGCCCGGCAAACACAACATCTCGGTTTGCCTCGGAACGGCTTGTTACTTGAAGGGCGCTGCTGATTTGATTGATGAAGTAAAGAAACTCCTTGAAATAAATGAAGGAGAGACCACAAAGGACGGGCTCTTTCATCTTGATGTTGTCAGGTGCCTCGGTTGTTGCGGTCTTGCACCGGTTATGATGATAGACGAGAAAGTTTACGGGAAAGTCCAGCGCAAACAGATAGCGGAAATTCTGCAGAATTATCATTAAAAATTAACCAAGGATGGCCATCTTATGAAGAAAATATCGGTCGAAACAATGGACAGTATGAAGAAAGAGGGAGTGGATACTTCCAAGAACTGGATAAAGGTCGGTATGAGCACCTGTGGAATAGCCGCCGGGGCGGATGTGGTCTATGCCACCCTGCTCGATGAGGCCAAGAAAAGAAACATTGAGGTAGTGATAAAGAAGTGCGGCTGCGCCGGCAAATGTTTCGCCGAACCGCTGGTTGAGGTAAATGTTGAAGGGCTTCCCAGGGTAACTTATGGTAAGGTAACCGCGGAAGTGGCGGTTACGATTCTGGAAAGACACGTTAGGAATAAGAAATTAGTGAAAGACTATATCTTCTTTTAAGGGACAGGTATAATATGCCGCACAAAATAATTTTGGTAAAAGATACAGGGGCAGTTGAAAACAAGGGCGTGGATTTTAACACTATGCTCGCCAACCAATTGAGGGACTCCGGCGCTGCTGAAAAAGCAAGCATAGTGCCCGTAGCCGATATCGGCGTTTACGACAAAGGCCTTGTTCTTAGGATTCTGCCGGATAACGTGACTTATAGTAATGTCAGGGAAGCGGACATAAAGAAAATCATTGAGCAGACGGTGCTCGCCGGCAAGATAATCGAAGAGCTCTCGCATGATGGCAGAGATAAACAGTTAAGAATTGTTCTCAAGAATTGCGGGCTTGTTGACCCCGACAGCATAGATGATTACATCAGAGCCGGCGGTTACCAGGGTCTCAGGAAGGCCTTGCTCGAACTGAAAAGCCAGGATAAGGTCATAGAGGAACTTAAGAAATCAGGCCTGCGAGGAAGAGGCGGAGCGGGTTTCCCCACCTGGATGAAATGGAGCACCGCCAAAAACCAAAAGACAGATCAGAAATACATGATTTGTAACGGAGATGAAGGGGATCCCGGGGCATACATGGATCGTTCCGTTCTCGAGGGAGACCCTCATGCTGTAGTGGAAGGAATGATAATCGCAGGCTACGCAATCGGCGCTTCAAAAGGGTATCTATATATACGGGCTGAATACCCGCTTGCCGTGAAAAGGATAGAAAAAGCACTTGAAGACGCAAGGGAATACGGCCTTCTCGGGGAAAACATTCTGGAAAGCGGCTTTACTTACGAGATGGAAATCAGGCTCGGCGCAGGCGCTTTTGTATGCGGAGAAGAAACTGCTCTTATAGCTTCGGTCGAAGGAAAAAGAGGAACGCCGAAACCCCGGCCGCCTTTCCCTGCCGTAAAAGGCCTTTGGGATAAACCTTCAATCATTAATAATGTAGAAACACTGGCAGCCGTACCCCAGATACTTTCTAACGGCGGGGATTGGCTCGCGAAGATCGGAACCGCCACCTCAAAAGGCACAAAAGTATTTGCAATAACCGGGAAAATAAAGAATTCCGGTCTTGTCGAAGTCCCGATGGGCATTACCTTGAGGGAAATAGTCTTTGAAGTTGCCGGCGGCCTGCTGAACCCTGAAAAAAAGATAAAAGCTGTTCAGACCGGCGGTCCTTCGGGCGGAGTTATCCCGAAAGATTTCCTCGACACGCCTGTTGACTACGAAAACCTCGGTAAGCTCGGCTCCATTATGGGCTCCGGCGGAATGATTGTGATTGACGAGACCGATTGTATGGTCGATCTTGCGAAGTTTTATCTCGGTTTCTGCGTTGACGAATCCTGCGGCAAGTGCGCGCCCTGCCGCATCGGCGGTTACCAGATGCTCCAGCTCCTGAACAAAATTTCAAACGGAGAAGGCGAGCTCGCCGACCTTGATAAACTGAAAAGGATAGCCTACGCGATGCAGAAGGCTTCGCTTTGCGGGCTTGGGCAGACTGCGGCCAACCCGGTCTTATCCACTCTGAAGTATTTTGAAGATGAGTACAAGGCGCACATAGTGAACAAGAAGTGCCCGGCAGGCAAGTGCAAATACCTGCTTATGTACAAGATAGGTGAAGATAAATGCAAGAGGTGCGGCGTTTGTGTTAAGAATTGCCCGACGCAGGCCATCTCCGGCAACAGAGAAAAGGGATTTACGATAGACCAGGTAAAATGCATAAAATGCGGAAACTGCACCGAAGTCTGCAAATTCGAAGCCGTAGCGAAGGAGTAAGCCATGTATAAAATGATTGAGGCCGTAATTAACGGCATAAAAGTAGAGGTAAAAGAAGGCACCACTATATTGGAAGCGGCGAAGAAGGTGCAGATAAAAATACCTACGCTTTGCAAGCACCAGGATCTCCCGCCTTCGGCGGCCTGCGGGCTCTGCATTGTCAAAATTAAAGGCAGCAACAAGATGTTTAGGGCCTGTTGCACTCCGCTTGAAGAGAAGATGGAGATAGTTACGAATGATCCCGACATCGTGGCAGTCCGGCGCACCGTGCTGGAGCTTATCCTTTCAAACCACCCAAATGATTGTCTGACCTGCGCCCGGAACAACAACTGCGAACTGCAGAAACTTGCGGCGGATTTTGGCATAAGCGAGGAGCATTTCAAAAAATTTCTCAGGCAGATACCGAAGGATTCTTCAACAGGCGTTATAGAACTTCAGCCGGAGAAATGCATACTCTGCGGCAGATGTATATATGTATGCCAGCAGGACCAAGATGTCTGGGCGCTCTCTTTCCTTGAAAGAGGAATGGGAACCAGAATTTCACCCGCAGGGGATATTAATATGGGTGAATCTCCCTGCGTCAAGTGCGGCCAGTGCTCGGCGCATTGCCCGACCGGCGCCATCGTTGAAAAAGATGATACCGAAAGGGTTTGGGCGGCGCTTCGTGATTCAGAAAAGCACTGCGTTGTTCAGATAGCTCCCGCAGTCAGGGTAGCCATAGGCGAGGCTTTTGGCGTGACCGGCGCTAACTTCACGAACAAGCTTTATGCGCTCTTCCGCCGGATGGGGTTTAAGGCGGTCTTTGACACCAACTTCGCGGCCGATGTCTGTATTATGGAAGAAGCCAGCGAGTTTGTAGAAAGGTTTGCCCACAAAAAGGGGCCGTTGCCGCTGATTACCAGCTGCTGTCCTGCTTGGGTTGATTTTATGGAGAAGTTTCACCCTGATATGATAGAGCATTTCTCGTCAACCAAGTCGCCGCACGAGATATTGGGCACGCTTACTAAAACCTACTATACGGAGAAGCATAACATAGATCCGAAGAAGATATTTGGGGTCTCTATTATGCCCTGCACCGCGAAGAAATACGAGATTACCAGGAGCGGTGAAATGTTCGCTTCCGGGCTTCAGGATATAGATGTTGTAATAACTACGAGAGAACTCGCCAGGATGATCAAGCAGTCCGGGATAGATTTTCTCAATCTTCCCGATGAAGAATGCGATCATATGCTCGGGGATTACACCGGCGCCGGCGTTATATTTGGAGCGACCGGAGGGGTGATGGAAGCGGCTCTTCGAACCGCGTATCATTTTGTTACCGGAAAGGAAGCCGAGAAGGTAGAATTTAAAACTACGCGCGGCCTGAAAGGAGTAAAGGAATCCGAAATAAATATTGCCGGCACTAAAGTAAGGATAGCCGTAGCGCACGGTCTTTCTCACGTAGAGGAAGTCATCAACAAGATACGCGAAGCCAAGAAGAAAGGCGAAGAACTGCCTTATCATTTCGTTGAAGTAATGGCTTGCCCCGGAGGCTGTGTGGGCGGGGGCGGTCAGCCATATATGGTTTGCGATGAATTGAGAAAGGAAAGAACAGCGGCCATATATCAGGATGACGACGACAGAGTCCTTAGGGTTTCGCACAAGAATCCGTATGTGAAAAGGCTTTATGCTGACTACATCGGAAACCCTCTCGGCGACAAGGCGCATAAGTTATTCCATACCGAATACAAGTCAAGGCCGCAGTATACCAGATAGATTTCCGCTATGTATAATAGAGGGCGCCGTAATCGCGGCGCCCTTTTGTTTTTCCGGGGGGGAGTATTAAAATCCGTCTGTCACATTAAATATCTTTAAATACATCCTTGTCTGCCAACGAGTTAGTAATAATGTGAAAAAGGCACAATAAGTAACGCATTAGCATTGTGAGTGACTAATTGCTTGTGTGTTGTATCAGTTTAATGTGAATAAAAACGCATTAAGTGTTGACGGCGCAGTAATATCCGGGTATAATCCTATTTATTGGATTTTCTGCGCAAAAGGCAGGTGCTATGTCTGAATCAAAAAGCTGCATTTTTAGGCTTTTCCGCTACAGGAGATGCCTAAGGGACTTGAAAGAACTCGGTTATGTGAAGGTGTTCTCCGATAATCTCGGCGAGGCTTCCGGTGTTACAGCTGCCCAGGTTAGAAAGGATTTTTCACTTTTCGGCATTACCGGCAATAAAAAAGGCGGATATATAATAGACGCCCTTATAGATAAACTTAATTACATCCTCGGCAAAGACGAAGTGCAAAAAGTAATACTTGTCGGCACCGGAAATCTCGGCAGCGCTTTGCTTCGCTACAAGGGTTTTGACAAAGAGGACATACAAGTTTCAGCGGCTTTTGATGCGGATCCCGCGAAACAGATGAAATCAGGCGTCCTCCAGGTATACCCCGTCAAAGACATTCTGGACTATGTCAAAACGAACCGCATCCGTGTTGCCATTCTTGCAGTACCTTCTGTTGTGGCGCAGGAATCAGCGGAAATGCTTATAGCGGCCGGCATCCGTGGCATTCTCAATTTTGCCCCGGTTACGCTAAAGGTTCCGGAAAAAGTGATAGTCAATAACATCAATCTAGCCATTGAACTTGAAAATGTTATCTACCACGTCAGCGTAAGGGAAAAAAATCACAAATAAACAGCTCTCTTTAGCGCGGCAGTGAAGCCGCCCATTTCAATGTGGAAAGGAGACAGGTGATGAGCAATCCGGTTGAAATAGTAGCGCAGCTGAGGCAAAAGGCTCTTCGGGGAAGCCTCAAGAAGTGGTTCGCGCCGGTCAGGATCAGCGTGGGTATGTCTACCTGCGAGATAGCGGCCGGTTCGAAGGGAGTCCTTGAAATAATAAATTCAGAACTGAAGAAACGGAAAGCCCGCGGAGTTTACGTGGGAGTTAAAGGCTGCGCCGGAAGATGCAATGTTGAGCCTACCGTTGAAGTCTACCGCCTGGGATCTCTTCCCGTAAAATACGAAAATGTCAATGAAGCTAAGGCGAAGAAAATAGTCGCCGATGCCCTGTCAAAAAAGCCGGCCCTAAAAGAGTCGGAAGCCTGTGGTCCTGAAACCAAATGCGAATGCCTCGAAGAAAGATCTGCTTATGTTTTCGGAGACCTGCCCGGTTTTAAAAAACAAAAACGCATAGTGCTGAGGAATTGCGGCATAATAGACCCAGATTCTCTTCATGACTATCTTGCGGTGCGGGGGTACCAGGCCCTTGCTAAAACTCTTTCCCAATACTCCCCAGATCAGGTCATAGACGAAGTCTTGAAGTCCGGCCTGCGCGGCAGGGGCGGCGGCGGCTTTCCCACCGGCACGAAATGGAGTTATGTCGCAAGGGAAAAAGCCGAGCAAAAATATGTCATTTGCAACGCAGATGAAGGCGATCCCGGCGCTTTTATGGACAGAAGCACAATTGAGGGGGATCCCTTCTCGGTGCTTGAGGCTATGGCAATAGGCGGTTTCGCGGTAGGCGCCACTCAGGGAATAGTCTATATCAGGGCTGAGTATCCGCTTGCGGTTGAGCGTTTAAGAAAGGCCATAAAGACGGCCGGGGATAACAACTTTTTAGGCAAAAATATTTTAGGGACAGGGTTTTCTTTTGAAATTGACCTGGTTCTCGGGGCCGGCGCGTTTGTTTGCGGCGAAGAGACCGCGCTCATTAATTCCATTCAGGGAGAGCGCGGAATGCCGAGAGTGCGGCCTCCTTTCCCTGCCGTGAAAGGTTTATGGGGCAGGCCTACGCTTATCAATAATGTTGAGACCTGGGCCAATATTCCGGAGATACTCCTTGACGGCGCGGAAGAATTCGCGAAACTCGGCACCGAGAAGAGCAAAGGGACCAAGGTTTTTGCGCTTGCCGGAAAGATTAACAATACCGGGCTGGTGGAGGTTCCTATGGGAACCACGCTCGGAGAGGTGATATTTGATATCGGCGGCGGAATCAAAAAGGGGAATAAGTACAAAGCTTCCCAGACTGGAGGTCCGTCAGGCGGCTGCCTGCCGGTTCAGTACCTCAACACCCCGATAGATTATGATTCTTTGATTGCCGCGGGCTCAATCATGGGCTCGGGCGGCCTCATCGTTATGGACGAGACAGACTGCATGGTTGATGTTGCGAAATTTTTTCTGGAGTTTACACAAGATGAATCCTGCGGCAAGTGCACACCTTGCAGGGAAGGCACCAAGAGGATGCTGGAGATACTTGAGAGAATCACGCGGGGAGAAGGCAAGCCCGGCGATATAGAAAAACTTGAGAAACTCGGCAACACCATCAGGAAGACGGCGCTCTGCGGACTGGGGCAGACCGCCCCAAACCCGGTGCTCTCCACGATAAGGTATTTCAGGAACGAATACGAGGCGCATATAAATGAAAGAAAGTGTCCCTCTGCAGTCTGCGGCGAACTTTTTACTTCACCCTGCCAGCATACCTGCCCCGTGCATATAGACATCCCGCAGTTTATCGGCCAGATACGGAACAACGACACGAAAGGAAGCATTGAGACTATTCTAAAACGAAATCCTCTGCCTTCCGTCTGCGGCAGGGTCTGCCATCATCCCTGCGAGAGCAACTGCAGGAGAGGCAAGATAGATGACCCGGTCTCCATCATGATGTTGAAGAGATTTGCGGCCGATTATACCGGAGGGGACAGGATAGAACTTCCGGCCTATAAAGGAAAGAGCTTGAAAGAGAAGGTCGCAATCATCGGGAGCGGTCCTTCCGGATTGTCTTGCGCCTATCATCTCGCGAGGCGCGGTTACCAACCGGTAGTTTTTGAATCTGAGAAGATTGTAGGCGGAATGCTTTCTTTGGGAATCCCGGAATACAGGCTTCCAAAAGACATAGTTGAAAGAGATATAAAAAGGATTGTCAAGGCAGGCGTGAAAATTAAAACCGGAATTACTTTTGGCAAGGATATAACTTTCTCCGAGCTTAAAGGCAAAGGGTTTAAAGCGGTATATCTTTCTATCGGGGCCTGGAAAGAGAGCCGGCTGGACATACCAGGTGTAGATCTTCTGGGCTTTCTCGGATCCCTTTCCTTTCTAAAAGACTACAACTGTGAAAAAATAAAGAAGATAGGCGGAAACTACACTATTATCAAAGGCGACAACAAGATAGTGGTAACCGGCAAGAAGGTAGCGGTTATAGGTGGCGGCAGCGCCGCTATGGATGTGGCAAGGTCTTGCCTGAGACTCGGGGCGGCGGAAGTTAATGTTGTTTACAGGAGAACCAGAGACGCAATGCCGGCAATACCCGAAGAGGTGGTTGAAGGCGAGCGCGAAGGTGTTAAATTCCACTTCCTGCTGATACCCAGCGCTATCAGGGGCGAGGATGGCAGAATCACTGAGCTGGAATGTCTCCACACGCGTCCCGGAGATTTTGATTTGAGCGGAAGGCGCAAGCCGGTTTCAACAGGAGAAAAGTTTGTCCTGCCCGCTGATATAGTTATCAGCGCGATAGGGGGCAAGCCCGAAAAACTTGCGTTCTCCGGAGTCAGCCTGGCGGCGAATGATAACGGAACGGTCAAGGCGGATAAATATTCGCTTGCCACCAGCCTGGACGGCGTTTTTGCCGGCGGAGACCTTGTTAGCGGAGGAGGCACGGTGATAGAATCCGTGGCGGACGGAGAGAGGGCTGCTGTGTCCATCGAGAGATACCTCACAGGCGCCGATATGCAAAAAGGCAGATTTGTAATTAAAGGCGAGCGAAAGGTAGTTGATTATATAGATCCCAGTAAAGAAGTAAAGCCTAAGGGCCGGGTGAGCCACGCAAAACTATCCATGGCCAAGAGGCTGCAGGCTTTTACCGAAGTTGAACTGGGTTACGCTAAGTCCCAGGCCTGCGATGAAGCGGACAGGTGCTTAAGATGCGACAGAAAGGAGGGCGCGGCTGATGAGCGATAAAAAAATGATAAACCTCATAATTGACGGACAAAAGGCGGCGGTTTTGGCCGGAAGTACCGTGATGGAGGCCGCGGAGGCCATAGGCATTCATATACCCCGCCTCTGTTTCCATCCGAAACTCTCTACTGCAGGGGCCTGCAGGGTCTGTGTCGTTGAGATTGACGGACAGAAAAACTTCCCTGTCTCGTGCGCTACGGCGGCCGCGGAAGGAATGAACGTAAAGACCAACACGCCGGCTATACGGGAAGCGAGAAGAGATATCGTGGAGCTCATTCTTGACAATCACCCGCGCGATTGCCAGATCTGCGAGAAGAACGAGGATTGCGATCTGCAGAAACTGGCCAATCTTTTCGGTATAAGGGACCTCAGGTTTGACGGAGAGAGAAAAAGATACGCAACCGATTTCTCCTCCCCCTCAATAATGAGAGACCCTGAAAAGTGCATTCTCTGCGGGAAATGCGTCCGGGTTTGTTCGGAAATACAGGGTGTCAACGCGCTTTCATATTCACACCGCGGATTTAAGAGCACGGTTGTGCCTGCCTATAATATGAACATAAAGGATAGTGTTTGCATCGCCTGCGGGCAGTGTACGCTCTTTTGCCCGACCGGCGCGCTAATGGAGCGGGACTATACAGAAGAGGTGTTTAAAAATCTGGCAGACCCGGAAAAATTCTGCGCCGTGCAGATAGCCCCTGCAGTCAGAGTGGCTCTCGGCGAGGGTTTTGGTTTTGCACCAGGCACAGACCTGACCTATGAAATAGTGGCTGCCCTTAGAATACTTGGTTTTAAAGCTGTTTTCGATACCCAGTTCTCGGCGGATCTCACCATCATTGAAGAAGGCCACGAGCTGATTGACAGGATAAAAAACAAAGGAAAACTGCCGATGTTTACGTCCTGCTCCCCCGGCTGGATAAAATACTGCGAGCATTTCCACCCGGAGTTCCTGCCTAATCTTTCAACCTGCAAATCGCCGCAGCAGATGATGGGAGCTCTTATAAAAACCTATTACGCGGAAAAATCAGGGGTTCCTGCCTCTAAGATGTATTCGGTTTCCATTATGCCGTGCACGGCAAAAAAGTTTGAATGCAGCAGGGATGAGATGGACTCCAGCGGTTATAGAGATGTGGATGTGGTGCTTACCACCCGTGAGCTTATCCGCATGATAAAACAGGCCGGCATCAAGTTTAACGAGTTGAAAAAGGGAGAGTTCGACGATCCTCTCGGCGAATCGACCGGAGCTGCGCCGATCTTTGGAGTTACCGGCGGTGTAATGGAAGCGGCGCTTAGAACGGCCTACGAAGTAATAACTAAGAAACAGCTGCCCGCGATAGAACTTAAAGCTGTCCGGGGCCTTGACGGTATCAGGGAAGCAACTGTGGATATTGACGGGCTTAAGGTAAATGTCGCGGTGGTTTTCTCGTTGAGTAATGTGCATAAACTGCTTGCGGAGATAAAAGAAGGAAAACGCAATTACCATTTCATAGAAGTGATGACCTGTCCGGGAGGCTGTATTGGCGGCGGCGGCCAGCCCTATCCGCAGGGAATGACCGACCCGCTGGATCACACGCTCTACAACCTGAGAGGAGCGGGGCTCTATTCCATAGACGAGAAAAAAGCGCTAAGGAAATCCCACGAGAACCCTCTCATTACAAAAATCTACAAGGATTTTCTTAAGGAGCCGCTCGGGCACTTGTCTCACAAACTGCTCCATACTCATTACCACAAACGCTGCCCGGAAGGGATACCGGCAGAGATACGGGAAAAGAACGTAAACGTCTAAAACGCCTTCAAGGAGGCAATATGGCCGTAAAGAGCCTTGAGATAAAAGATAAGGAAGTACGGGAAAAGTTCAAGGAGATAGAGAGGTTTATCGGGTCGGAACATAAACTGAACGACAATCAGGGAATGCTCATGGGTGTGCTGCATAAAACCCAGGAGGTCTTTGGCTATCTTCCGGCGGAGGCGATGGACCTGGTATCTGACAGGCTGGGAATCCCGACAGCTCACATTTATGGTATGGCAACTTTCTATAATTATTTCACGTTGAAACCGCGTGCAAAATACCAGGTTTTCATGTGTAAGGGCACGGCCTGCTATGTAGCCGGCGGCGGCAGGGTGCTGGAAAAACTTCAGGAGACGCTTAAGATCGGACTCGGTGAAGTCACTCCCGACAAAATGTTCGGTTTAAATATTACCCGCTGCCTCGGCTGTTGCGGTCTCTCGCCCGTAATGCAGGTAAATGAGGACATTTATGTGCGCATGGGCCCGGAAAAAGTAAACGCCATACTGGATAAGTACAGAAAGAAAGAGACAAAAAAAAGGAAAGTGTCAAAGTAATCAGCTCTTGCGGGAAGCAGTAGTGCGCTAACTTCGGGGTTTCACTTGTCCCGAGAAAATCCCTGCCGGGTGAGAGTTTCGCTGTGTTTTACATGACAAAAGTCATTGAATCCTGCTGCCATAACCCTTAAAATCAAATAGAGTAAAATACTGCTTTGAAAGGAAAAAATGAGCCCGGATGCGCTTGAAATAGTCGACGAAACTAAGATTTTCGGTATTATTGAGAGGACAAAATCCCCGTCCGCAGAAGATATAAAACGCGTATTGAAAAAGGCGCGTGAAAAGAAGGGGCTTTCCGTTGAGGAAGTCGGCGTGCTTGTGAATATGGAGAATGCCGGGAACCAGAAGGAACTCTTCCGCATCGCTTCGCTTATCAAGAATGAAATATACGGGGAACGCCTGGTCTTTTTTGCCCCGCTCTACGCTTCTGATTATTGTGTTAACGACTGCGCCTACTGCAATTTTCACTCAAGCAACAAGGCTGCAAAGAGATCCCGCCTGACGATGGAAGAAGTGAAGTCTCAGACTGAGATACTGATAAATATGGGACACAAACGGGTTTTACTTGAGTTTGGAGAAGATCCAAAGCAGGCGGACATTGATTACGTCATAAGCGTTATCGACGCCATCTACTCCGTTAAAACTCCAAAGGGCAATATCAGGCGTATAAACGTAAATATCGCGGCTACGACTACGGCGGATTATAGGAAACTTAAAGCGGCGCATATAGGGACTTACCAGCTCTTTCAGGAGACCTATCACAGGGATACCTACAAGAAGCTTCACGAGGGGCCGAAGGCGGATTACGACAGGCAGATTACCGCGCAAGATCGCGCCCTTGAAGCCGGAATTGACGACAGAGGGCTTGGGGTTCTCTTCGGGCTCTACGATTGGAAATTTGAAGTGCTCTCTCTTATAGCTCACGCCGAATATCTTGAAAGGGTCGGAGGTGTTGGGCCGCATACTATTTCTGTTCCGAGATTATGCGAGGCCCCTACCGTAAGCTATACGCCGGAACATCCCGTCTCGGATGAAGATTTTCTGAAACTCATAGCGATTATCAGACTTGCGGTGCCCTACACCGGAATGATTATAAGCACCAGGGAGACCGCGGAAATTCGCAGCAAGGCGTTTAAAATCGGCATTTCACAGACTTCTGCCGCTTCAGTAACAACAACCGGCGGGTATGGAAAAAAATCCGCTATGACCCAATTTGAAAGCCACGACAAAAGGAAGGTTGAACAGGTTATAGAGGATGCGATCGGACAAAACCTGCTGCCTTCCTTCTGCACGGCCTGTTACCGCATGGGGCGCACAGGCGAGAATTTCATGGGCATCGCGAAGCCGGGCGAGATACACGAATTCTGCAGGCCAAACGGAATACTTACTTTCGCGGAATACCTTGAGGACTTCGCCCCGCCTGAATTAAAAGTAAAGGGCTATAAGGTCATCAACCATTTTCTTGGCCTGATAGAGGATGAAAGACTCAAGAAGAAGACTGGCGAGCACCTGGAACTTGTAAAACACGGCAGAAGAGATCTTTATTTCTAACAGGGCGCTGAAAAACTCTAATTATGCGCACTAAGCACCCTGCTATCCCCTAATTTGTTTCGAAATTAGGGGATAAATAATAACAATTACCCGAAGAAGTCCACGAAAAGGACTTTTCAGCAACCCGATAGAACCCCTTGCCCGCCCGCTATGGTATTTGGCTTATGCCTGTTGTATAATCTCTCATGCCTAATAATCAGGACGTCAGCGACATATTTAACACCAAACTGAACATCGTTGTTGCTGCGCCTGCCGGCTCCGGCAAGACAGAAAAGCTGGCCAGAAGATACATTGCCCTGCTTAAAGGCGGCAGCCAGCCGGAACGCATTCTTGCCATTACCTTTACCGAGAAAGCCGCCGCAGAAATGAAAGAGCGGATACTTAAAATCCTGAGAAACGAATACCCCGAGCTTTTCCTTTCAATTTCTGAAAAAATCTTCCTGATGAGAATTCAAACTATACACAGTTTCTGCCTGACTCTGCTCCGCAGGTTCTCTTTCGAGATGGGACTGGATCCGAATTTTGAAATAATGGATCCCGCAGGTTTAGAGCTTGCCGGCGAGTCAATATCCGGAGCATTGGATTCAATAGCACTTAATGAAAACGATGTATTGCGGGGGACGCTGCTTCAGCTTACCTCAAAGCTCGGATGGAATAAGTTAAAATCCTCAATCAAGGTTCTTTTTGACCTTCGTCCTGCGTCCCTTAGGGTGATCTTCCCGGTTCCTGACGAAACAGGGATGACGGCGAGCAAGAGAGAAGCTCTCGCGGCGTGTGAATCATCTAATGAGGTCAAGGAAATAATGGAAACTGCATTTAATTTCCCGGGGTACGAAGAAGCTCTCAAACGTCTCGAGGAAACCCGGGAGTTATTTTTGACCCTGAAAAACGAAGCCAGGAAAAACCTGCCTCCTAAAAGCGGTTTGAAAATTACCAACGAAGACTACCGGCACTTTGCGGTGACAATGCGCGCCTGGTATGTTGAGCTTAAAAAATATTCTTATGCTTTAGAGATGAGGGCTTTGTACGGGATCTTTGTTAGGTGTAAAGATGAATATGACGGAAGAAAGAAGGAACTGGGCTTGTTGGATTTCAACGACCTTGAATATCTTACGCACAAACTCATCACTGAACACCAGGATCTCAATTCCGTGCTCTTTGCTTTTGATGAGCAAACGGATCATATTCTGGTGGATGAGTTTCAGGATACAAATTATATGCAGTGGAATATGCTTGACCGTCTTACCGAAGAGTGGCATTCGGGACTCGGCCAGAAAAGAGATGCCGGCATTGAGCCGACCCTCTTTATTGTCGGCGACATGAAGCAGTCAATTTATGGGTTTCGGAACGCCAGCGTTGAAATCTTTGACATAGCTGCGCAGAAGATGCGGATATGGTACGGTAAAGCCTTCAGAAAGGTGAATGTTACCGAGAATTACAGGTGCGGCAACGCCATAGTTGAGTTCGTGAATTCTGTTTTTCGCGGGGTGATGAAAGGCGACAAGGACAGGCTCTGGATGACGGCATACGAGGAGTTTGCCGCTAAGAGAGGCAAGCCCGGCAAAGTAAACAAAATTTTCATAAAGGAAGTTGAGGGGGAAGCGGTTCGTCTGGCAAAGAAACGCGAAGCGGAGAATGTCGCAAGGGAGATACAGGCAGTCGCGGGGAAGGAAAAAATATTCGCAAAAGACCTGCAAGGGGAGAAGGAAAAGCTTTGTGGTTACAGCGACATTACTATACTGATGAGGAAAAGGACACACCTCCCGGCTTACGAGAAAGCGCTTTCCTCAGCCGGAATACCTTTTGTTGTCGTCGGTGGACTGGGTTTTCATCAAGAGCCTGAGATTATAGCGCTCAGATCATTGCTCTTCTTTTTGATAGAGCCGTCCGACGACTACAGCCTCTATCTTTTGCTCACGGGAGGTTTCTTTAACCTTCCCGAAGATGCTATTGCTTCTGCCGCGGCTAAAGCAGGGCGTACTCTTTACGAGAAGTTGAGCGACAGTTCTATTACAGTGCTAAAAGAAGCGCGTTCGTCCACCGGAGTTGAACCGCTGAATATAATTATTGAAAGATTCTTAAAGTCTGTGAAGGGAGCGGGACGCTTTCCATCCGGACAGGCCGCCGCTAATATCAGAAAATTTGTTCAGCTCGTTCAGGAGTTCGAAAAAGAAGGCCGGCCTTATCAAGCAATCAGAGCTTATTTTGAGAAAAAAGAAAACTCTCTTGAAGAGCCGAAGGCCAGCCTGAACACCGAGGATATGGACGCCGTGAAGATTATGACGGTGCATAAGGCAAAAGGGCTGGAGTTTCCTGTGGTGTTTGCCGTCGGGTTAGAGGAAGAGTCCGGGGATAAAGGGGAAACTCTAAAAATAAGGGAATACGAATCCGGCGCGGAACTGCTCTATCTGCCGGACGTAGAACTGCGCAAAGAAGATCGCGGGTTTAGGGAGATTAAGCAGAAACAGGAAGAGGAAGAAAAGAGAGTTCTTTACGTCACTTTAACGCGTGCCCGCGATATCCTTTACCTGTCCGGAGTTGCCGGTGAAAAAGCGGCCGGGTTGTTGAAATACATACCGCTCTGAAATTCAACAGCTTTACTTTTTAAATACAAGGCGCCCGAAAGCCGGTAATATATGGAAATCAGGTTTCTTGACTCCGTTGTCAGCCCAGAGCGTGAATTCTCCCCTGCGCCCCTTGTTGTAATCACAGCGGCACAGGCACATACGCCAGACCGAACCGTCTTTGGGGTAGACTCCCAAGTCCTTAAAGGAAATCTTAAATTCTGCCTGGAAGTACTTGCCCTTAGTAACGTTTATGGCTGTTTTAGTGTTGGGAGAGCGCCACTTGTTGTCAAATTTCCTGTATTCTTCGGCAGCATAATCAAGAAGGTTGCCTTTCGCGTTAAGCTCGAAGCCGAAATATTTCTTGTCTTTCGGTGTAGGGTCAATAAAGATTTCAACGACATCATCAAGCCAAACGCTGCCTTTATAGCCCCTGTCTTTGGAATTAATGCTTATGTCATTTGCATGATAGCCGAGGTAAAGGTACTCGTCGTCCCAGCAAAGCTTAGCGACTGTTGACTGTTTCAGGTCTCCGGGTTTTGCCCAGGGGAACTCAAAAGGGCCTACTGAACGGAGCTCGGCCCAAATCTTTTCGTCGAGCTTCCCGTCTATTATGATCTTTGCGCCTTTTGGTAATTTCCTGCAAATATAAGACTTCTTCTCTATCTTTCGCATTTAAACTCCTTTTCTCGCCTGTTTCGGCGGCTTGAAGAAATTATCAAAATTGGAAGAGAAAATCTTCTGAAGGTAAGCCTTCGTGACTCCGAGTTCGCCGTATATGGAGAGATCCGCATCAACGCAAGCTCTGTAGTCTTTATGCCAGGGCCAGAAATCGCTGCCGAACATTATGCAGTCCGGCGGCAGTATGGAAAGGGCCTTCTTAAGCGCGTCAGCCTTCCAGATTCTCGGCGCTCCGGAAGTAGTGTCGATTATGCATTGCTTTCTGTTGAAATCCCCGGTCCAGAACCTGTGTGCGACCGCTATGCACTCGTCTGTCCAGGGCCACCCGATATGCGCCAGCGCGAACTTAACCTTCGGATAATCATAGAGCGCTTCGTAGTAGGCAGGACGGCAGTAGGTAGACATGGCTCCCTTCATCCAGAGTATGCCGGAGTGAAAGAGCATCGGTACGCCGAGAGTGTTTATAAGTTCATAAGATTTTCTTGCTTCTTCCCCGTGCGGGTACCATTTTTTTGGGAGCATCTTGACGCCGCGAAGTTTCAGTTTCTTTATGCCGCGTTCTATCTCGGTGCAGGCACCGGGAAGCGTGGGATTAATTCTTACGAAGCCGTAGAACCTCTTCGGAGCTGTTTTCTGTATCTTTGCCGCGAAGTCGTCTGCCTCCACGGTCTCCTGCATTGTGTCGTTTGGGCATATCGGCGCGAAAACGATGCATTTCTCGACCTTATTCCTGTCCATTCCCCGAAGTAGCTCAGCGGGCTTTTCCTTCCCCATCAGATGCACGTGACAGTCGTTTATCCAATCCATATTGTCTCCCTGCGAATGTTGCCGAATCAAATATGTCTATTTTGTTAAAAGTTTGTAAGGGTGATAATGTTCGTAAAGTTTATAAAGTAAAACCAAACCAAACTATTATAAACCCGTGTACTGTTATTGACAATAACAAAAGAAGCCCTGTCGCATCTTTGCAGACATTACAAACTTTTCTTTAACTTTACTGACTTTTACGTAAATCTTACTTCTATTAGCCCCCTTACCGAGTTGCAGATGAATACCCTGTCCGCTGAGCGCAGATCTTTCAAACGAAGTGTCTGCTCTTTTGCCTTTAGAGATCTGATCAGAAAAGCTCTCATTATTCCCGGGAGCAGGCCGGACGAAAGCGGTGGGGTGAGGATCTTTCCGTTCTTTTCTATGAATAGATTTGTGATTGCGCCTTCGGTGATCTCGCCTTTTTCATTCAGAAAAACACAATCGGCATAGCCGAGAGCCGAATATTTCGAATACTCGTTGTTGTAAAGCGCTCTATTGGTAGTTTTGTGATATAAAAACCTGTTCCTTGAGTTTGTCTTTTTCTTCGACAGGGCAATATATCCAATTTTGGTTCTTTCCTGAAGTCCGTTTACTTCTGTTCTTAAGCCCCCGTCTTTGTCGAGGAGGAGCCTGACCCTGTAAGACTCCTCTTTAAGGAAGCCAAGCTGAAGCTTTTTCAGGCAAGCTAAGGCTTTTCGACTGTTGAATTGCGTCCCAAAATAAGCCGCTGACGAGGCCATCCTGTCAAAATGCTCTTTTAGCATGAAGTAGGCGCCGTCCCATAGCATGGTTTCAAGTATCTCGAACGGTTCGAATTTGTTGCTCAGAAACTTTGCTTTCAGCAGGCATTCATTGTACTCATTTTTCGGGCTTGATCCGTAGGTAACGCCGCTGCCTATTCCCATTTCTCCGTTTTCGCCTTTCAGGTAGACAGTCCTAATGGGAATGTTGAAAACGGCTTTTTGTCCCGGGAGCGAAAACCCTATAGCTCCGCAATAGGCCTTCCTCGGTTCTTTTTCGAGCTTTTTAATTATTTCCATTGTCCTTATTTTCGGCGCGCCGGTTATCGAACCGCCGGGAAAGAGGTTCTTGAAGATGTCATAGAGTTTGACGTTTTTCTTCATTCTCCCTTTGACCGTGGTGGTCATCTGGAACAAGGTGTTAAATCTTTCAACCTCAAATATTTTAGTGGTTTTTACGCTTCCTGTTTCAGCTATCCTGCCGAGATCATTGCGGATGAGGTCTGTTATCATCAGGTTCTCGGCCTGTTCCTTCTGACTGGATAAAAGCTTCCGTATGAGGGTGTTATCTTCCTCGAGGTTCCTTCCGCGCTTGATAGTGCCTTTCATCGGTTTGGAGGAAATTGCGCGTCCTTCAGTTTTGAAGAAGAGTTCAGGCGAAAGGGAGAGGAGCGTTTCCTCGTTCATTTTCAGGTAAGCCCCATAGGCTACCGGCTGCTTGAGTTTAAGGCTTCTATAGAAAGCGAAGGGGGAGCCGGAGAAATCAAAATGCAGTTTTCCCGTGAAGTTTACCTGATAAGTGTCGCCCGTGCGGATGAAGTTCTTGATCTTTTCTATTTTTGGTTTATAGGTAGTGAAATTTTCATTAAACTTCAGGCCGGATACCTTGAAGTCCTCGGCGCGCGGAGGGACTGCTTCAAAGCTCTTACTGAATTTGCCGGTGCGGTGATTGAAGATGACAGGTTCTTTGAAAGCCGCCAGGTGAAGTAGCGGAAAGTCGTAGCGTTTATTATTCAGGAAGCGCTCTTCAAAAGCATAGCCTGCTTCATAGGCTAGATAGCCTGCGATACAATATTTTCCGGAAAGAGCCGACAGGTTTCTGAGGCACTCTTCTGCCTCTGAAAGAGTATGGGGCTTAAATATTTTTTCCGGGTTAGTGAAGATATAGGATTTGTAATTGTCTTTATCCGGCAGCGCGGTTTCAAATAGGAGAAAGTATTTTGAAGTTCCCGGGTCCATCAGAGGTAAAGGTTTATAATTCATTAGTTTTCCTGGCTTTTGTTTGGATTTTGTCTGAAAGGTTTACGATGTAGCCTTACAAGCCTTTGCTTCGTTAATTTTGCCAGTCATTAATGTTTCCGTTATAAACGTTAAGAACGTTATGAACGTTATGAACGTTACAAACTCGTGTGTTTTCATTTATCTAGTCCCTGATGTTTACGTTATGAACCTTATAAACGTTATGAACGTTACAAACTTTTGTACTTTGATTTATCTAGTCCTTACTGTTTACGTTATAAACTTTATTCTGCTATGCCAGACGTAGTCTGGCATGAATAATATCCTTCCTCACAGAACATGACGCACGCAGTGCGGCATACAAACTTTACAAACGTTATAAACTTTTGTTTTTCTTAATACCCCCCATACTTTATCGCACTCTCAATAAAAGTGTAGTAGTTCTGCTCGGTCTTCTGGGAGAGATCGGCGTTTATGGGGCACGCTGAAGGCAGAATTACATAGCCGCCTCCTGATTTCGCCTGTTCCATACAGTTCTTTACAAGAATTTCAATGGACTGCGGGGTGCCGTTCTCGAGATCAACCAGTTCTACTCCGCCGCAAAGGCACATACGCCCGGCGCATTTCTTTTTTGCTTCCGCAAGAGTTATGTCGCCCTGAGTTGGAGGTTCCATGGGATCAAGGGCGTCTGCGCCTAATTCAAGAAAATGATCCAAAACCTTTGCTATCTTTCCATGGGAATGCACCCTGGTCATAAGACCGGTTTCCTTTATCATTTTAATGTAGGTCTTGTCGTATTCACAGACCAGTTTATGAAACATCTCGGGAGGCATATAGGGAGGTGTTGCGTACTCCGGGCCAATCAGCCGTATGACGGCGTTCATTCCCTTTAGCTGTTTGAGCGCTTCACCGAGAATATATGTTTGCCTTTCGTGCAGCCTGTCCATTAACAGCTTTATCCTGTCAAAGTCTGTGAAAACCCTGACGGTAAATTCGCCAAACTCCAGAAGCTCAGCCGCGATGCAAAGCGGGTCGTCGAATCCGACAAAGAGTACTCCGCGGTCCCCCAACATCTTTTCGCTTTCCGAAAGATGGGCGCAGCTTACTTTCTCGGCGGAAAAGGGGGCGGAAAGTATCCGTTCCAGGTCCTCGTCAGTTTTAACGAAATGTTCCAGCGTCCATACCGTTCCGATGCCTTCATCAGCCCGTGTCTTTTTTACAAGGTCTCCCTTCGGAGTTTTCCAGACAATATCTTTAAAAGTATGAATGCCTTCTTTCCGCGCGGTCACGGTTAGGTTCTTATCCTGGTCCGGGTCCGTCCATTTTATGCCCGAAGGAAGGAATAGGTCGCAGCGGGCCTCTATGAAGTCCATAAGTTTGGTGAAAGCCGGCTGCCGTCTTTCCCAGGTGTTGCGGACAGGCGCGTTATCAAGCTCATAAGTTGACACCGGAACTCTGTCAGGCGTTTTGCATCTCAGCGCGGCCAGTATTCTTTCTTTTGAATTCATTTTTTCTTTGTTTTCCCCGAAACGGCAGGCTTCTTCCCTTTTTCCTTTAGATTGTTTATCAGGATGGAGATAAGGCTTGAAAGGAATGTTATCAGTGACGCGAAAGGGTTCCTGAATACATCAAGCGCCGCTTTCAGGCTTGCTACGGCCGACTTGACATCGTCTATCACTGTCCCGGCTTTTTCAAGGTGCGCTTGCGCTTTTTGTATCAGGGCGTTCGCGCTGTCAACCACAGTCCTTGCGCTCTTTAAAAGATTTATCAGGTAGAACAATGAGATTACAAAAACGACTGTGAACAGCAGGCAGCAAGCGGCAATAATCGCGATAGAAATCTCTATAATCATATTTCCTCCTGGTAGTTTTCCACCTATCGTTACGTTTCACACACCCGGATACTTGAGGTGCTGTCAGAAAAAGATTATCATGGATTTTGATCGGTTGTCTACTCTTTATTGTTAGCGGCAAACTCTCTAACTCTCGTTGCCCGGTTGTTTGGATCGGCAGGAATGAACCGTCCCGGGAACTTTGTTGCAAGTAATTGCTTGACACTCGGCGTTACATTAAGTAATATTAATTATTCGCATTTGTCCAAAAGTGTTGTTGCTCGGCAAATCCGCCTACGATTCATCTGCGGCAATCTGGGGGAAGTGATGAATGTGACACGAACGATTAAAGCTCTCAATCGTTTATCCCTTGCTCTTCTCCTTGTTGGTTCCTTAATCAATCTTTCACAAGCTGATAAGACCGGAACTTCTCCTCCACGAAACAGTAATCAACTGATTTTGGCAACAGGGGACGAGCAGGGTGTTTACTTTCGAGTAGGCCAGGAAGTAGCTGCCGTGCTTAGAGCGCATGGTTTAAATGTCGTTGCGATCCCCAGTTCCGGGTCAGTTGAAAATCTAAATTTACTGGCTGCCAATAAGGTCCAACTTTGCATCTCCCAGGCAAATATCTTTAAACAAAGAGAGCGTATTGAAGGACTGGGATTATTAATCCCGCTGCACACCGAAACCATGCACATTCTTATCAGAAAGCCCCTAAGGATAAAACATTTCAGGGAGTTGGGAGGCAAACGCATATCTGTAGGTCCCTTGAACGGAGGAACGGAGCCAAATGCTATAACGATGCTTGAAGCCGGAGGGATATCAAAGCCGGAAGTAACAATAGTGCACGGAACATTTACCGAAACAGTAAGTGCAATTCAAAACGGAGAGCTGGATGCAGCTTTCATAATGATGGGAGATCCAGCTGCTGTTGTTGAAATACTTGCAAAGAGCAGAAGTGTGTCTTTCCTGGAACCGGATCCTGATGTGGTTGAAGCAGTTCTGAATATGAACGAGGGATTTGTCCTGGCAAGTATTACAGCCGGCACTTATACTCAACAGGAAACAATTGATACTCTTGGTGTGCCAGCCTTGCTGTTGGCCGGAAGCGCGATAGATAATGCACAGGCGGAGCATATTGTCAGGGTTATTGCAGAAGAATGGCCTGGAATAGCAAAAAGAGCAGAAATTATGATTGACAGTCAGAACCTCTTGACCAAGATTAGAAGAATTGATGCTCCGATTCATCCCGGAGCTAAGCCCTATTATGATAATGCGCGAATGGCTCTAGGCGAAAGAATAAGATATTTTCTCTATTCAGTAGGCATCCCGCTTATCATTGTCCTGTTTATGTGCGTCGCCTATTTGAAGAGAGATAGGCTTGGGCATTTATATTATGAATACCCTGTCCTCAGAGTGGTTATTTCCCTGGTTGTGCTGTGGTTTGCCGGGGCTTTAGTTATGTATTACGCGGAAAACAAGTATAACGATAATTATGGCTCTTTGGGTTTGGCTTTCTGGTCCACATTCGTAAATTGGATAAGTTTTGGGAGCAAAGAGCCCTTTACTGTGGTCGGGAGAGTAAATTCCACTATTATGACAATCATGGGTCTTGGTGGAGTATCTTGGCTGGCAAGCGAGGTGGTAGCTATGATTCTATTAAAGCGGGGAAAAGAAAGTTGCAAGAACATGAAGGACCATTTTGTAATAATAAATTGGAATGAAAAAAGCGTGGATGTTATAGATAACATTCAGCAATTGGAGCGGGAGTCGCGTCTGCGTTCCAAGGTAGTGATCGTTTCAAAACCAGTCAGCGATTACCGAAAAGAATTTGTCTTCCTGGACATGAACCCTTTGTCCCCTAAGATAGTTGAGGAAACGAATATGTCTTTCGCAAAATCAGTAATCATCCTGAGTCAGGAGCCTGGTCCGGATTATTTAGATTCTTTAAAAGCTAAGGATACAGCCGATTCCAACAATGTCTTGACTGTTTTGAATATTTCAAATCAGCTGCAGGATGCAGTCCATCCGCCGCATATTGTAGTAGAAATGCATTCCAGAGAAAAAGGCCAATTGATAAGCGGGGGCAAGCTGAAGGTTGAGGTCGTTTCAACTAACAGCATAGAGAGTGGTTTGCTGGTTCAGGTGGCGGTAAATCCTGGCTTAACTTCCGTATATAGAACCTTATTGACGAATGCCTGCAGTTCCAGCGAGATATACTCGCTGGAACTGGATTATAAATGGCAAGGAAAGACTTTCCAGGACATATTCTCTTGCTGCCAAGACTTGCGTCAGGTAAATGTTGACATTCTGCCATTGGCAATATCTCGAGCCGGCGAGGTGTTTGTTAATCCGTCTCGCGGTTCGGATGGATATGTTGTTGAAGATGGGGACACACTCTTTGGAATTTGTGATAATTTGGGTGTGCTCAAAAAACTTAATGATTGTAAACTGCTGAGCAATGCTAAGAAAATGAAAGCTTAGTTGGTGTTTTGCATTGTTCCTTTAATGCTGGAAGCGGTTGTCTCGCGAAGCCTTTTTGCCAGTATCTGTGATAGTTTTAGCAGGACTTTTGCCCCGAGTTTAGGTTCGGTTGACAAAAGGTTGAGAAAGTCCGGTCTGAAGAATCCGAGTATCTGTGTCTTCTCCCCGGCTGTCGCTGTTGCGGATCTCGGCGACTCGTCAAGCAGCGCAAGTTCTCCGAAAAAATCCCCGTCTTTCAGCACCGCCACTTCGGCCTCGCCGGTTCCGGCTCTTTTCGTAAGTTTAATACTCCCGTGCCTGATGATATATAATCCTGCGCCGGGCTCATTTTCGTGAAAAACCGCTTCGCCCGTAACGTAATCTCGCTCGTGCGTAATAATCTCTATTTTTTTTAATTCCAGGTCGTTAAGTCCGGAGAAAATCGGTGTTGCTTCAAGCACTCTCATAACTTCCGTTTTTTCGCCTGTAATTATTTTCTTGAGGGCTCCAAGGATATTCATAGTTCCTCCGTGTCAGGCTTTAAATTCCTGCTTGAACTTCTCAATAGCTCTCTTGAGATCCGTTGTCAGGGCGTCGTCAATATCATTTTTCTCCCTCACGCCGGAGACCAGCCTTGCGAAATTCTCGTCCAGAAACTTATAGAACTCCGCCTCGAATTTCCTGACTGACTCTGTCGGGATATCATCCAGGTAGCCGTTTGTGGCGGCATATATAATCATTACCTGTTTTTCAACCGGGAGCGGAGAGTATTGTCCCTGTTTTAGTATCTCTACCATCTTCTGCCCGCGCGTGAGCTGCGCCTGGGTCGCTTTGTCCAATTCTGCCCCGAACTGCGCGAACTTCGCAAGGTCCCAATATTGCTGAAGATCTAGCTTCATCTTGCCTGCAACCTTCTTCATGGCTTTGTTCTGCGCTGAAGAACCGACTCTGGAGACGGATATTCCTACGTTCAAGGCAGGACGGACGCCGGCGTAAAACAGGTTGCTTTCCAGGTAAATCTGTCCATCCGTGATTGAGATAACATTAGTGGGTATGTAAGCAGAAACATCGCCTGCCTGCGTCTCGATAACCGGAAGCGCTGTGAGCGAGCCGCCGCCTTTTTCGTTGCTGAGCTTAGCCGCTCTTTCAAGCAGCCTGGAATGAAGATAGAAGATGTCTCCGGGATAGGCTTCTCTGGCCGGGGGTCTTTTCAGAAGCAAGGAGACCTGCCTGTAGGCTACCGCGTGTTTTGAAAGATCGTCGTAGACCACCAGAGCGTGCTGCCCCTGATCGCGAAAAAATTCCCCTATAGAACAGCCGGAATAAGGCGCCAGGAATTGAAGCGCCGCGGGGTCGCTCGCAGTTGCAGAAACGACTATGGTGTGGTCCAGCGCGCCTTCTTCTTCAAGCGCTTTAACGAACTGGGCGACCGTGGATTGTTTCTGCCCTATAGCCACGTAAATGCAGGTAACATCTGTGTTTTTCTGGTTGATTATTGTGTCCAAGGCGATAGCCGTTTTCCCGGTCTGCCTGTCGCCTATTATCAATTCCCTCTGCCCGCGTCCTATCGGAATCATGGTATCTATGGCTTTTATGCCGGTCTGGAGAGGCTCGCGAACAGGCTGCCTTTCCACGACGCCGGGAGCGCGGAGTTCAACAGGCCGCTTTGCTTTTGCCACTATGGGACCTTTTCCGTCAAGCGGATTTCCAAGAGCATCTATGACTCTGCCGCGCAGTTCTTTCCCCACCGGCACTTCAACAACCCTGCCGGTGCATTTCGCGATGTAACCTTCCTCAATGAGCTTGTCGTCGCCGAGGACTATAATTCCGATGTTGTCCTTTTCCAGGTTAAGAGCTATTCCGTAGATATTGTTCGGAAACTCTACAAGCTCAAAGTACCTGACTTCGTCAAGGCCGTAGACGCGGCAGATGCCGTCTCCGACCGTAAGAACTACCCCGGTATTTCTGCGGTCAGTTTTTCCCTCATATTTTTGGATGAGTTCTTTTAGAATCGATGTTATTTCTTCAGGTGAAGCCTTAAAGTCCTTTGCCATGAGCACCTCGGTTTGTTTCGTTTAGGTCGAAGTCTTCTAATTATTCAGAGCTTCTCTTATCTCGGCAAGGCGGGTTCGTATGCTGCCGTCCACCAGATCATTGCCTATGCGGATGGAGAGCCCGCCGATCATATCTTTGTCTATTTTGTAGGTAAGTTCAAACTTTTTCTTATAACTCTTCTCGAGCGCCGCGGCTAGTTTGTTCTTTCCGGAGTCGCCAAGTTCTGTGGCGGAAAAAACCTCAGCGCGCCGGAATCCTTTGTGCTCCTCGCAAAGGAGTTCATAGACCTCAAAGATGTCATTGAAAACCGTCAGCCGTTTTTTTTCCAGAAGAAGCGCGAGGAACGCCTGCGCTTCGCGAGGCGCTTTCTCGCCCGCCAGGGCCTCCAGGAGTTCCGCTTTTTCTTTCCTCGTTATTGAGGGGGAGAGTAGGGCCGAGAGCGCCGGACCTTCAAGCTGTTGCCGGACCGGTCTTACCGCTTCCAGTATCAGAGCCGGCCCGTCCGGCCCGAGTTCCAGAGCGGAGTTAAAGAGCGCGGTTGCGTATTTCTTTGAGAGCGTGCCCGCAGCCATTACCTGCCGTCCTTTTCGAGTTCCGCGATTACCTCGTCGACCATTCTGTCGTTAACTTTTGCGGAGAGGTTCTCTTTAATGAGTTTCTCCGCTATGTTGACTGACATATTGACGACATCGGTCTTGAGTTCTTTGAGCATCTTTTCTTTTTCAAGGTCTATCTTTTCGTAGGTTTTATCCAGGACATCCTTTGCTTCCTGTCTTGCTTTTTGAATAATCTCGTTTTTCAGGTCAATGCCTGTTTTGGTCGCGTCTTTTATGATCAACTGCATTTTTTTGTCTATCTCATCGAGATTATTCTGGTACTCAAGCCGGAGTTTTTCCGCTTCGCTCTTGCTCTTTTCTGCGGACTCAATATTATCCTTTATGCCCGCCGCGCGGTCTTCGAGCGCCTTGATAAAGCGCTTAATGAAGACGTTCCAGATGAGCACCATTCCCAGGATAAAAGTGACAATGGTGGCTAATAATATGTAGGCGTCAAAGTTAAGCATTTATTTTCCTTTTACGGCCTTTTCCGCGGGCTTGGCTTCGGCGGTTTTGCCGAACTGGGCTTCAAGCTGCTTCTTCTCATTCTCAAGTTTGAGCATTTCAACTTCTGCTTTGAGCGTTTCGGTCTTCATGTAGGGAGCCGTGAACGGGTTTGCGAAAAGGATGATAAGCGCGACAACAAGCACGTAAATAGCGATAGATTCAATAAACGCAAGTCCTATGATGAGGGTTCCATTTATCGCTCCGGAAGCTTCAGGCTGTCTTGAGATTCCTTCCATCGCCTTTGCCAGCGCGTTTCCCTGGGCCTGTGCGGTAAGAAGTGAGCCTATGGCCATTGCGATTCCTGCTACTGCGATTGAAACGATGAAGATTAACATACTGCCTCCTTGGGCATCTGTCAATTTTCCGCCGGCGGATTTCCGCCCCTGACGGAATTTTTTATCATAATTCCATAAGCATATCTGCTTTGCTGGTCTTAAGCCTCCAACCCTCCAATCTTCCAACCTTCTATTAATGTTCTTCGCCTGTTGCAACCGCTCCCGCTATGTAGACCATAGCGAGCATCGTGAAAACCAGGGCCTGTATGAAGCAAACCAGCCCTCCGAGCAGCATAATGAGAGGACGAAGTATTAGCGATCCCGTCTCCAGCATCTTCTGGACTATCCAGGGCATATCCGTGAAAGCGAAAGTTACCAGGAGTGTAGCGAGTATGCCGAGCAGAATTTCTTTCGCAAGAATATTCCCGAACAGACGGAACGCGAGAGAGAGCGGTCTGATAAGTTCTCCGATTATGTGTATTGGAAATAATAGCGGTGCGAGCCAGTAAGGCGGCCCCGCAAAGTGCTTGAAGTATCCGAAGAACCCTTTCGCCCTGATGCCGAAATAATGCGTGGAAAAGAAAATGATAAGGCCAAGACCGAGCGTCACGTTAATATTGCTGGTAGGGGATTTGAACCCGGGAATCAGGCCGAGCAGATTGGAGATAAAGATGAAGAGAAAGAGAAGCGCGAAGAGAGGCAGGAATCTTGGTCCTTCTTTACCCATATATTCTTCTGACCTGCTTATTATCCATTCAAGAAAAAACTCTGAAACATTTTGAATGCCGCCGGGAAGGCGTTTGAGCGTCAGCCTGACTATCAGAAAAAATACGATGATAAGGGTCATTACAATCCAGGACATATAAACGACTTCCGGTACATTGAAGGGATTGGGTATCAGAAACTCTCTAAGCGGTCCGGCTTCGTTCATTTACCCGCCTTTTTTACATTGCCGGAGTATCTTTTCCTCGGTGAAAGGAAAGTCATGATTCCGAGCATTCCGAGCAGGGAGAACATCACCGTTGTATCGTGTCCTGATAGAGCATTAGCAAGGAAGACCACAAGTACCAGCCCGAGCATCCTCGCGCCAAGGCTGATAAACATTAAACCGCGCCCTTTCTTCCGGTCTCCGGCAAGCGCCTTTTTGACTGTCCAGACGAGCAGGATGTTGTTCAAGGCCGCTGCGGCTCCGCCTACTGCCGCGCCTGTCAATATCTTTATAACGGTTGCTATTTCCATTTTATAGAGCGTACCTCACTGAAAATATATATGAAACCGCCTACTATACCGGCAAGCAAGAGCACTAATGTGAAAATGGGAGCTGTTCCGAACTTCTTATCGAGATTAATCCCGATAAAGAGGCTTATTACAATGACTGCCGCAAGTGTCAGACCGAGGCCTGAAAGCCTGCCAGCCGCCGCCCAGAACTTAAAATCGTTCATAAGTATTGATTATAACGGAAGCCCATACCAATATCAATATAATTGCAGAACTGCACAGTCTACATATATGTAAGAAGAATAGGCCTTGGAGCCGGCTTTGCGCCGATTTCGATATAACTTTTATGGCATAGGCATTTCGGGTATAATTGTTTAGATAAGATTATGGAGGGCAAATGAGAGCACTGGATTATGTCTGGCCCGCACCGCAAAAGATTAGCGCGCCCGGAAAGAAGCTATGCAGAATAAACCGAGTTATCTCCGCATCAGGGAAGGTTCCCTTGAATTTTGCGGAGGGGCTTGCTGAGCTGGGAATCAAGTCAAGCCGGAAAGGCCTTCAAGTAAAATTCAAAAATAGCAGGTCTGTTCGTAGTCCGGAAGGATACAATTTAAGCATATCCGAAACTTGTATTACCGTCAAAGCATCGGGAGAAAAAGGTTTTTTTTATGCGGCGGAGACTCTCCTTCAGATTTTCGGATACTCGCTGCCCGGCGGCAAGCTCCCATGCATAAAGATAGAAGATGCGCCTGTTCATAAAGTCAGAGCTTTTATGGTTGACCTTGGAAGGTCGTCATTTTCTTTGAAATATCTAAAACGGATTATCCGGATTATGGCTAGCCTCAAAATGAATGCGCTGCATCTCCACCTCTACGACGACCAGCTCTTTGGTATCCGGCTGAAAGGCCTTCCTCTCGGCAGAGAAAATCCCTCCGCTCTTACGCTTGCGGATTTAAAGGACCTTATTAAATACGCCGGAAAATTTTATGTGGAGATAATCCCTGAGATAGAAGCCTGGGGACATGTAGGTTCAATCGTGTATCACTATCCGGAATTGAAGGGCGGGCCGGGAATGTACGGCTCAACATCTTTCCTGATATGCGGCAAAACCCTTGCCCTGATTGAAGAAATAGCATCGCAGATAATATCTGTAATGCCTGATTCAGGGGCATTGCATTTTGGTTTGGATGAGGCGAACTGGTATCTGAGCAAAGAAACAGCCATGGAGGGAATGGAGCCTGCCGGGCTCGTCGGCGCATATTATGAAATCCTAAAAAAACTGAACAAGAAATATCGTAAGAAAATAAAAATGTGGGCGTGGGCTGATCATGGCGGCAGGCCTTTGCCGGATGAATTAAAAGAAAAAATTGTGATAGAACCCTGGAACTACTGGATAAGAAACAGGGAGAAAATACTCAAGGAGTTGAAATCTTACGGAGGGAAAGATAAACCCGAGTTCATGATGGCCGGAGGAATATCCGGCGAGCAATTCCGCGGTGCGTATCAGGCGACAAGACTCTGGTCTTTGCAGGGCATGAGATATCCCAATGTAATGGGGATTGATATTGCATTCTGGGGCACGAACGATATCCCATCCTCAATGCTTTCAATTTTTGCAAGTTTTGGTTTTTGCTGGAATCCGCAGCCGGAGGATTTGCCTGAGAGCGCTGATTATGAAACTCTTGATCAGTTGATTGGAAGAAAGATGATGGTGTGGCAGCTTACCTTTAAAGCCGGCAGGCAGGATCTTTTATTTAAGGATATGGGTCCCGTGGTATATAACGGATTTTTCCTTACAGGAAAAAGACACGGAAAGCCGGTTGCAAAGACTGCTGATTTGAACAGGCTCGGGTATTATATAGAGGAGTGAAATGCCTTGAAGCGGATGCTCCTGAAACAGCTTATTTGAAAAGCGCTTTCATGGCCACAGCATCTTTCTGCCCGTTGGCTGTAATGATAAATAACCCTTGACACTCTTTACCGAATCCTGTATATTCTTCCCTCGCTCTATAAAAGAAAGTTTGTTATAGCACTTGACAGTTTAAAGTAGTTTTGTTATAATCACTTTACGTTGATTGACATGAGTTTAGTCTTGAGTTTTAAACGATTTTCAACGCTGGTTTAGAGAAATCTGGGAAAGGCCCCTAATCAAAAATTAGAGTCTCTTTTTCAGATTTTTTAAAGAGCGCTGGAATCGGCGCTCTTTATTTTTTTCGTTCTTTGAGAAAACTAGACGAGATATATTTGAGTAGACCTTATGGTGTATGACTCAATATTTAGAGCCAAAACCTACAAAATTAGAATAAAATTTAACTTTGGAGAGTTTGATCCTGGCTCAGAACTAACGCTGGCGGCGTGCCTAACACATGCAAGTCGTGCGGAATTTTGGTGGTAGCAATACTATCAAAGTTTAGCGGCAAACGGGTGAGTAATACGTAGGTAATCTTCCTTCAAGTAAGGGATAACTCGGCGAAAGCTGGGCTAATACCATATGACACTGTATTATGAAAACGGTGCAGTCAAAGCAGTAATGCGCTTGAAGATGAGCCTATGGCCTATCAGCTAGATGGTGGGGTAATGGCCTACCATGGCTAAGACGGGTAACCGGCTTGAGAGGGTGCTCGGTCACACTGGAATTGAGAAACGGTCCAGACTCCTACGGGAGGCAGCAGTGGGGAATATTCCGCAATGGGCGAAAGCCTGACGGAGCGACGCCGCGTGGATGATGACAGTCTTCGGATTGTAAAGTCCTGTAGAGGGGGAAGAAGGGTGCCGCAAGGCATTTGACAGTACTCCTAAAGTAAGCTACGGCAAACTCTGTGCCAGCAGCCGCGGTAATACAGAGGTAGCAAGCGTTGTTCGGAATGACTGGGTGTAAAGCGCGTGTAGGCGGTCTAGTAAGTTGAATGTGAAATCCCCTGGCTTAACCAGGGAACGGCATTCAATACTGCTTGACTTGAGTGCGAAAGAGGAAAGTGGAATTTCGGGTGTAGCGGTAAAATGCGTAGATATCCGAAGGAACACCGGTGGCGAAGGCGACTTTCTGGTTCGCAACTGACGCTGAGACGCGAAAGCTAGGGGAGCAAACAGGATTAGATACCCTGGTAGTCCTAGCCGTAAACTATGTACACTAGGTGTGCCCGCCTTAGGCGGGTGTGCCGAAGCTAACGCATTAAGTGTACCACCTGGGGAGTACGGCCGCAAGGTTGAAACTCAAAGGAATTGACGGGGGCCCGCACAAGAGGTGGAGCATGTGGTTTAATTCGACGCTACGCGAAGAACCTTACCTAGGCTTGACATGCTGGTAGTAGTGAACCGAAAGGGGAACCATCCGTAGCAATACGGAAGCCAGCACAGGTGCTGCATGGCTGTCGTCAGCTCGTGTCGTGAGATGTTGGGTTAAGTCCCGCAACGAGCGCAACCCCTATCTTTAGTTGCCCATCGGGTTCGTCCCGGAGGCTACTCTAAAGAAACTGCCACGGACAACGTGGAGGAAGGTGGGGATGACGTCAAGTCCGCATGTCCTTTATGCCTAGGGCCACACACGTGCTACAATGACGCGTACAAAGGGTTGCCAAACCGCAAGGTGGAGCTAATCCCAAAAAACGCGCCTCAGTTCAGATTGAGGGCTGCAACTCGCCCTCATGAAGCTGGAATCTCTAGTAATCGCGGATCAGCCACGCCGCGGTGAATACGTTCCCGGGCCTTGTACACACCGCCCGTCACACCACGAAAGCCCGTTGTACTTGAAGATGATTTATCCTCACGGAGGTCAGATAGAGTATAACTGGTGATTGGGGTGAAGTCGTAACAAGGTAGCCGTATCGGAAGGTGCGGCTGGATCACCTCCTTTTTAAGGAAAAATAGTGATCGTTTAATAAAGGTTGAAAAAATATATCTCGTTCTAGTTTTTAAATAGCAAGCACTCGGCAATACGCAACTGTAGTGCCCACATCAAAGGGCCTATAGCTCAGTTAGTTAGAGCGCACCCCTGATAAGGGTGAGGTCTCCTGTGCAATTCAGGATAGGCCCACCAATTTTTACCGGGGGGTGTAGCTCAGATGGGAGAGCACCTGCTTTGCAAGCAGGGGGCCAGGAGTTCAATCCTCCTCACCTCCACCATCTAATGTGAGCACGAAGCAGCGAGTGCAGTTGGAAATATATGGCGGGGCTCAGGTAAATAGCCTGGGAAACGGTATATAGATTCAACATGCTCTTTGACATAACAATAGCAAAAGCAAAAACTTAGAATACTTAGTTAGTTTACTTCGGTTCGTAACAGATCCGACTTATATGGTCAAGCTACTAAGAGCAATCGGTGGATGCCTTGGCTCTGGAAGCCTATGAAGGACGTGATAGACTGCGATAAGCCCCGTGTAGTTGTCTGTAAACGTTTATGCGGGGATCTCCGAATGAGGAAACTTGTGTGGTGTTAACCACATATCCATGGATGAATACATAGTCCATGGAAGACAACCGGGTGAAGTGAAACATCTCAGTAACCCGAGGAAAAGAAACCGGTATAACCGGAATATCCTTAGTAGTGGCGAGCGAAAGGGATAGAGTCTAAACCTGGTGCATGTCAAGCCTGCAGGCGTTGTGTATCAGGTGTCGTGGGAAATGACTTGGCAGTTCTGCAAAACTGTCGTGGAGTTACAAACCTGTGATATAGCTGAATAGTTTGGAAAATCTAACCATAGACGGTGATAGTCCGGTAAGCGAAATGTCACAGGCTCCATTGTTATTCTCCCAAGTAATACGGGACACGTGAAATCCTGTATGAATCAGCCCAGACCACTGGGTAAGACTAAATACTCTCCAGAGACCGATAGTGAACCAGTACCGTGAGGGAAAGGTGAAAAAGAACCCTTGAGAAGGGAGTGAAAAGTACCTGAAACCGTTTGCTTACAAGCAGTCAGAGCCCCGCAAGGGGTGATGGCGTGCCTATTGGTTAATGAGTCCGCGAGTTAATCGGTGTAGCGAGGTTAAGGAGCATCTGCTCCGGAGCCGTAGCGAAAGCGAGTCTGAATAGGGCGTATTAGTTACATCGATTAGACCCGAAACCGCGTGATCTACCCTTGTCCAGGATGAAACCTCGGTAATACGAGGTGGAGGTCCGAACGGGTGGCTGTTGCAAAAGCCTCCGATGAGGTGAGGGTAGGAGTGAAAAGCTAATCGAACGCGGTGATAGCTGGTTCTCCTCGAAATAGCTTTAAGGCTAGCCTGGAGTTAGTAACTGTGGGGGTAGAGCTCTGATAGGACTACGGGGTTGAATAAACCTACGAAATCCTTTCAAACTCCGAATACCACAGTGTATCCTCCGGAGTCAGAACATGAGCGCTAAGGTCCATGTTCAAAAGGGAAATAGCCCGAACCATTGATTAAGGTCCCAAAATCTATGCTAAGTGGTTAAGGTTGTGGAATTACGTAAACAGCCAGGATGTTGGCTTAGAAGCAGCCACCATTTAAAGAGTGCGTAACAGCTCACTGGTCGAGTGATTCTGCGCCGAAAATGTCCGGGGCTCAAGCATAGTACCGAAATCATGGATGCTGCAGCAATGCAGCGTGGTAGGGGAGCGTTCCATTGTAGGCTGAAGGGTAACTGTAAAGTTATCTGGACGAAATGGAAGTGATGATGCGGACATAAGTAGCGTGAAGGCGGATGAAAAATCCGCCCGCCGTAAGTCTAAGGGTTCCTTGAGCTAGGTTAATCCGCTCAGGGTAAGTCGGGAACCTAAGTCGAGGCCGAAAGGCGTAGATGATGGATAACAGGTTAATATTCCTGTACTACGTAGTAGTCGTTATCAGCAATGGGGCGACGCAGAAGGATAGGTGGGCTTCGTGTTGGATCGGAGTCTAAACGTGTAGGTGGGGTGACCAGGTAAATCCAGTTGCCTATTTAAACACTGAAGCGCTATGGATAGTCGGGTGGGAGACTGCCCGGTGAATTCACTGATTCCACGCTGACGAGAAATAACCTCTAGTCAGACTATTACGTATCCGTACCGCAAACCGACTCAGGTAGACGAGAAGAGGATTCTAAGGCGCTCGAGAGAACTTTGGTTAAGGAACTCGGCCTAATCACCCCGTAACTTCGGGAGAAGGGGAGCCTCGTTAGCATGTATCCTTTAAAAGATATGTGCGAGGAGGCCGCAGTGAATAGGCTCGTATGACTGTTTAACAAAAACACAGGACTCTGCTAACTCGCAAGAGGATGTATAGGGTCTGATGCCTGCCCAGTGCCGGAAGGTCAAGAGGAGATGTCAACCGCAAGGCGAAGCATTGAATCTAAGCCCCGGTAAACGGCGGCCGTAACTATAACGGTCCTAAGGTAGCGAAATCCCTCGTCGGGTAAATTCCGACCTGCATGAATGGCATAACAATACGGGCACTGTCTCAACCAAAGACTCGGCGAAATTGTAGTTCCTGTGAAGATGCAGGGTACGCGCAGCTAGACGAAAAGACCCCGTGGAGCTTTACTGTATCTTGGCACTGGATTTTGGTTTGACATGTAGAGAATAGGCAGGAGCCTTTGAAACGTTGCCGCCAGGCGACGCGGAGGCGACAGTGTAATACTGCCCATGCCGTACTGAAGTCCTAATCTTTCTCCGTTATCCGGAGAGGAGACAATGCTTGGGGGGCAGTTTAACTGGGGCGGTTACCTCCTAAATTGTAACGGAGGTGTCCAAAGGTTCCCTCAACGCGGTCGGAAATCGCGTGTCGAGTGTAAAGGCATAAGGGAGCTTTACTGCAAGACCGACAGGTCAAGCAGTCACGAAAGTGGGGCTTAGTGATCCGGTGATTCCGAGTGGAAGGATCATCGCTCAACGGATAAAAGTTACCCCGGGGATAACAGGCTGATCGCATCCAAGAGTTCACATCGACGATGCGGTTTGGCACCTCGATGTCGGCTCATCGCATCCTGGGGCTGAAGTAGGTCCCAAGGGTTTGGCTGTTCGCCAATTAAAGCGGTACGTGAGCTGGGTTCAAAACGTCGTGAGACAGTTTGGTCTCTATCTGCTGTGCGCGTAGGAAAATTGAGGGGAGCTGTCCCTAGTACGAGAGGACCGGGATGGGCGTACCTCTGGTGTACCAGTTATGACGCCAGTCGTAACGCTGGTTAGCCAAGTACGATTGAGATAAACGCTGAAAGCATCTAAGCGTGAAACTTACCCCAAGACTAGTTTTCCCTGAAGACACCTTGTAGACTACGAGGTTGATAGGGTGGAGGTGTACAGCCAGTAATGGCTTTAGCTAACCACTACTAATCTGTCGTTCGGCTTGACCATATAAATTGGCTTTGTTATTTAAGTTTTTCGCTCCGCTATTGTTATGTAAATCTGCCGGCCGCCTTTGGGCGGTCGGGGCAAAACAAAATATATTTCTAGTGATCATACCAGAGGGGAAACACCCGTTCCCATTCCGAACACGGTAGTTAAGACCTCTAGGGCCGATGGTACTGCACGGGCAACTGGGTGGGAGAGTAGGACGTCACTAGATTAAATGAAGGCCGGTTCCGCAAGGAGCCGGCCTTCTGTTTTTATATGGCCGAGATAAAGCCCGGCCTGTTTCTGTGGTGCATGTTCAGAGGCAAGATTAATAATGTTTTGAGAAACGGAAAATTACAATCGTCTCTCGTTGAAAGTTAACATATAAAAGTATTGCCCGGTTTAATGGTTTTAGCTATAATAAGAAGGTGAGGGAGGCCGTGTTCGGCCTGAGAGTTCCGCGGAAAAGCGGATTACCTTTGTCCCGCCGGCGTGAGCCCGCGGACGGAACCTGATCCGGATAATGCCGGCGTAGGGAAAGGAAGTTCAGCCTACGCTTAATTGTGTGGGCTTTTCAATTTTCAGGAGGATTTATGAATAAGGAAATTGCAGCGAAATTGTTGGAAAAAGTAAGAACACAGAAACCGGTCATTCACCACATCACCAACTGGGTTACAATTGCCTCATGCGCCGATATTGTAAAGGCTTTTGGGGCTTCTCCGGTAATGGCTCACGCGCATGAAGAGGCCGCTGATATGGCGGGTATAGCTTCGGCGCTTGTCTTAAACATAGGAACGCTAACGCCCGAGTTGATAGGCGCGATGCTGCTTGCGGCAAAAAGCGCCAACAAGAAAGGCATCCCGGTTATCCTTGATGTCTGCGGGGCGGGGGCGACAAAATACAGAGATGAGAGCTGTGCGAAACTGCTGGCAGGAAGCAGGATAGACATAATAAAAGGGAACGCTTCGGAGATAGCCAGGATTGCCGGTCTGAATGTTAAGACTAAAGGTGTTGATTCGACTGATGTAAAGGCTGACCTTGGGGCTATGGCATTAAAACTTGCGAAGGAGCGAAACTGCACTGTTGTGATTACCGGGAAAGAGGATATTGTTTGCGGTTCAGGCCGCACATATATAGTAAAGAACGGCCACGAAATGATGGCGAATGTGGTTGGAACCGGCTGCATGGCGGCCTCAGTTATAGGAACCTTCGCGGCGGTTGAGAAAGATCTTGCCGTTGCGGCTGCGGCAGGCCTGGTGTGTTATGAAGTCGCCGCCGAAAATGCCGCAATGAAGGCGGAAGGCCCCGGCGAATTTAAATTCAGACTCTTGGATGAAGTGTATTGCCTTACCGGAGCTAACGTAATGCGGAATCAGAAGTTTTAGATCTTTGTTTGTATTTTTGTTAGTGTTCTGAAATTTCCGGGAGTTGTACCCGTATATTTCTTGAAGGCGAGATAGAATATATTCTCGTTTACATAGCCTGTTTCTTCCATGATTGAAATTATTTTCAGTCCCGTGCAAACGAGCAAGGTCTTCGCTTTCTCGAGGCGCATCCTTTTTACGTAATTTGTGAAAGACATGCCGGTCTTTCTTTTAAACAGATGAAGAAAGTACCACTGGCTTAACCCGCAAGCTTTCGCAACTTCGTAGGCCTTTATTCCGCTCTTAATTCTGGCGTTCACAAGGGCGAGGGCTTTATTAATCTTGTTTTCTCCTTCTGTTTTGCCTGCTTCTATTTCTCCCGCGGTATTGCCCATGAATTCGGCAAAAACTTTAAGAAGTTTTCCGGCTCCGGCAACAGCTTCTTTGTTGTAAAGGGGAAGTTTTTCATATTCGGCAATCAGTTTGTGATAGGCGAGCCTGCTTTTGGCGCGTCTCATAGGACCCAGCAGGAAGCAGCCTTCAAGCCCCATTGTGCTGAAAACAGGAATTACCAGTTCAAAGACTCCCGCGTGGCATTTTTTTAGATAAATGGCTTGCTTGTTCTGCGCTCGCCGGTTTACTTTCTGGACGCAATCAATGTTGCATTTTAGCTGTGTTTCTATCTTGAGTTTTTCGCAGACCGGGCCGTAATGCAGTGAGTACTCAGCGGGCAGGCGCAGCCTCTCGTTGTTTGTCCTGTAAATAGCATGGCACCCGGTAAGGGTTTTAACAGCAGCCAGTATGTCGATAACTTCGTTTTCTGTCATAGTTAGAGCATAATATATAAGTATTATAGCATAACTTATAATTGCAGCAAATGCTTAATGCTGTTATTATTCTCTTGCGGTGTCAGGAGGTCTTATGAATGCAAGAGAAAGATACATAGAAACGCTGCTCTTTGGTCAGCCGGACAAGATACCTTTCACGCCCGGCGGCGGGCGCATTTCCACGGTCAAGAGGTGGGAAGAAGAAGGCCTGCCAAAGGGCAAGAACCAGTTTGAAGCGCTATGCGATGAGCTCGGCATAAAACAGGAAAAATCTCAGCCCAGGTACGAAGTCGGAGTAAGTTTAAATATCATGCCGATATTTGAACAGAAAGTGCTGAAGCATGAGGCGGGGCATTATCTGGTTCAGGATTGGAAAGGCGCGATTGTTGAAATCTCCGATGATTACGACCTGACCTACCTCATTTCCGCTTCGGATTTTGTCACAAGGAAATGGCACAAGTTCCCGGTTGAAAACGAAAAGGACTGGCAGGAAATGAAAAAAAGGCTTAACCCCGACGAGCCCGGCAGGTTCCCCGCCGATTTTGCGGCAAGATGCGCGAAGTTAAGAGAAAGGGATTATGTCCTTTCCATCAATCCCTACGGTCCTTTCTGGGCTCTGAGGGATTTTTGCGGTTTTGAAAATCTTTGCATGTTCACCATCGAGAAACCTGAGCTGGTTCAGGAAATGGCGGAGGTTTGGGGCGATTTTATGACTAAGGTGGTGTCAAGGATTCTTAACGAAACAAGCCTTGATGTGATTCATATTTCAGAGGATATGGCCTACAAAGAAAAAGCGATGATCTCCCCGGCCATGTGCCGGCAATTCCTTATGCCCGTCTGGAAGAAATGGGTGAAGACGTTCAAAGGCGACAAATGCCCGGTCATAGCAATGGATTCGGACGGATTCATCGGAGAACTTATCCCCCTGTGGATTGAATCGGGTATTCAGGTCTGCGACCCGATTGAAGTTGCGGCCGGCTGCGACATAAACGCGTTCCGGAAAAGCTTCGGGAAAAAGATGGCCTACCGGGGCGGCGTTGACAAGCGGGAGATGGCTAAAGGCGGAAAGAGGATAGTTGACGAGCTGAAACGCATAGAACCGGTTGTCCGGGACGGCGGATTTATTCCTTCCTGCGATCACGGCGTTCCCCCTGATGTATCGTGGAAAGATTATGTCTATTACGCAGGCCTTCTGGCGGAGATGACCGGCTGGAAATAGGTTTTAGCGATAATGGAAACGAACGGCGCGGGCTTCCGCGCCGTTTTTGTTTTGAAGATTGCCCCGTATTTTGTGTTAGAATTACTGATAAGGCAATTAAACGGAGCTATTATGAAAAAGCTTCTTCTTTTTCTTGTGTGTCTGCTTCCTTTGGCTTTAGCTGCAGGCAGTTCGGCGTTTGAACCGATACAGATGGGAACCGAAAACTCTGAAGACGCTACCTGTCTGTGGCTGCGGGCGGACCTTGGGAGCGCTTCCGATATCCTTCCGCTGAAAACACGCGAATGGGCAACTAAAGACTCTGTTGCAGGAGGCGCAGCCATAAAGTTCACTTTCCTTCCGGGAAGCATGGGAATTGCTTCAATGGAATATAAGAACCTGCCTAAAGGGAGCGCGGGACTGACTTTTTACGCCAAGGCCTCCGAACCGGTTTCTTTGAAAGTCTGCGAGACTGCCGATTGCTCCCTTACCAAGGAATGGAAGAAGTTTGACATCCCGTGGGAAAAGTTCGGGGCGGCGCCGGACAATCCGAAACTTCCCTGGCAATTGAAATTCGGGGTAAAATATCCCGTTGAAAGCAAGATCGTCCTGTGGCTTGACAGAATAGGTTTTGAATCGCCGGTATTTGACAATTCTCCAAAAATAGATCTTCAGGCAGGGGCTGATCCTGTCATCTCAAGCAAAGAGCTAATCTATGGAGCGGAAAATCTTTCCGCTGTCATAAATAATCTTAAGGCTAAAAAAAGCTTCAAAGTGGTAGCCTTTGGCGATTCGGTTACGGCCGGGGCGCAGAGCTTTAGAAGCACGTGGGCCTTGAATAAAAACAAGAAGGCCTCTGATTTCCTTTACTTCTCGCACCTTGCAAGGCTTATGAGAGATGAGTATGGCTATAAAGAGATAAAAGCAGTGCAGTACGGACATGGAGGCTGGACAACCGCGCAGGGTATCGGCATAGCGGACAAAGAGGTCATAAAGGAAGCCGGTCAGGAAGACCTGGTGATAATTCAGTTCGGAGGCAATGACTTAATGGGAAGGACGAGTATAGCCGCCTGGAAGGCCGATGAGAAGAAACTTATCGCCAAAGTAAAAACCAAAACCAAAAATATTCTTGTTATGGGAATAACTTATGGCGCGGGAATAGAAAGATATTCTGACGAGATCACAAAGGCGCTGAAGGAAATAGTTTCCGAAGAGAGGGTCGCGGCTTTTGATGATACAAAATTATCCCTATACCGGGGAGTTAAATATGCCTACTCGTTGAATGCGAATCAGTTCCATCCCGATTATGTGGGACATATTACCATCGGGGAGCTGATGCTGCCTGCCTTCACGGGCAAACAGGTGACTTACCCGGAATAACGGCTATAAGGACAAGGAGTTTCTAGTGGATATTCCAAGGAAATATTATTTTACGGAAATCACGGGTTCTTAGCAAAGGGAGAACCTTTCCGGAAATTCAGGCCGAAAGAATCATTTGAATACCTCGGAAATCCGCATAAAGGTCTTCAGACTTTTCAGCACTTTAACGGCGACCCTCTTTTCCCCGGGATAACCTGGAAAGAGGAGGGCCCGCATGAATTCGAATATGTTAAAAAAAACCCTGCGGTAGTGAAAGGACACCTGCCTTCTACTGTCTGCTACAACCGCTGGAACTGGGACACTTTTGAGCCGGAAGAAGGCAAGTTTGATTTTTCTGTAATAGAGAATTCATTAAAAGTTGCCAAATTGCGCGGGCAATCGCTTCATATTAGGCTGATGCCCTATTCAGGAGGAACCGGAGGCAGCCCGGAACTGCCTGAATGGTACAGAAAGAAATACAAAGTAAGAAAAGTTAGTACCCATTGGGAGCCGGAACACAACAGTAAAGAGTATTTCGGGCTTTGGGGCGGGCTAATCGAAAGAGCGCTAAGGATCTACGGGAAACATCCGGATATAGACATAATAGATACGGCCTTTAACGGGCAATGGGGTGAAGGCGCTGGAGACATGAGTTTTGCAAGATGCAGGGAATTTACAGAACTCTACCTGAAGCACGCTCCTGCCGCCAGGATTGTTGTAGACGGCGGACACGAAATGGTTGTCGGCGCCAAAAGAGGCACTGGCTGGCGGATGAATTGCTTTGGGGATATGAGGAATTACGGTCACGGAATTGTGCCGGACGGACTTGGCTGGAATCATCAATTTGACAGTTATCCGGAAAGGATTATAGAGGCCGGAGCAGTTGAGAGCTGGAAGCGCGCTCCGGTTGTTTTTGAGACCTGCCATAATCCCGCGCGCTGGTACAAGGACGACATGCCGTTGGAGTATCTGGATTTCATTCTGCAGCAAGGGTTGAAGTTTCATTCTTCCCTCTTTATGCCGAAATATTCATTAATTCCCGGAGCCTACAAGGGCCGCCTGATGAAGTTCATTAATCAGCTCGGGTACAGATATGTACTCAGGACCATTAAATATAACCGCAATATCGGAAATAACGGAAAATTCCTTTTTGATATGTGGATAGAAAATATCGGGGTAGCCCCGATTTACCGTGACCTGTACGCGCCTGCCTTGAGATTTCGGCAGGGAAAAAGAACAGAGTTCCTTCATTTGAAACAGGATATGCGAAGCTGGCTCCCCGGCGATATCTGGGTTAAGGAGCAAGTGCAGGTTCCCAAAGCGTTTAAGCGCGGTAAAATACTGATAGCTGTTTCGCTGGTGCATAAGGAAACGGACCGGCCAAGCGTGAAGTTTGCGTCCGAAGGAGCCGCGGCAGACGGATGGCATCCCATGGGAGAGATAGTAAAGTCCTGAAATAGCTGTTTAATAATTAAATTCTCGTTATTGGCAGGCAGAAATGTATTTTGCAGATGAACTGAGCAACATAGTCTCAAACTTTTTTGACGAGCCGGTGCGCTTTATCAGCCGCCATGTGCTTAAAACCGTAAAAGCAGTCAAAGAGATGAAGGGAAACGCCTGGGTGATGATCTGGACCACCTTCTTCTGGACTATCCCGAGCGCCTGGTTGGGAGTTTACGCTACCATATATATGAATGACCTCGGGGTCTCTCCCCAGGATATCGGCAATATAGGTTCACTTTCTATCCTTATGCAGCTCTTGACCATAATCTGGGGAGGTTACCTTTCTGACAGGGTGGGAAGGAAAAAGCTGCTTATAGTCTCAGATATTGTCACCTGGATACCTTCAATGCTCCTCTTAATTTTCGCCCAGAATATCTGGTATTTTGTAGCTTCGGTGGTTATCCGCGGATTTGGTATGCTCGCTAATCCTGCCTGGAAATGTCTCTGCATTGAAGATACAAAACCGGAACAGAGAAGCAGGGTTTTTTCTCTTATGGCAATAACCGGCTCCATTTCCGGGCTCAGCGCTCCTCTTGGCGGTTTCTTTGTAAAATGGTTCGGGTTGGTCACAGCCTGCAGGATAATGTACTCAATCCTGTTTTTTGCGGTTTGCGCCGGCATCTATGTCCGCTGGCTGATGCTTAAAGATTCCCCCGTGAGCAGCCGTCTTGCTAAAGAGGCAAAACAGGCAAAAGGCATAGATTTTAAGAAATACTATCTGGACATCCTAAAGGCTATATGGAAAAATGTCAATTTCAGGTGGTTTATGATTCTGCAGGTCTTGACGACCTTTACCTTTACTATGTGGAATACTTTTTATCCTGTTTTTCTCGCCGATAAGAATCGCGGGCTGGGTTTGAATAAATCCGATATTTCTATTATTCCGTTCATTACTTCAATTGTGTTCCTTTCCTCAACAATGATTTCTATCTCGGCTCTGAAGCCGAAACATTACAGAAAATCCCTGTTGCTGCTCTCGGCTTTGCCAATTTTCGGCGCGACGCTCTTTGTGCTGACGCCCTCCGGGACCATGCTGTTTGTTCTTGTAAGTTTTGTGATTAATAATATCTGGGGCTCCTTCTGGGGTCCGATTGCGGAAAGCTATTCACTCAGCATTATGAGCGAGAAGGCCAGAGCGAGGATTCTCTCGGTTTACATTACCCTCCAGCTTGCGCTGGTAGCCCCCGCAGGCATGATTGCCGGAAGACTTTACACCGCCGCGCCGAGACTGCTCTTCTCGGTAATTCTTTGTCTGACTTTAGTAATCTACGCAATCGTGTATTTCAGATTTAAACCCGGAAAATTTGCTGTTTCCCGCTGACAATATGGACAACATCCGTTTTGTTTGTTATCATATTAAATTGAGGTATAACATGCGCGGAAGGAGGGGAACATGGAAACCAATTTTGAGGCAATGCTGCCAAACATATCCCAGTTAAGCGCGCTTTTTAACAGTATGTACGAAGGCGTTTACTTTGTGGACACCAACAGGAAGATACTCTTCTGGAGTCAGGGGGCCGAGCGTATTTCCGGGTATTCCTCGGGAGAGGTTAAAGGCTTTCACTGTTTTGACAATATTCTTATTCACACTGACAACGCCGGCAATAATCTCTGTTCCAGCGGGTGCCCGCTTCTTTTCTCGATGAAAAATGGCAAGGAATGCCAAGCAAGTGCTTACATGCACCACAGGAACGGTTCCAGAGTGCCGATCAAGATTCATGTTGTACCGGTAAAAGATGAAAAAGGAAATATCTTCGGCGCTTTTGAGCTATTTTCTGAAAATCTGCCGCAATCCGATATGGCGGAAAGATTGATGCAGCTTCAGAAAGACGCTCTGCTTGATTCTTTAACGGAACTTGGAAATCGGCGATACTTTGAAGCCAGCCTCTACGGGCGCCTAAAGCAACAGGAACGCTACAAAATGCCTTTCGGAATGCTCTTCCTTGACATTGATAATTTCAAACTGGTCAATGATAATTACGGCCATGATATTGGAGACCGGATTCTGATAATGCTGGCGCGGACTCTTCAAAATAACGTAAGGCCGTTTGATATGGTCTCCAGGCTGGGCGGAGAGGAATTCACGGTCCTTATGGATAAAATAGAGCCGGAGCATCTCCTTGAGCGAGCCGATAAACTGCGGTTGCTCGTTGAAAAATCTGAAATATTCGAGCAAGGAAAAAGAATAAGCGTGACGGTTTCAGTAGGAGCCACCCTTTCGGTGCCGCAGGATACGGCGGCTTCAATCGTGAAGCGCGCTGACAGCCTGATGTATGAGGCGAAAAAAAACGGGCGAAATAAGGTTTTTGTCGGGTAGTGGTAAATCAAAAGACTAATACAAAACTAATTGCCGTTGCCCAAATAGTCCTGGGTGCTGCAATGCTCCTCGCCGGTTTGCCTTCAATTTACCTGATTTTCGAAAAAGCCGGTTATTACGGTCTATCCTATGTCTCTATTTTGATAGTTTTGATAGGCCTCCTTATAATGCTTGACAGGCGAGCCATCTCAAAGGCTCTGCGGAATTTGCTTGTGGGACTGCTTTTTTTGCTTATCTGCATGTTTCTATATATAGTCATACGCGAGGGCTGGTTTTCCCTTGTGGGTTTTGTTGGCGTGATACTTGTAGCGGGCGGCGTTCACCTGGTTGTCGAAACGCTCAAATCTTTCCTAAACAGGAACTCTCCCCAGAATTACTACCAGAATTCCTTTGAAGCGGTGCTCGGTTTGCTTATGACGCTTGGCGGCGCTCTTATCTCTCTCGGAACCCTGGTTGTTTTTGCCGTCGATCTGGTCCGCCGGGTACCTCTCTTTGAATACATCAGCGTTATGACGCTAATGGGACCAATGCTGCTCGCCGGCGGACTGCTTATACTGTCTGATGCGGATAGTGACAAGGCGGCCATATTAAAACGTCATGAAAAAGAACTTAGAAAGGAAGGTAAGCGAGCGTCGAAGTGGAAGCTTTAGTGCGAGGAGATAATTTGAGGGCAGGCACAGCTTATGCGGATATAACTCCGCCGGTCTTTACCTGGATGACAGGGATGGGACCGGACAGGCCGAGGCCGAAAGGAGTGCATGACCCGCTTTATGCGAAGGCGCTTGTCCTTTATGACGGGAAAAATAAATACGCGCTGGTCACGGTTGATATGAATTATATGGATTTCGACAGCGTGAAACTACTCAAGACTCTGGTTGAGAAGCGCACTACGATTAAGGGCAAAAATATCAGAATCATTTCATCTCATTCCCATTCTTCCCCCGGTTTGTTTGTTCTTCGGAATTCCCCTGACCTGGGTTTTTATGAGAACTGTCCCGGTATGGAAGAGAGACGGCGCGAGCTTGCTCTGCATGTTAAGGCTTCGTGCCGGAAAATAGCCCGCGCTGTTTATGATGCAGACAGGTCTCTTGTTAATGCTGAGATTGGGTTTGGCAGAGGGCGTTCAAAATACAATATCGTAAGGTGGAATAAAGCAGGAAAGTTAATGCGATATATTCCGGATAACATTGGGATGCGCCCTAACCAAAAACCGTTAAACGAAATTTTCGTTATGGGTGTGCGCGAGCAGCTTACCGGAAAATCTCTCGCCGTTTTTTACGTAAACAGCGCGCACTGCATCTGTGTCTGCCTTAAGTCTGACCTTGTCACCGCGGACTACCCGGCATATACAGCCGCAACGGTTGAGAAAGCCTTGGGAGGCCTCTGTATGTTCGCCCCGGGCACAATCGGGGACCAGCACCCCAGGGATTTTGACTGCGGGCACAGAGCAGCGAAAGTAATGGGCAGACAGCTTTCCGAAGAGATATTGAAAGCCGTCAAGAATATGAAGTATTCCGGCAAGCTCTCCGTTTCCGCGCTGCAATCAGAGTATAGCCTGCTGCCTGACAGGAAGGCCGTGAGGCCCAAAGAGATTTACACCAGAACGGTAATGTCTGCAATGACAATAAACGGGCACGCTCTCTCTTTTTGGCCTGGAGAACCCTTTGGGATGGTCACTAAGAAGATAAAGGCAGCTTCTCCGTTTCAGGACACTACAGTTGTTGCCAATACAGACGATTTTAAGACCTATTTTGTCATAGAGAAGGAGTTTGAAAAATATAAATGGGCTACAGGGGCAAAGCCCTGGAATTATGAGCTTAAAAATGGGGACAGAATGGCTGGTCTTGCCGTAAAGCTGCTAAAAGGGCTAAAACGCCAATTGTAATTTGAAATACAGGTTGCATTGTTGTATAATACAAGACATTTAAACGGGGGTACTAAGATGAATAAAGTGCTGACAATCATCCTTATCGGAGCTGCCATAGGTTTGATACTTGGATTTTCCGGAAACTATGCCGGAAGGAAGGCGCTGGATTATAACGCGGATTACAATTTCCCCGGCGCGGATGATTCCAAAATAAACAAAGATCTTGACGAAAAATTCAAAGCGGAATACCCGCACACCAACACTGTTGCCGGGGGGGCGGTCGTAGGTCTCGTCGCCGGCGCGTTGATAGGACTTTGTGTCGCTTCTTTTAGGACTGAGACCCATCTTGTACTTTCCGTACTGATAGGTTTCTTTGCTGCGGCATTTATCGCTTCTCCGTATCCGTTCTATCCGACAGGGACGGTGCCTCCGGTTGCGTTTGCGAACAGGCTGTGGGTCTTCGTGCCGGGAATGCTGCTTGCGTTCGGAGCGGCGTTCTTCCTGGGTACTTTAAAACCGGCGGAAACCGGGCTTCCCGAGGAAACTCAGGTAATAGAGACCGAGCCGTCAAAACAGGAAAAAAAATCAGGCGGGCAGTGGCACGCGCAAAAAAAGAGTAAATGATAATCGAGGTTTCGGCTAAGCCGGGATCACGAAAGACAGAAGTCACGCACGAAGGCGGAAACAAATACACCGTCCGCGTAACCCAGCCGCCCGTTGAGGGCAAAGCCAATAAAGCTGTAATAGCCGCATTGTCAGAATATTTCAAGTTAAGCAAATCCCGTGTACTCCTTCTGAAGGGCGAAAAAGGAAAGGTAAAGGTCTTCAGTGTCGATATTTAATGTTTCAACTGTATGGAATATAGACCGCCATAAGGAACCCGCCGGCGTTTTTGATGAACTGGCCGATCTTGGTTTTGAGCGGTTCGAACTTGCGTGGTTCTCTCCCGAGAAATATCAAAAACTAAAAGAGCCTGCTGTGCGGCGTCTCATAGAAGGGCGCGTGGACAGTATGCATAATTTTGTCCCGGATACGCCGGTGCTGCCCGCGGGAAGATGGAAGGGGAACGCGTTTATGCTTACAGCGCCCGATGAAGAAGAACGCAGGCTGGCGGTAAAGTACAGCATAGATACCATTAATAACGCTTCCGAGCTCGGGGCAAAAGCTGTGGTCCTGCATGCCGGAGAACCGGCATATTCCTGGCCGATGTCTGAACTCCTGACAGGCCTGTTCAAGCAAGGCTTGCGCGGGTCTCCAGTGTATGTTGAAACTCTCGCAAAAATAAAGAGAGACCGTGCGGCGCAGATGCCGCGCTGTTATTCGCAGGGACTGCGAAGCCTCGAGACCCTTAATGCGCGGGCAGTCAAGGAGAATGTCCTGCTCGGTCTTGAAACCCGCTTGAAGTACGAAGAACTCCCGGGAGTTGAAGAAATGGAAGACCTTTTTAGAAGGTTTGAAGGGGGCGCTTTCCGTTACTGGCATGACATGGGGCACGCTTTCTGCCAGGAGCAGCTGGGTTTTGTCGCTGAAATGGAATACCTTGAGAGGTTTGGGGACAGGTTGCTTGGAATGCATGTGCATGATGTGAAAAATACTGAAGACCACAATTCTCCGGGAGCGGGAGAGATGGATTACTCGAAGTTTATTAAATACTTTAAGAATAATTCCGTTCTTAAGGTTTTTGAGATCCACCATAAGTCCTCGGCAGAAAGCATACGCGATGGCAGGAAGATGCTGGAGTCTTTATGCTTGGCAAAATAAAAAATACGATAAAGAAGCATTCAATGCTTGTGCACGGAGCTACTGTTGTTGTCGGGGTATCCGGGGGTCCGGATTCCACGGCTCTGCTTGCGGCGCTTTCTCTGCTCTCAAAAGAATACGGACTGAGACTCCGGGCGGTGCATATCAATTATCATCTGCGCGGCGCTGAGTCTGACGCCGACCAGAAATACGCAGAGAATCTCTGCGGCAAGCTTAAGGTGCAGTTCGAGGCAGTTCACGCGGACTTCTCTAAAAGAGGAAAGGCCGGCTCTATCCAGGATGCAGCCAGGAATTTCCGCTATATGGTCTTTTCCGTCAAGGCGGCTGAAGCGAAAGCGGGCTATGTCGCGGTCGCGCATAACCGGAACGACCAGGTCGAAACCATGCTTATGAGATTCCTGCGTGGTTCCGGCACCGAAGGGCTGGCAGGTATACCGCCGGTGAGGCTGCTTGCACCCGGAATAAAAATAATCAGGCCGCTTATTAATATCTCGAGAGCGGAGATAAATAAGTTCCTGAGCGAAAGGAAACTTCGGGCGCGGAATGACAGTTCCAACGAAAAAAAATTGTACCTTCGAAACAGGATTAGATTAAAGCTGCTGCCGCAGATTAAGCGCGAATACAACCCCGGGTTTGACGAAGCTGCCATACACCTGCTCAGCATCCTGAACGAGGAGAATTCCTTTCTGTCCGCTGAGGCAGAGAAGGTTTTCAGCAGGCTGAAGCTTCTTGACTCCGGCTCCTGTTCATTCAAGTGCGGCGAGCTCAAGGCGCTGCATCCGGCAATGCTGGGAAGAGTGTTGAGGGCGGGAATAGAAAAAGTAAAGGGTGACCTGATCGGCCTGGAGTATAGACATTTTGAGGCGGTCTCGAAACTGCTTTCCGCGGGGAGCGGTAAAACGGATCTTCCCGGCAATCTGGCTGCGCAGGTGCATTCAGGCAGGATGTATTTTAGACTAAAAAACGGAACAAAGCAGGAGAGTCTCCCGCTTGCCCTGCCGGGGACCACAAAAGCGGGAAAATTCAGAATTCAAGCAGTGTTAGGGAAAAAGCCGGGAGGCTTCAAAGGCCCGTGTCACGCCTATATTGACCTGCTGAAAGTTGAGCTGCCGCTTTCGGTGAGAAGCCGCAGGCAGGCCGACCGATTTACTCCCCTCGGGATGACGGGAAAAAAGAAGCTTCAGGATTTCTTTGTAGATCTTAAACTGCCGGAGTTTGAACGTGATTCGGTCCCGGTGGTCGTTGACAACTCGGGAAAATTAGTATGGGTCGCCGGACACCGGATAGATGACGCGGTAAAAATAACAAAAAGCACGGGGAAGATAATACATCTTACCTGTTTGAAAGGCTGAGTTTGTAGCGGGCTTTCTTTGTGGCCGCAGGGTGCTTGCTTCTTGCCTGACCCGCGTCATACAACAGTAAGAGTTTTATTCGTACAATAACGAAAAGCCATTAGATTGACATTAACTCAAGGTTTTAGTTATACTAATCGGTGCTTTTTAATATTTACAGGAGGCTCTTGTGGGCGGTATTTTCAGATCATTGTTAATATGGGTAGTTATAATAGTGGCGGCTCTTCTCCTTTTTAGCACTTTTAGCGGCGGAAAAAGCAAGGCCGTAGAACTGAGTTATACTGATTTCCTTGAACAGGTAGATAAGGGGGAAGTCATTAAGGTCACCTTGAATGAATCGGCCCAGAAGGCCGAGGGAACGCTTAAGAACGGCAAGAGTTTTTTTGTTTATACCGGCAGCGACCCTGAAATGTACAAGAGTCTGAAAGCCGCGAAGACAAAAGTGGATGTTAAACCGCCCGATACACTTTCTTGGACGGTCATTCTTATCAATGTTCTTCCTTTCCTGCTTCTTTTCGTACTCGGGTATATGTTTATCAAGCAGATGCAGGGGGCCGGCAATTCGGCGTTTTCCTTCTCGAAAAGCAAAGCTAAACTATTTTCCTCAAGCCAGACAAAGGTCACCTTTCAAGATGTGGCCGGTGTTGACGAAGCAAAAGAGGAATTGAAAGAAGTTATCGGGTTTTTAAAAGAGCCGGGTAAGTACCAGAAGATGGGAGCAAAGATCCCGAAAGGGGTGCTGCTTCTCGGCGCGCCCGGGACCGGCAAAACGCTGCTCGCCAGGGCTGTCGCGGGGGAAGCAGGCGTGCCGTTCTTTACAATCGCAGGTTCTGACTTTGTGGAGCTGTTCGTCGGCGTTGGAGCGGCAAGGGTCAGGGATCTGTTTGACACGGGCAAGAAGAACGCGCCCTGCATAATCTTTATCGACGAACTTGATGCCGTCGGGCGCCGCAGGGGAACCGGAATAGGCGGCGGGCATGATGAAAGGGAACAGACTTTAAACCAGCTGCTCGTGGAGATGGACGGTTTTGACGCCAATGCCGGGGTGATTATCATGGCCGCGACTAACCGGGTCGACGTCCTTGACTTTGCGCTGCTTCGGCCTGGCAGATTTGACCGGCAGGTGGTAGTAGACGCGCCGGACCTAAACGGCAGGGAACAGATACTCCAGATACACACAAGAAAAGTCCCGCTCGGGAAGAACATAGATTTAAGGACCGTCGCCAAGGGCACTCCCGGATTTACCGGGGCGGACCTGGCAAACCTTGTGAATGAAGCCGCTTTGCTCGCGGCGCGCAAGGACAAGAAAGATATTGAGCAGGCTGAGTTTGAGGAGGCCCGCGATAAGGTTATGATGGGAATAGCAAGAAAGAGCAAGACCATAGGTGAAAAGGAAAAGAAGATTACCGCGTATCACGAAGCGGGACACGCGCTCATAAATAAATTGCTTCCCGACGCGGAACCCCTGCACAAGGTCAGCATCATTCCCAGAGGCAGGGCCTTGGGCGTCACCTGGAGGCTCCCTGTTGAAGACAGGTGGATGCGCATGAAAGGCGAATATATGAACGACATTATGATTAGTCTCGGCGGCAGGGTTGTTGAAGAGATATTCTTTGAAGATGTCTCCACCGGCGCCGCGAGCGATCTCCGCCATGTAACTGAAACCGCGCACCGGATGGTTTGCGAATTCGGGATGAGCGCGGTTCTTGGCAATCGCACTTTTGGCAGGGCAGACAGGGAAGTTTTTATCGGCGGCGAGTATATGAGGGAGAAAGATTATAGCGAGCAGACCGCTCAGTTGATAGACAGCGAGGTCAAGAAAGTCACGGATGAATGTTATAAAAAGGCAAAATCTTTGATAATGAAGAATAAGTCAAAGGTGGAAAAATTGGCAAAAGAGCTGCTGGATAAAGAAACCCTTGACGGCTCTGAAGTTGACGCGCTGCTCGGCTTTAAAAGCAGGCCTGCTGAGGTTAAGGCTCCGGAGCAGAAGGTTGTTGCGGCGGCTTCTCCGGTTCAAACTCAGACCAAAGCCTGAGGCATTGTAAAACAGGAGCGAAAAAATGAATAAAGTAAGGATAGAGCGCGCGGTTAGGGAAATCCTGCTAGCTATAGGCGAAGATCCGTCAAGGGAAGGTCTGCTTGACACGCCCAAGCGCGTCGCCAGGATGTATGAGGAAATCTTTTCCGGCATAGGCAAAGACCCCGGCAAAGAGCTCCATGTTGTTTATAATGAAGAACACGACGAGATGGTTGTGCTGAAAGATATTCCTTTCTATTCAATGTGCGAGCATCACCTCCTGCCCTTTACCGGCAAGGCGCATGTGGCTTACATTCCGGAAAACAACAAGATCGTGGGGCTTTCAAAGCTTGCGCGCCTCGTTGACTCCGTATCTAAAAAACCGCAGCTTCAGGAACGGCTGACCAGCAGTATAGCGGATATTATAATGAAATCCCTAAAGCCCAAGGGTGCGCTGGTCATAGTTCAGGCCGAGCATCTCTGCATGACTATGAGGGGCATAAAAAAACCCGGCTCCAAGATGATTACTTCCGCGGTCAGGGGGCTTTTTAGAAAGAGTCAGGCGACTCGTGCAGAAGCATTAGCACTTATTCGTGAAGAATAAATGCGCCTGGAGTTAAAAACTGCAGGCACAAAATTCTAAATTTTAAAACGAAGAATGGAATTGTTGTTGCAGTTTGACTTTTTTCTTTTTGTTTAGAGTTTAGCGTTTAGAATTTGCTTCTTAATGTCTTGTTTCGCGGAAAACCCTTCTTGTGAAAACAGCCCCAACAATATTTCAATGCGGGTCGTACAGTCTAGACCTTTCCCTAAAGACCTTAGTGATGGGCGTCCTTAATGTTACTCCCGATTCGTTCTCCGATGGCGGAAAATTCTTCAAGAGAAGCGACGCTCTCGCGCAGGCAGTCCGTATGGCGGAGGACGGCGCTGACATTGTAGATGTCGGCGGCGAATCTACCAAGCCCGGTGCTGCGGCAGTAACTGCTAGGGAGGAAATGAGACGCGTTATCCCTGTAATAAAAATGCTGGTCAAAAATGTGAAACTGCCGGTATCAATTGATACCTATAAGGCGGAAGTCGCGGAAGCGGCTCTTTCAGAAGGAGCTTCCGTCGTCAATGACATAAGCGGCTTCCGTTTTGACGGAAAAATAGCGAAGGTGACGGCAAAATATAAGGCCGGCGCGGTGCTTATGCATATACTCGGCACCCCAAGAGATATGCAATCCAATCCCGCGTACCGGAACATTGTAAAGGAGATAACGGCCTATCTGAAAGAGAGTGCCGGTATAGCCTTAAGTGCCGGCGTTAAAAAGGAATGCATAATGCTGGACCCCGGAATTGGATTCGGAAAAACTACCGAGCACAATCTCCTGCTGATAAAAAAGTTAGGCGAATTTAGGAAGTTAGGCTACCCTGTGCTTATGGGCCCGTCAAGAAAATCTTTTATCGGAAAGATTCTAAACCTGCCGGCCGGTAAGCGGCTTGAAGGGACTCTTGCCGCTGTTTCCGCGTGCGTCTTAAACGGCGCGTCCGTAGTCAGGGTGCATGATGTGAAGGAAACGGTAAGGGCGGTAAGAATAATAGATGCGATAAATAAGAGTTAATAACGTTTGTAACGTTCATAACGAAACCCAGAAGCGTGGTTTGTCATGGTTTGCAATACGTTACAAACGCTAGGAACGTTATAAACTTTTTTCCAAACTTCCCCCTTTCAACTCCCCGTTCGCTGTGCTAAAATAGCCAAAATGTCGTTTCTCCCGCGAAATGAAGCGGGAAACGGCCAAAAGGGGAGAGAGTGGACACAGTAAAATCGGTTCTAGCCGCATTCTCGGGACTGAGGTTTCAGGACCTCGTCGATATCTTCATATTATATGTTGCCGTTTACTACCTTATAGTATTTTTCAAAGAAACCCGGACTATGCAGATGCTGAAAGGCCTCGCAGTGCTTCTCGCGATGTCTTTGCTTGCCCAGTTTCTTGAGCTTCATACCATCGGCTGGATACTGGTAAAAATCACGGAAGGCCTGGTCTTTGCGTTTGTTGTAATTTTTGCCCCGGAACTTCGGCAGATATTTGTCGATATCGGACAGAGACGGATCAGGATTCGGTCTATGTTTAAGAGCCAGGAAGAGCTCTACTCTGTTATTGTAGACGCCTGCAAGCAGATGTTGAAGAAAAGGGTTGGGTGTCTTATCGTTATAGAAAGGGAAGTCGGGCTGCGCGAATACATTGAGACCGGAAGCAAGATTAACGCCGATATTACTTCCCCTCTCCTGCTCACTATATTTTTTCCAAAAACCCAGCTCCATGACGGGGCCGTTATAATAAGCCACGGGAAGATTGCGGCTGCGGGTTGTGTTCTGCCGCTTACCCAGAAATCGGATATTGATCCGGAACTTGGCATGCGGCACAGGGCCGCCCTGGGTTTGACAGAGATAACAGACGCGGTGGCAATCGTGGTTTCCGAGGACCTTCGCAATATTTCCCTCTCGGTGCACGGCAAAATAACTCCCGGCATACAGCCGGAAAATCTTAAGGAAATGCTGGAGATGTATGGCAAAAAATCCTGACATAGAAAGATACCTGCAGGTTGTGAAGGGTTGGCTTACCAACAATCTGCAGATTAAATTAATAGCGCTTTTGATTGCCCTTGTCGCCTGGGTCTGGATTGCTATAGGCATGAACCAGAAGGCCTCAATCAGCGTACCGATGCGGATCAGTTACAATTTGGATAAGAACCTCGTAATGGTCGGAGAGATTCCCGAGGAGATTACCGTAACCGTCTGGGGACCCAAGGAAACTGTAAGGACTCTCGGCGCTTCTCAGATACGTCTCTGGATGGATATTCCTAATCCTTTGAAGGGCGGAAACCGTATAGTTCTTGGTCCAAATAATATTTTGCTCCCGGAAAAAGTCGTGCTTATAGGAATGGAGCCGAAAGTGTTTTTGGTCGATTTTGTGGAGAAGAAGAGTAAGTAATAAGAGGTTGTAACGTTTAACTAAAGCCTTTGGATAGAGCTATTAATCGTTTATAGCGTTTATAAAGTTTGTAACGTTCATAACGTAAGTCAAAAGCAAAACAGCGGGCTCTAAATCCACATTTTAAGTACGTTATTCTGCTATGCCGACGGAGTCTGGCATGAACAATATTCTTCCTTACAGAACAAGACGCACGAAGTGCGGCTTACAAACGTTAGTAACGTTAAGAACGTTATAAACAGATTTTTTGTTGAGGGACAATGTCCAAACTAAATGTAAATATCGACCACGTCGCCACCCTGCGCCAGCAGAGGCTTGGTTTGTATCCTTCTGTGCTGGAAGCGGCAAAAGTTGTGGTAGCTGCCGGAGCGAACGGGATTACTATGCACCTGCGCGAGGACAGGCGGCACGTGCAGGATCGCGACGTGTTTGAGGTTAGGAAAAAGGTCAGAACTAAATTAAACCTTGAGATGGCAGTTTATCCGGAAATAATCCGGATTGCCCTAAAAGTAAAGCCGGAGTGGTCTACTCTGGTTCCGGAAAAAAGACAGGAGCTGACCACTGAAGGCGGGCTTGATTGTGTAAGGGGTTCCGTGAAAGTCGGCAGGGCCGTGGAAAAGTTGAATAAGGCCGGCGTAATAGTAAGTCTTTTCATAGATCCGGACCTGAAACAGGTCAGGCAGGCGAAATATCTCGGCGCAGACCTTATTGAACTTCACACCGGAACCTATGCCGACGCGAAAACAAAAGCTGCGGAAGACCGCGAGTTTATCAAGCTGCGCGATGCCGCAGGATTTGCCTCAATGTTAAAACTTGGGATTAATGCCGGGCACGGACTCAACTACAAAAATATGGCGCGTATGAAACAAATAAAAGAGATAGAGGAATATTCCATCGGACACAGCATTATCTCCAGAGCCGTCTTTGCCGGTCTTGAAGCGGCCGTCAAAGAGATGTTAAAACTTACCCGTTAAACTTTAGCAGTAATTTCAAGTCAATCAGAGGGCCAAAACTATTAGGTGGTCCCTAAAGGAAAGGTAACTATATATGGAATATGGAAAGACGCTGAATTTGCCGAACACTTCTTTTGCCATGAAGGCAAATCTTCCGTTGCGGGAACCGGCGCAGCTTGCGGTTTGGGAAGAGGAGAAGCTGTATCATAAAATACGGGAGAAACGCGCCGGCGCCGAGAAATTTGTTCTGCACGACGGTCCGCCCTACGCGAACGGAGACATTCATGTAGGCACGGTGCTTAATAAGGTGCTCAAGGACATGGTGGTGAAGTACAAAACTATGTCAGGCTATGATTCTCCATATATTCCGGGCTGGGACTGCCACGGTATGCCCATTGAACATAAGGTTGCAGAAAAACACAAGGTTGAGAACACGAAAGAGGGTGTCATAAAGTTCAGAAAAGCCTGCCGCGACTACGCCTTGAAATATGTTGATATCCAGAGAGAGCAGTTCAAACGTCTCGGGATACTCGGCGATTGGGAGCATCCTTACCTCACGCTGGATCACGGTTATGAAGCGACAATTATTTCAACTTTCTCCCGTCTTGTAAAAGAGGGCTACATTTATAAGGGGTTGCGGCCGGTGCTCTGGTGCATAAACCACAGAACCGCGCTCGCGGACGCTGAGGTTGAATATGAAGATGACAAGGCGTCGGCTATATTCGTAAGCTTTGAGATAACGGAGGGCTTAAAGACCATCTTTGACCCGAAAGGGGCGAAAGCGTACTTCCTTATCTGGACAACCACACCCTGGACCATACCGGCAAATCTTGCCGTAGCGTTGAATCCGAAACTGGAGTATTCCGTCATAAAGACAGACGGGATTTACTACATCCTTGCCGGCAATCTTGCTGAAAGCGTGGCCGGAAAGGCAGGTTTTAAATACGAAACGGTAAAATCCGGTATCAAAGGTTCAGTTTTTGAAGGCGTGAAGTACAGACATCCTTTTATGGAAAAAGACGGTGTTGCGATACTCGGTGAACATGTAACGGACGAGGATGGCACCGGAGTGGTGCACACGGCGCCCGGGCACGGCGAAGATGATTTCATAGTAGGCAAGAAATACGGCCTGCCTGCATTCTGCCCCGTAGACGCTTCCGGCGCTTACACGGAAGAAGTCCCGCTCTTTAAGGGAAAGAAGGTTTTTGCCGCGAATCCGGAAGTAGTCGCCTTGCTAAAGGAGAAGGGAGCCCTGGTTCATACCGAAGAAGTGGGGCACTCCTACCCGCATTGCTGGCGCTGTCATAAGCCGGTAATCTTTAGGACCACCGAGCAGTGGTTTATGTCGGTTGAGCACGGGGAATTAAGGTCAAAAATGCTGCAGATGGTCAAGAACGTAGGCTGGCATCCTGCCTCAGCTGAGAATAGAATGTCGGGAATGCTTTCCGGAAGGCCTGATTGGTGCCTCTCAAGGCAGAGATACTGGGGAGTACCGCTCCCTATACTTTATTGCGAAGATTGCTCCGAGCCTGTTACTGACGGGGCAACGCTTGACCATATTTCTGCTGTGTTCGCCAGGGAAGGCAGCGACGCATGGTTTGAAAAAGAAGCTCCTGGTTTTGTCCTCCCCGGATACAAGTGCAAGAAGTGCGGAGGCAGTTCTTTCAAGAAAGACATGAATGTTTTTGATGTCTGGTTCGACGCGGGAAATTCGCATTACGCAGTTTTAAAAAAGAACTCGTCGCTTGAGTGGCCGGCTTCTCTTTATCTTGAGGGAAGCGACCAGCATCGCGGTTGGTTTCAGTTGTCTCTTCTGCCGAGCGCGGCGCTTGAGGGCAGGCCTCCTTTCAAGAGCGTGCTGACTCACGGGTATGTGGTTGACGGTGAAGGAAAAAAGATGTCAAAATCCCTCGGCAACCTGGTTACCGGAGAGGAAGCGTGCAAGAAATACGGCGCGGATATCACGAGAATGTGGGTCGCGGCAAGCGACTATATGAACGATATCAGATATTCAGAGGAGATCTTAGCTCGCCTGCAGGACGCCTACAGGAAGCTCAGGAACACCGCGAGATACCTCCTTAGCAATTTGTATGACTTCAATCCTGAAAAAGACTCGCTTCCTTACGCTAAACTGACAGAACTTGACAGGTATATGCTGCACAGAAAAAATGAAGTGGTGAAAGAAGCAGGTGAGCTTTACGGGCGGTATGAATTCTTTAAATTCTATCAGCTGATATATAATTTCTGCGTTGTTGATCTGAGTTCCTTCTACCTTGATATTCTGAAGGACAGGCTTTATGTGCACGCTCCGTCGTCGCAGTTGAGGCGCTCCGCTCAGACGGCAATGTATGAGATACTGAAGGATATCGCAGGAATGCTGGCGCCGGTCCTTGTTTATACTTCGGAAGAGATCTGGCAGGAACTTCGGAAACTCTCAACGCTTCCCGGTTCAGTGCACCTTTCGGATTTTCCGGTTTATAGGCCCGAGCTAAAGAGCCCTGATTTAGCCGAAAAGTTCGGCAGAATCATAGGGGTCAGGGCTGAGGCGCTGAAGCTCCTTGAAGATTTCAGGAATAAGAAAGAGATAGGGCATCCTTACGAGGCGTCAGTTGCGCTTGTTTTCTCGGAAGAAAAGGACTTTGCGTTGTTTAAGGGTCTTGAGAAAGAACTTCCGGGGCTATTGATCGTCTCGCAGGTCAGTGTTGAGAAAGGCGTGAAACCTTCCGTGTCCGTAGGGAAGGCTTCCGGCAAAAAGTGCGAACGCTGCTGGAACTGGAGCGGCACTGTTGGCGCAGATTTGCAGCATCCCGGTTTGTGCGGGCGATGCGTCGAAGTTCTCAAAGAAACTAAACAGTATTAAACCGGCAAACGGAGGAAAATGTACCTGATCTATCTGGTGTCAATAGGCGTGATTGCTCTCGACCAGTTTAGCAAGATTCTCATCGTCCGCAATCTGGCTCTGTATGAGACCATTCCTATAATAAGGGATATCTTCAGCATTACATACACCAGGAATAAAGGTATTGCTTTCAGCTTACTCTCAAATATTCCTGACGCTCTAAGGGTGCCTTTCTTCGCAGTTACCACCGGCGCTGTAATAGCTTTGATTTTGTGGTTTTTCAGAGGGCTCATTAAAAAGAGCGGCTATGTCAGGGTCTGCTTCGGCCTGATCATCGGCGGGGCGCTGGGCAACTTCCTTGACAGGGTAAGGGTAGGAGAAGTAATTGATTTCATTGAAGTAGGTCTCAACCAGAACTTAAAGTGGCCGATTTTTAACATCGCAGATTCGTGCATTAACATAGGGGTTGTAATGCTTCTTGTTTACCTTATCAAGAACAAGGAGGAAGTCAAGTGATCCCGGCGCTTTTTACTCGTGGTCCTTTTACTGTTTATGGTTACGGCCTTTTTGTGGCGCTCGGTTTTCTTTTTGGCGCTCTCTACACTGTCAGGTCAGCGGAGCGCGACGGCATCAGCAGGGATATTTCCCTGGATGTAATCGTCTGGGTTTTTGTCGCCGGTCTGCTTGGCGCGAGGCTTCTTTATATCCTTACCGACCTGGATTACTACGTGGCCGCCCCCTTGCTTATGTTAAAGGTCTGGGAGGGAGGGTTGGTCTACTACGGCGGGTTTCTCGCTGCCGTTCCGGTTTTCTTTTTAGTTTCACGTAAATACGGAATCAACTCGTTGAAATTTGCCGACAGCATTTCCAAAGGCCTGGTCATGGGCCATATTTTCGGACGGCTTGGGTGTTTTACTAAAGGTTGCTGCTATGGTCTGGAACAGAACACCTTCGGTCTGGTCTTCCCTGAATTAAATGACCACCTAAGGCATCTCCCGACACAGCTCTATGAGGCCGCCGGGCTGGCCTTGATCTTTCTCGTTCTGAATTTGGTAAAGAAAAAATATGACGGCCGGATATTTTTAATGTATCTGGGGTTATACGGCCTGCTCAGGTTCTCTGTTGAATTCTTGCGGGGCGATTTCAGGGGACCCTCTTTTCTGACGCTTTCTGTTTCACAATGGATAAGCCTGGGTCTTTTGGCTTCGGCAGTCCTGGCGCATACCGCCCTCTCAGGGAAAAGAAAAAATGCAAACCAGAGAGTTTGAACTCAAACAAAAATCCCACCTTCGGCTGGATATCTTCCTTGCAAGTCAAATTGCCGAGAGCCGTTCAACCATACAGAAACTTATCAAGCTCGGGTTGGTCAGAATAAACGGGGCTCCCGCTAAATCAAGTATGAGCCTTAAGGCGGGGGATAAAATAGTAATAGAACTGCCCATCCCTGAAAGAGTAGAAGCTCTCGCAGAAGACATCCCGCTTGACATCCTTTACGAGGATGCTGAGATTGCGGTGATAAATAAGCGGGCGGGGATGGTCGTCCACCCGGCCCAGGGCAATTATACCGGGACCATAGTCAACGCCCTGCTCTACAAAAAACAGCCGGAAGACAACGGTGATCCTCTGCGCCCGGGAATCATACACAGGCTCGATAAAGATACTTCCGGTGCGATGGTCATTGCCTGGACAAAAAAATCACTTACAAATATCGCAGATCAGTTCAAGGCGCGCACAGTAAAGAAGAAATATTTCGCGCTCGCCGCCGGTGTATTTAAAAATAAATCAGGGAAAATAGATTTGCCTATTGGCAGGAGCAAGTTCGACAGGAAAAAAATGTCCATAAATACCGACGGGCGCTCGGCTGTCACAATCTATAAGGTGTCTGAAGACTTCGAGCACGGCGCCCTGGTTGAGCTGGATCTTTTAACCGGAAGAACGCACCAGATAAGGGTTCATCTGGCTCATATTAAACATCCGGTAGTCGGAGACGCTAAATACGGTAATTCCAGCAAGCTTATCGGCAGGCAGGCTCTGCATTGCGGCAGCCTTGGTTTCTCCCACCCGGTTACAGGGAAATTCATGACTTTTGAAGCGGCTTTTCCTGAAGATTTTAAGTCCGCTCTTGAGTCAATGAGAAATGGCAGCCCTGCGAATTAAGCCGTAAGCTTGGAAATACAGGGTTTTTTGAAGGGTTAGACCTCTTTTGTATTGACAATATCGCATTTTATCATTAAAATATTAAAGTTCTTGCCGTAGGCGCGGCGGAGCAGTATTAAATCGCACTCATTTCTTAAGGGGAGGGGTTATGGCAGATTTAAATTTGATCAAAGAAATGGTAATCAAAGGTCAGGCTGCAAAAGTTAAGGAACTTGTTCAGCAAGCCATCGATGAGAAGATTCGGGTACAAGACATTCTCAGCAACGGCCTTATCGCCGGTATGGGTTATGTTGGTGAAAGGTTTAAGAAAAATGAAGTTTACGTTCCGGAAGTGCTCATAGCCGCAAGGGCGATGAAAGCCGGAATGGAACTGTTGAAACCTCTGCTTGTAAAGGCCGATATTCAGCCCCTGGGAATTGTTGTCGTCGGCACCGTCAAAGGCGACCTTCACGATATAGGAAAGAACCTGGTTTCAATGATGCTTGAAGGCGCCGGTTTCAAAGTTGTCGATATCGGCATAGATGTTCCGCCTGAAAAGTTCGTTGCAGCAGCAAAAGAAAGCAAAGCCGGGCTTGTAGCGCTATCGGCGTTGCTTACCACGACTATGGTTTCTATGAAAGCAGTTATAGATGAATTCAAGAAATCAGGCCTCAATGTCAAGACGATGATTGGCGGCGCGCCTGTAACACAGTCTTACGCGGATGAGATTGGCGCTAACGGTTATGCGCCTGACGCGGCCTCGGCGGTTGACAAAGCAAAGCAGCTTCTTGGCCTGTAATCACCACTTTCAAAGAAAAAAAGGGCTTGATTCTTCAAGCCCTTTTTTTATTTAATATTACCGGTTTATAAACGCGCGTGAGGAATTATGGCGGTTCTTCCCATTTTTTCCGCCTCTTTCCGGGAAAAACTCCGGATTAGTCCTGTTTTCGCGGTTCCGCTGATATATTTGTGAATAGCAGCGCAATTCCTGGAATAAATGCAAAGTATTTTGCAGTAAGTATTGCTCTATCAGCAGTAATTATACGAATATGGTATGTTGACAAAAGATTCTTAGGTGTTATAATATAGTAAATATCAGCGGTATTCACATTTATAGGCTTTCCCGCTATTTTGGTGTTTTTCTTAGGGGGTAAAAATGGCATCGATAAGTATGATTACACTTATGACAACAATCATACTGATTGCAACAATCGTAACAATAATTTTTGCAGTCACGGTCTATATTATAAGCAGGAGAAAGAGAAGAAAGAACATGGACGAGCAGTCCGGCTCAACAACAATAAGCATTATTAAGACAGACACAGTTTCCGGAACAGCAGCGCCCTTCGGCAGCCTTCCGGTAAAGAAAGCAATTCTTCCCAACAGGCCCAAGATCCTTAAGCTTTATAATCCATTTAAAGAAGATGAGGAGCAAAAAAATGGAAGTGAAAAAGGCAGATAGGTCTGACCGGAGTATCTTTAGGGCCATTTCAGTATTTTCCGTAATGATTTTACTTGCCTGGTCTTCATTCTTTTTCTATGGAAGGGTTATCCGTGAGAATTATGACGGCGCAGTGGGGCAATTCCTCAATAGTCTGACCAAGAGCGGAGATCAAAGCCTGAGTTCTCTTACCCTTAAGAAGAGAGTGCTTGTCTTAAAAAGCGAATCAACCCAAAGACTCTACAAAAGTCGCGAAGAAGACGAACCCTATACTGCTATGTGGCGCAATTTTCTGAAACAGACCAGCGTTAGTTATGAAGTTGTTTCTGAAGTTGAGTTTCTTAATAAAGATCTCACCGCATATGACACCATTATCCTTCCGTATGTAATCTGCCTTTCAGCAACTGAAGTCGAAAAACTCAGGGATTTTGCGTCAAAAGAAAAGAAGGGCCTGATACTGGAAGGGTATACCGGTTGCAGGGACGAGAACGGGACCTGGAAAGACTCTTCTTTTCTGAGCGAAGTCATTGGGGGCTATTCTTTTTCAGACGTCAAAAACGAAGAGTCGGATAATTCTTTGGCCTACCTGATACTTGATGGGACCAGCATGCTCTCTTACGATGTCCCGGCGGGTTTTCGTCTGGGAGTAAATACATACAACCGGCCTATCTCGGCAAATGTCATAGAGCCCAGGACAAAGATAGATTCTTATTGGGAAGAAAAACCCTATGTTTATGGCAACAACAAGTTCTCGGAGATTTCAGGTATGGCGCACGGGACCTACCTGAAGTCCAGGTTTGTATGGATAAGCTTTACAATGGGTTCAATTGTAGGAAATCCCTCCGACCAGAAAGTCTGGTCTAAGGTTATGGAAAATATAATGAATTATGTTTCCTTCCGGCCGATGTTCTATAAAGACCACTGGCCAAATGGGAAAAGGGCTGCAGTCGTTTTCGCCGAGGATACGGAAGACCAGTTTGCCAATGCCGAAAATGCTGTGAATGTGCTGACTGAAAAAGGCATTCCGGCGACCTTCTTTTGTGTCCCCGATCTTGCAAGCGCGAACAAAGAAGTGTTCAGAAAGATATACTCCAATAAGAATTTCGAGGTTGGCCTGCACGGGATTGATGTTTATCAGGGGCAGACTTATGAAACACAGCTCGAAAGATTATCTAACGGCCGCGCGATGCTGGAACGGCTTTCAGGCAGAAAGGTGCGCGGGTTCAGGCCCCCTGAGGCCATTTATGATCAGAATACCCTGCAGGCGCTTCTTGATTTAAACTATGACTACATTGCCGGAGACGATACAAAACAGGCAAGCCCTGAAGCTTTGCTGATTCAAAAGAAGAAGGGGTTTAGTCTGGGCAAGAACCTGAAGTCGCTGGTAAAATTTCCTAAGACCGGCGATGATGATTACGACATACTTGTCCGGTACAAGATGCGCAATAAAGCGCAGATGCTGGAATCACTGAAGCACGATTTTGACGCTATCTATAAAGTCGGCGGCCTTTATTATTACTCGTTCCATACCCAGCTAATGGCCAATCCGGAATATGTTGAGGTTATTGCCAAATTCATAGATTACATAAAAACCAAAGACGTCTGGATTACAAATTTCGGAGCGCTGAATGACTGGTACGAAAAGTGGGCTTTTACCGATGTTTCAAGCAATCAGGTCTCGGAAAAAAGAACCTATCTTAAAATTACGAACAATTCTCTCGAAAAGATAGACGCAGTGAAAGTGAACATGATACTTCCGCCGTCGGTCAAACTCGGGAGTCTTTCCACCGAGAGGCTGGGCGTTAATCTGCCGGAGTATGTGTTAAGCGACGGCAAGATGGTTTTTGACCTTCGGGATATCAAGAGCGACGAGAGCGCATCTTTCAATGTTGACTGCGAATAGGGTGCGAATAATTCTTTTACTTTCTGTGCTTGGGCTGGCAATATTGCTAAACGGCTGCAGCGCTGCGACAAAGTATGCGCAGCCGGAAAGCAAAGAGAGCGCAAAGTTTTTGCAGATAGGAATAGGCAACGCCTACGACCAGGAAGTTAACGGTAAAAGGGTTATAGCGTATAAAGAGGCCGAGAAAGACGGTTTGAAGTTGAAATATGTCGCGGTCTGGCTCACGCCCGGCTGGACGGGCTGGGTCACCAGGAAAATGCTTCTTGATATCACCCGCGACGGCTACACTCCGGTTCTGATTTACTACACGTTCGGAGATGACAATAGCAGGCAGTACCTGGAAAGGAATAACAGGCAGAAACTAAAGGCCTGGTACAAGGACATTCAGGATAATCTGGTCCCGCTGGTAAAGATAGGGTCGGAAGTGCTGGTTGTGCTTGAACCGGAATTTAATGTGATAAGTCCGAAAGGCGAGACTCCCGTTACCGAATGGGATGAGTGGAACGATATTGTCGGGAAAGCTATTGATTACCTGCATGAAGCTTCGCCCTATTGCAAGGTCGGTTTATGCCCTGGCGATTGGGGAATTTATAATCTCTACAAATGTATGAACCGCGTGGCGCCGAAAAATGATTTTTTAGCTTTTCAGGAAATGCGCGGGGCCAGCGACCCGAGCGCGGACACCTCAACCAGGGAATACAGGGATGTCATAGGCTCGGCGTTGAAGTTCTCGACTTATTTGAGAAAGACTTTCAAGCGTCCTCTGCTTTTGGCGTATATGGCGCTTTCCAGCTACAAGAACGGGAATCCGCTGGGCTGGGAGAACGAGACAGTTGAGATCACGAAGAATGTTTTTGACAGGCAAGCGGAACTTGCCGCTCAGGGTGTTTTTGGAATACTTTGCTTTAATTATTTTGACGACCCAAATCACGGCACCTATTTCTTCGGGGAAGCAGAAAAATATTTTGGTCTGAAGAGCGCTTCCGGGAAGCCGAAAAATGTATTAAAGATTTGGCTTGCCAACGGCGCGTCAAGGCAGACGGTCAAGGGAGACTAAATGTTCAGCAGATGCGACAGCGGAATAGATCTGATAACTCAAAACCTCGGTTTATTGTACCGCAGGGGTATTTATGTTTTTTCAGGAGAGGAAGGCACCGGGAAGACGAATTTCATACTGCGCTTCCTGCTTAAGGGGCTGCAGGATGGCGAGACTTGCCTTCTGGTCACCTCAACCGATGCGAAAGATGTAGTCATCAACGCCGAATCCATAGGGGTTGACATTGCTTCTTATGTCGTTGAGATGCGCCTCATAATTTATCAGTTTGATGGTTCAGCGGTTTTCTCCGCGGAGAATTTCTTCGAAGAGATTGCGGGTATTATAGAACAGAACAAGGTGAGCAGGTTCGCCCTTGATCCTTTCATCAGCCCAAATATTGCTCCTGAAGAAATCCGGTCCTTTGCCGCAAAACTACCGGTTCTGCTAAAGGATATCGAAAAGCAGGATGTGGTTTCGTTTATAGCAATGGGGCTGCCGCTTTCCCAGGAATTATTCACCGTTAAAAAGAAACTTGAGGATACGGCTCTCGGCGTCTTTTTCCTTAAGAATACTGCGCCTCAGAAAACGCTGGTAGTAAAGAAACTCCTCGGCCAGCCGGCCTTTATTAACAGGGAACTGCTCTTTACTATTCAAAAAACAGAAGGAATCAAAGAGATAAAGAAAGAAGTCAGTGTTAATTATCCGAAGCATAACAAGGGCAGCATGCCCGCTGAACCCTACAAGTATACGCCTGCCGCGGCTCAGCCTGAAACGCCCGAAGCTCCTGCCGCGCCGAAAGGCAGTGTCTCTTTTATTGATATGAACGGAAAGCCGAAAAGGCCGTCAAATGATTTTTCCGGAGACCCGAGGCAGGGAGTCGGCGCTGACGGAAAGGTAACTTTTGCGGGCATGGAAGGAAAGCCCAAACAGCCCGAGAAAAAGCCGGCCCAGTCGCAGGTGGCGCCTGCGCCGGAAATTCTTAAACCGTCAGTCAATGTTTCCTTTATAGGCGCGGAAGAAGCAAAAGCCGCCGGCAAGAATCCTCCGCCAAAGACCGGAGAGGGAAAGAAGGACGATAAGAGAACTGGCGGCAGCGTATCTTTCATGGGCTTCGACGAAAAACTTAGGGATGACAGGGATAAATGATAAACAAGATACCGGCCGGCACAGATTTTTTCGATAAGGACCTGGGCGGTCTTTACCAGCACAGGACTTATCTGTTTTGCGGAGAAAAAGAAGACGGCAAGACGGCGTTGACTTCCAGGTTCCTCGTGGAAGGGCTGAAGAAAGAAGAGATGTGTCTCCTTGTTACTTCTGGCAATGTGGGAAATTTTCTTGTCGAATCGCATGATTTGCTGAATTATGATTTTTCGGTTTATATGCAGAGCGGTTTTTTTAACATACTTGAGTATGTTGATGCGGATTCGGCAAAAACCGCCGATTTCGAGGAGTATCTGCTTGAAATTAAGGATTTTGTTGAAAAGAAGGGTGTGGAGCGGGTGGTAATAGACGCGCTTCCTATGATGGAAGCGGCTGAACTTAAAACCACAGAAGCGAATGTAAAACGATTTGTCAGTTTTCTTGAAAACGTGAATGTGACGGCGCTTATCTCCCTTGACAAGCCGAAGACGCTCGGAGCTTCCAGGCTTGAAGGTGTTTTGATAAAAGAGACCGCCGGTACATTTAGGACGACAAGAAAATTTTCCGATGAGACCGGCAAATATTATTTTAGCGTTGAGGTTGAGAAACTGGTCGGACAGCAGGAGCCCTTCCCCTCCTGGGATTACGAAGTTGTGAGGAAAAGGGGAGCGCAGTTAATAGTAAAAGTGGGAAAGGTAAATTATTCCCATCTTGAAGAAAAGAAATAATATTCAACAAGTAACGCCTGGAGGTAAAACATGTACAGTGATTATTGGCATCTGTTGGAGAGTCCTTTCGAGAACATTCTTGATTTTAGGTTTGTGTATAACTACCCGTCATTCAATGAATGCATCGCGAGGCTGCACTACGCCGTGACCAGCAGGACCGGGGCGGCTTTGATAGGCAGCTGCGGTACCGGCAAATCAATGACCCGGGAATCGCTTGTAAAGGAGATTAAGAAGGAAGGCGGCTATCAGATATTTTCTATTGTGCACCCGAAGCTTGATATAGAACAGATTATTTATGACTGCTTCTTTCAGATGGGGAATATGGAGCAGGCTCCGAACAAGTCCATCCTTCTGCATAAGTTCGGTAATAAACTGGTGGAGTTCAACGAGAAAGGCGGGCACACGGTGCTCATAATTGATGACGCGCACCTTATGGATATGAACACCTTGGAAGAACTGAGGCTGTTCTGCAACCTGCATGACTACAACGGACGCTCCCTTATTTCGATACTGCTCATCGGGGAATCAATTCTGCAGAGCAAACTGCTCAACATACCGAGCCTCTACCAGCGCCTCAGAATAATTGCAACCGTAAAGCCCCTCGACCAGGATCTGACCGGAAAATACATTGCCCACCGTCTCAAAGTGGCGCAGGGGGAAGAGAACATCTTTCTGCCCGACGCTGTTGAGGAGATTTATAAGTTTACAGGCGGAAGTCTCAGGGAAATAAACAACATCTGCGACATAGCTCTCCTGATCGGGGCTAACGAGAAATTCCCGAGGATTAACGGGGATATCATCACCCGGATTATCGGAGACATAAAGGCGAACACCGGAGACGTGAAAAATTGATAAAAGAGAATACTTTCCCGGGCAGGCGCGTTATTTTACGTATAGCGACCCTGCTTTTCGCGGTCTTTTCCTATGCCGCCGGGGAAGGAATCCATATTCATTACGACAATGCGGTTGACCTGTTCAACCGACAGGCCTACCGCAGCGCTATTGAGGAAATTCAATTGGAGATCCAACAGAATCCTGCCGGGTTGAAAGCTTACTTGCTTATGGGGCGCGCTAATCTTGAATTAAAGAAATATCGCGACGGGCTGGAATCTATTTTTCCCGCCATGGAAAGATATCCGGATGAAGCCGAACTGCAGCGGTTGGCGGAGGAGCTGCTCTTAGGCTGGGAAAAAAGCGACGCTAAGGGGCTGGATCCGGATTCGTTTTACCTGCAAGTGGCGCGCTGGCAAGGCGGCAGGAAAGATTACGACAAAGCCACAGAATACTACAAGAAATATCTTTCAGATATACCTTCCGATTCCAAGGTGCAGCTCGAATACGACCGCCTCCTGGTCTGGTCGCGGGAAACCCGGGCGGCTGTGAAGGAGGGGGAGAAACTCCAGCCCTCTGATTATGTCGGAGAGCCGGTGCATACTCACTACAATAATGCCGTTGACCTCTATAATCACCAGGCGCTTCTCGGCGCCGCTGCAGAAGCCGAAAAAGAGATCAAGGAAAACCCGGCGCACCTGAAATCGTATATTCTGGTAGGGAAAATATTTCTTGAACTAAAAAAATATCAGGAAGGCCTTAACGCAATAATTCCGGCCCTTGAGCGGTTCCCGGATGAGCCGGAATCGCAAAAAGTGCTCAACAGCCTGCTGCTTGAATGGGAAAAAAGCGATGCGAAGGGAGTTGATCTTAACCCCTACTACCTGCAGATAGCCCGCGGATTCTCAAGGCAGAAGAATTATACAAAAGCGCTCTCCTACTACGAGAAATACCTGCAGGGCAACCCGTCCGATACCAAAATCTGGCTGGAGTACGCGAGAGTGCTTTCCTGGGCGAAGAATTATTCCGGGTCGATACGCCAGTACAAGGCTTACCTGGAGAGGTTTCCCCGCGACTACGACACTCTGGCGGAGCTGATGAACATTTATTACTGGAAAGGAGACAATTACCAGGCTCTGCTAACCGCCAAGAAAGTGCTGGCCCACGACCCTTCCAATGTGACGGCGGTTCTCATAACTGCAGGTATTTATGAGCAGGACGGCAAGTATTCGGCTGCTGAAACCGAGTTTAATAAAGCCCTTGCAATGAACAAGAACAACAATGACGCGAAAGCCGGGCTTACGCGCCTTAAGAAAAGAAAGGAAGAAGCGGATGAGTGGAACTCTTCGGAAGGGCTGAAGAAAATAATAAAAAGGACCAGGGATTATCATTACTATCTTAACCTTGCGAACTCTCTTTATAATGACGGTGAAAAAGAAGAGGCCTTTAAGTACTACAGGCTTTATGTTGAAAAGTTTCCGGATAACTACGAGGTCAGGCTGCGGCTTGCCCGCTCCCTTTCCTGGGAAGGCGAAAAAGATGAATCCCTGGCGGCCTATCAGTTTTACCTGAAAAAATATCCTGAGCAGCACCTGGTCAGGCTTGAGATGGTTAAGATATTGTTTCAGAAGGATCAGTATGCCGTTGCGCTGAAGGAACTCGATAAGATACAGTTGCGCGATCCCAATCTTATTGATGTTTATATTCTCCGGGGGAATATATATAAGTACCAGGGGGACTACAAGAAAGCCCTTGAGAATTTCCGCCACGCAATAAAGCTCTCGCCTTTCAATCAGGAGGCGACGCAAAGCATCGCCGAGATAGAGGAAAAATTTAATCCGGAAATATATGCGCGCTATTCAAGCCTCTACTCGTCGGCCGTGGATTTTCACCTATACGGCTTCGATATAGGCGGAAGGATGTTCTTTAATGACGGCTGGCTCATCGTTTCCGCCGGTTCAAGGCAGGGCGGTATGATTCAAGCCGGCGCCGGTGTGCAATATAAAGGATATTATGTGGCCGGGGAAGGCAACTTTAGTGAAAAGTGGAAATGGTCAGGCGAACTATCCTATCAGGACATAGCGAGTTATATCGCTGAACTCCATTTGTCTCTTGGAACAGAGGTGCAGCTTTCACCGGTTTCTGACCTTAAGTTCAACTATGCGAATTATAACGGAGTTTATGAGGTTAATAATCTTGAGGCAATTCTGCGCGGGAAAAGTTTTGACGCTGACAGTTTCACTGCCGAATTGTCATATAAAATAGCTAAGGATGACGATTTGACTGTTATATATTCCGAAGGGTATTACGGCGACGGCAATACCAGGCAAAAGGTGGACGCAGGCGTTATGCATAAGGTGTTTGATTCTCCGCTGATAAAGGTCGGAGGGGAGTTTAATTATCTTTCCTTCTCAAAACTAGCTTCTTCTTCTATAGATTTAACCGGGACCACTCCTGTGACTACGCCGTATTACTGGGCTCCGATGCCCTATTCTGAAATCTGCGCTGTTGGAACGCTTGCGAACAGCGACGCCTCAAGCCCGCTCTTTTATTTTGTAAAGGCAAAGCTCTGTCAGGTGCTGGAAGCGCCGCAGATGGAGTACAGCCTGGAAGGCAACGGCACTTATTTCTTCTCAAAAAGTCTTTCGGCTGAAGCCGCTATGGGATTCGGGCGGGCCTTTAACGCCGGCAACAATTCTGTTTTCGCGTCTTTCCTCCTGGGGGTGAGATACCAATTTGAAAATTAAAATCGGCGACCTAATACTGAGGACTCTGCTCATTCTCTTCGGACTGCTGTTTGCTCTCTGGGTAATCTTTGCCTCTTTGAATGTTTATTACTATGATTTTTCATTCCGTAAGGCGTTCATAGGAATGTCTTTTATTGTGCTGCTGATCTTCCTGGTTATTCTGGTCATTCGCTATATTGCGCTAATCTATTTTTCATATCTAAATTTCACTTTCCGTTTTACGGAAAAAGAACTGGATTCTTACCCGATGGTCTCAATTATTGTTCCGGTGCATAACGAAGGCAAGAACCTTGAGGAAACCATCAAGTCTATAGTGACGCTGGATTACCCGCAGTTGGAAGTTGTCATAGTGGATGACGGTTCGACTGATGATACCCTTGAGATTGCAAGGGCGCACGAGGGCGAATTTGGCCCTTCCGTAATAAAAGTAATGACCCAGGTGAACCAGGGAAAATCCGTGGCTTTGAACAACGGGCTTAGGGCAAGTGTCGGCGAATTCGTGCTGACTATTGACGGGGATTCGCTCGTGGACAGGAACTCGGTTAAGCGTGCTATGCATAATTTCAGGGACGAAAAAGTAGGCGCGGTAGCCGGAAATGTGAAAGTTATAAATAGAAAGACTTTCCTTGCCAAGCTTCAGGCTCTTGAATATATTGAAGGTCTTAATATGGTAAAGCGGAGCCAGACATTTTTCAAGGCAGTTAACATTGTGCCGGGGCCGTTCGGCTTATTTCGCCGCAAGGCAATAGAAGCGGTCGGCGGGTATGACCATGACACTTTCGCGGAGGACTGTGATCTTACCGTTAAACTGCTGGCAGCCGGCTGGAAGGTGGATTACGAGCCGGAAGCCATTGCCTGGACCGAGGCGCCGGAGAATATTAACTCCTTGCTAATTCAGCGATACCGCTGGAGCCGCGGTATCCTTCAGGTACTGCTTAAACACCGGCATTCTATGTTAAACATCAAGGGGAACAGAACCAATGTAATTACCATCTGGTATATGTTCTTTGAGGCCATCATCTGGCCGGGCATGAATATTTTTGCGCAGATCTTCTTCGTTTATGTCGCGCTCTCCTACAATATGTTCAACAGCCTGCTCTTCTGGTGGATTCAGCTCACTCTGCTTGACATGACGGCAGCTTTGCATTGCGTGCTGTTGGAGAAAGAGAGACTGTCCTACGTCCTCTATGCTGTGCCCTATAGAGTCTTCTTCATCCAGATCATAGACGTAACCAAACTTCTGGCAACAGTAGAAGAACTTATGGGCGTCAAAATGGAATGGGGCAAAATAGAGAGAAAAGGCAGACTGAAAGAAAGCAGGGACTAACGGCTGAATATTAAAGCTGTTTCCTGCAATCTCAACCGGCCGCCACCCGTCGAGAAACCCACTAAAATGCGCTATCCGGTTGCATTGTCTTTCACTTTTTGTTTGAATTAATCACGCCTGGAGGATCTGTGAAAAAACTCTTGCTGCTCGCTGTCCTTCTGCCTGCGATATTTTGCGCGGCGCAGGAAGAGGAGAAGGATAATTCGGCAGATGCCGCGCTTTACTCAAGGGCTTTCGAGCAGGATCACAGTGAGTTTCGGGAAAGTTTTGACAAAGCAATGCAGTGGAAGCATAAAATAAAAAAAAGAGCCCTGGGTTACTACGAAGAGAGGAATAAGTTTACACCCACAAAAGAAGACTCAGCCAACGGGTTTTCGTTTTTTGTAAAAAGTAACGCCGAGGATGTGTTTCCCAACACACGGCCGAAAAAAGAAGAGCTGGTAACGGAACTAAACTGTTTTGGCACTCCGTGGGAGTATGTCCCGGTAGTCCTTTGTGTGCTTCCCCTTGAAGACCTCAAAGGAATGACCGTAACTGTAACTGATCTCAAGAACGGCGATTCCAGAATTTATTCCAGTAACATAGATGTTTCTGCCGCCAGATATGAATGCGTCCCCATAGGCAAGAGCAGCACCGGCATCTGGTATGTCAAGAACAGGTACCTGGTTAAGGGCCCAGCGAATGGATATGCAGGAATACCGCGCCCGTTCTGGATAACCGTGAAAATCCCGGAGAACGCTCTTCCCGGCGTTTACAAAGGAGAAGCTACAATCAATGCCGGTAAAAAACAGGTAAAGCTTCCCTTCAAGCTTGAGGTCTTCCCGTTTAAATTTATTCCCTGGGGCAAAGATCATACTTTCTGGATGTGGTACTACAAGGGGTATCCCTCGGATAAAAGCATTCTCGAAGCCCACCTGGCCAACCTGAGCGAGCACGGAATGAATTGTTTTGACAGCTTCCTGACGCCGTTCAAACCTAAAGTTTCCGGCGACAGCGTTTCCCTTGATTTCTACTATGCGGACGATCTTGTCGTGCTTCTGAAAAAATACGGTTTTACAAAATGGATGTTTGACAACAGGATGCAGTATGATCTTTATGCCCAAATGAAAAATACACGTCCCTGGAGCGACGAGCACAGGAGGGTAGTAAGGGATTTTGCCGAAAAAGTCTCTTTTAAGGCAAAAAAACCCGGCTGGCCGACCCTTGTGTTCACTTTTGACGAACCCAGGGAAGAACAGGAAAAATGGGGCCTGCGCGGATATGTTGATATAAAAAATACTTTTGAGATATTCAAGTCCGCCGGCCTCCCGACCAACGCATCCTGGACACACTGGGGCGGGGAAAGGCGGAAGGATGACAACAGCAAGATAGCCGACTACACGGAACTTTGTTCTCTGCCGAACTACAATACTACTCACGGAAATTACAAACCCAGCGACAAGATAATAGATAAAGTTAATTCACTGAAGAAACCTCTTCTGCTTTATAACTGCGGCGCCTACAGGTACTGCTTCGGCTACCTTACCTATCAGAAAAACGCGCTTGGCAACTCGCAATTTTGGTGGGGCGCGGCGGTAATCGGGGACCCGACATCGGAATACGCGCACTCCTCCTGCGCGGTCACTTCAAGGGACGGAAAGATTGTTTACAACACTACTAACTGGGAACAGATAAGAGAGGGTGTGTACGACTACAGATATATGGTCACGCTTGACGATGCGCTTTTGAAATGCAAGAACAAGAACAGTCCTGAAGCCGCGAAGGCTTTGGCTCTGATAGAAGAGATAAAAAATTATAAAATAGAAAGCAGCATGGGGACCGGGATTGACGCGGATTTCCTGGCGGAGCAGATGAGGGACTTTACCGACGGCGCGAAGATGGACGAATTTAAATACAGGATGGGGAAAAGCATTGTCGCGCTGCAGGCCGCACAATGATAAGCTGTTAAGCCGGATATGGATTTTCTGCGGGAATTAATGTATATTATGAACTGTCACAAACCCGCCGGGGTGGTGGAACTGGTAGACACAAGGGACTTAAAATCCCTCGGTCGCAAGGCCATGACGGTTCGATTCCGTCTCCCGGCATAAAAACAATTACTGATTGCTAATTACTCATTGCTGATTAAAGCAAGTGCAAGAACAGAAAAAATGCGCTATTAGGCTAAATCTATCCGTCCTCCCCCGGTCAATCCCTTTACATTGACAAAACAACGAAAAATGCTATAATTTAAATGATAATGCCTAAACGGGGTGGCTTAATGAATGCCAAAAAGGGTTTCACGCTTGTTGAAATGGTGATCATGCTCGGCGTTATCGCGTTTATCATGCTTGGCGCGTATAATGCTTTTTTAATGTATTTCAAAGGCAATGTGTTAATGAACTCCCGCGCAATAAAGTCTCTGCTGGCAACGCAGAGGGTGGAAGAGTGGAAGTCGGTCAGGGGTGAGAATTTTGCGCCCGGAGTTGCTTTCCCCATATACACACCTTATGTAACCTCCGCCGGTGTAATAAGTATTGCCTGCACAACCGTAAGCATTCCGGCAATAACTCAGCTTGAGATTGATTGTACGGCCAATTCTGTAATGACTCAGGCGTCAGGGTACAGTTGTTCCCTAACGCAGGGAACTTTTGGCAATCCGGGTTACGGCGCCGCAACGAACTGCTGGTTTCATCCGGCAACAAGGGCGGTAACCGACACAACACCGGGAGATATAACCTTCATAATCAACTGCCCCGACGCGATAACTTCCACGCTGTTTATAAAAATGATTGATTATAACTCCATGCAACGGCAGCAGCGAATCCTAATTAACAATCTGGTGAAAGCCAGTTATGTGGCGTCCAACCTTGCTCCGACCGGTGGAGCCACGGCCACAATCCAGCTAAACAGCATTGATACCGGGACCGGAGTTCTTACCGTGGAGATAGAGCAAACAGGCGCGGTTAATCCGGACATAGGCGTTCTTGACGGCTTCTCTACGAGTTCCGCTAACTGGACCGCGACAGGTTCCGGTATAACCAAATCAAATATCACAACACTGATAACTCCGGTCGGGTTTCTGGATTCGGATGGTATGTGCATGACCGTCACGGCGCCGACAACCACAACGGCTACGGCTGCAACTTTAAGGAAGGCCCTGAATATTTCGAGTTGCAGTCCTGTAGCGGGCACGGACCAACTGGTAGTCTGGATAGCAATGCAGGATAGCGCAAAAGTCGCCTGGTTTCAGACAACCGGAGGCAGTTCCAATACCTGCAGTTCCGCCGTGACTACCGGCTGGCAGAAATTATCCCGAACCATCACTGCCGGAGAAATAACTACCTCAACGGCCATCACGATCAGGACCACCAGCACAAAGTTTCTCTTGAACGATTTTTATGTTTTAGACCTTAACCCTCCGAACCCGAACGCGGTTCTTGACCATATAACCATGAAGTCTTTAATAGGCTTTACGGATCCGGACTCAACGGCGGGAGCGCCTGTTCCTCCTCCCGGCTCTCACTATCCATATATAATAACAAGCACCGTAACCCCTTCTGATGCTACGGCAGGGATGGCGGAGGGTTGGGTCGTCTCTGTTTCGGTTAGCAAGCAAAACGACAAATATCAGCCGGTAACCGTTATTAACACTATTAACAGGTAGGAGCAAATGCGTAGAAAAACTAAAAATAGGGGTGTAACCCTGGTCGAGATGATGATTGTAGTCGGCCTAATCGGCATTCTCGGTTCTATAGTCGCTACCTTTTACCGGCTCTCCTACAGACAATACCAGAAAGTAGATGCGAAAACAAAGGTTACGCAAGTGGCCATTACCAGTCTTGGCTGCATACAAAAGCAGCTGCGTGAAATAACCCAGCAGCCGGTCTGCACGGCCAATACAACCCTGCACCCGACCTTGGCGAGCCCGGTATCATTTAAGATACCGAGCCTGACAGATCCGACTAACAGGTCTTCCGATGATCAGGTTGATTACTACCTGGGTACTTACAACGGCAAGAATATTTTTATGCACAGGCTCGTGCGCGGCGCGACAACCTACGGCTCCATTCCTGTAATCTTTGATTTTGACAAGTACCGGCAGACTCCCAACATTATTCCTGTTGCAGGCGGAGTAGCAAAGTTTCTTGATGATACAACTCTGCTCTTTGATGATGTTGCCTTTTACTTCGACGATACTTTTGATATGGTCAATGTAGGCATTACTGTCTCGGTTGCTGACAGGGGAAAGAGCGGGGTAAGGGAAAGAATCACATTAACGACGGCAGTTGCCATAAGAAACACTTTTTAGTTGAAGTTAGCCGTGAAAAGAAACTTTGACAGGTGAAAACTATGAGGATTTTTTTGCATAAAAATAGGGGTCAGTCTATGCTCCTGCTCGTCGGGACCATCGCCGTCATTATCGTTATGATGATAGGCGTATACAGCGCGCTTACTGATACTAACATAAACTCTTCGGGCAGCCACAAAGCCAGGCAGATAGCTATTGAAGCGGCCGACGCCGGCATAAACCAGTTAATAAGCGACATTACGAACAGGCAGATCAATATTATAGGCGCGACCCTGCCCATGACTTTGAGTTATCCGGTGCAGATATCCGGTACTTCGCTTACCGTCCCAGTTACGATAAATAAACTCTTGGATAGCAGCAGTAATCCGGTGCTCGATCTTGAAGGCAATCAGCGCTATATAGTAGACGCTATTGCGACGCCAATAATTGCCTACGGCGCCGGGAGAAAGGTGCCCATTACCAGACATGTCAGGTCCCATGTTACGATAGTCAATATGGCCAAATATAACGCGTTTACCATAGCGAACGACATTTGGGCAGGCGGAAATTCTTTTGACGGGCCGTATCACTGCAACGGAACTACGCTTTCTATAGGCGGAACGATGTATTGGAACTCATCGGCGCTTTCCTCCGGCGCCACGAATCCGTTTTATTCCGACACCTATGTGACAATGTCAGCAGGCACAATTGTGCAGGCCGGAGGATACGCAACACCCGATTTTAAGACTATGTCAAGTAAACACGGAAGGCATTCCGCGTCAACTTCCTATGACATTTGTACTTCTTCAAGCAGGCCCAGCGGAACCTGGTTTGATAAAGCGCACGGCGGGGCCGTGGTTAATATTAGGCCGATTCCCTATCAGACCTATAATAATTATGCTCAAGTCATCCTGCAGCTTTCAAACCTTCCCTACTACAGGCTAAACGGGGCGGATACCTCCAGCACGACCCTGACCATAGATGTCGGAGTCAGCGGGTACACGCCGAGGCTCAAGATAAACCTTAATGCATTCGGAACCGGCAGTTCTGACGATCTCTTTGACGGCATGGCTAATTATGTTGCGGCCCTGCAAAGCACTTACGGAATAATAATATATTGTATTGATGATGTTGCGGTTTATGGTCAGCTGCCGGTTGTTGCCGGCACTGCTAATACCAATAAGAAGGTAATGATCGTAAGCCAGAAGAGCATAGAGTTGATAGGCGATGTGCTTTATTCCGGCGACACTTACAACACGCTTCCCTCTTATAATCCTGCTGTTCCGACTCCGATTCCCTCAACTTCCAATCCGACCAATGACGCAATCGCCCTCATCTGTTCCGGGAGTATATATGTAAATCCCTGGAGGCTTTCAAGTACTGCGTTCTTTCACCAGTCGGATGATATGAAAATAGACGGTTACCTTTATGGCTACTCGGGAGCGCTTGAAGGGGCCGGAAGGACTTATAATAGCGGGGGAAGCAGCAGCATAACGCAGTTTACAACTTTCGGAGGGCAGACCTTCAATCACGGGTCTACTGTTCCCGGTACCTTCAATGTCGGTTATGATCCTACGCTTGCCAATAATATTTCAAGACTGGTCCCTGTTGGCGTAGGGGTCATATCGTGGATGGAAATGCAGTAACTTTTAAAGTTTTGAATGAGTGATAGTCTTCTGCGACTGATACTTGCCCTTCTTATCCGCGTAAGAAATCTCGCACTGCTCGTCGCTCTCAAAAAATACCAATTGTCCTATCCCCTCGTTCGCGTAAACTTTAGCCGGAGAGCTTGAGGCATTCATTATGCAAATCGTGGCAAAGCCTTCCCATTCTGGTTCAAAAGGGGTGACATTCAAGAGTACGCCGCTTCTGGCGTAGGTTGACTTTCCTGTGCAGAGAGTAATGATGTTCCTGGGTATTTTGAAATACTCTACGGTCCTGCCCAGCACAAAAGAAGAGGGCGGGATGATGATGCTCTCCCCCTTGAAATCGTCAAAAATATTGTTTTTTTGGTCCTTAGGATCTATAAGCGTCTGTTTTCTCGGGACTTTAAACTCATCCGCCACCCTGAAATCGTAGCCGTATGAAGAAACACCGTAGGATATTACGCCTTCCCGCTGCTTGTTTTCCGCGAAAGGCTTTATCATTTCTTTTTCCAGAGACATCTTTTTTATCCATTTATCGCTTTTTACGGCCATTTTAGCTCCTTTTTATCCTGCTACTGTCAGACAGAAAGCCATTTTATTCCTTAATAGGCTCTTTGTAAAGGCAATATTTTAGAAAGGCAAAAGCATTGAAATATCTGAAAAACGGAAGGCCGGTCGAGAAGAGGCCGCCTATTTCCCTATTTTGCCTTGACTTTTGCGGTTATGACACATATAATATCAGACCCCCTTTTTCAAAAGGGGTTTTTGCATGCAAATAGACGTCAAGGACTTAAAAGAACAGGTTACACACCTGGCCTTTTCCGCCAAACCGGAAGAAATAGGTTTCAGCGGAGAAGCTGTTTTCGACGGACCTGTTAAGGTTTCCGTCGAAGTACACGACATGAGTGAAAGATACAGGGTTGTCGGTTCTGTTGCTGCGACAGTAAAAATTGATTGCGGGCGCTGTCTTAAGAAATTCAAGGTTAAATTGACACCCGGGTTTGATGTGATCCATGTGAAAGATGCGCCGGAAGATGAGGGGGAGATTCCCCCGAGTGAAACCGACGAGCTTGCGATGGAAGGCGATATAATAGATATAGGAGAGGATGTAAGGCAGACCCTGCTCCTTGATCTGCCGATGAACCCGGTCTGCGGAAAGAATTGCAAGGGGCTCTGTCAGACCTGCGGTTCCGACCTTAATAAGAAAAAATGCGGCTGCGATGAACCATCGCTTAATAAGCCGTTTGCAGGCATTAAAAACATACTAAAAAAGAAAAAGTAATGCATCTGAAGGGAGGAAATTAAAATGGCAAATCCGAAAAGGAGATTCTCAGCGGCCCGCAGGGACACGAGGAGATCTCAGTGGAAATTAAAGGCTCCGGGGCTTTCAATCTGCCCGCAGTGCAAGCAGCATAAGCTCCCGCACCGCGTTTGCGAAAACTGCGGTTATTACGGGAAAAAGGAAGTCGTCGAGGTATAGCGATGAAAATCGCACTCGACGCGATGGGCGGCGATAACGCTCCGGAAGTAGAAGTCAGGGGCGCGGTAGCCGCCGCAAAAGAATTCGGCATAGAGGTTGTGCTGGTCGGCGATGAAGAAAAAATACGCGCCGAGTTGAGCAGCTATATGCTGAAATACAAAATAAAGAAACTTCCTATCAGTATTGTTCACGCCTCCGAAGTTGTAACCATGAATGACTCTCCGACTAAAGTTGTTAATCAAAAAAAAGACTCCTCTCTTATTGTAGCTATGCGCCTTGTAAAAGAGGGGAAGGCTGATGCTGTTATTTCGGCCGGGAATACCGGCGCGGTTATGACGCACGCCCTGAGTGTTCTTGGAAGAATCCCTAATGTCGCACGGCCGGCCATTGCGGCTTTTTTCCCTTCCTTGAACGGTAAATGCCTGGTTCTTGATGTGGGCGCCAATTCTGACAATAAACCCGAACACCTTCTGCAATTTGCGGTTATGGGCAGTGTTTATTTGAAGTATGTGGGAGAGTCGGACAACCCGAGGATAGGCCTGCTTTCCGTGGGAGAGGAAGAAAAGAAAGGGAATAAACTCACTTCCGAGTCGGCAAAGATGATGAAAGCAGCCGGCTTGAATTTTGTCGGAAATGTTGAAGGCAGGGATATAGTAGGGGATAAGGCTGATGTAATAGTCTGCGACGGTTTTGTGGGCAATATTGTTCTCAAATTCGCCGAAAGCGTTGCTACCAGATTCTTTCAGATACTCAAGGTAGAACTCCAGAACTCAAGCATTTTTATTAAGTTTGGAGCCTTGCTTGTAAAGCCCGTATTCAGAGGGCTGATAAAAAAGACAGATTACGCCGAGCACGGAGCAGCCCCGCTTCTGGGGATTGACGGCCAGGTTTTTATCGGACACGGCGGTTCCAGCGTTAAAGCCGTGAAGAATGCGATTAATACCGCCGCGAAATCCGTGACGGGCAAAGTGAATGAGCATATAAAAGAAGAGATAGCTAAATTAGGAGTTGTGGACAATGGGATTCATTAGAGCGGCAATAGCCGGCACGGGGTCCTTCGCGCCGGAAAAGATATTGACCAACAAAGATCTCGAGAAGTTGGTGGAAACCACAGACGAGTGGATCAGGTCGCGGACCGGGATGTCGGAGCGCCACATTGCAGATGAAAAAACGGCTACTTCTGACCTTGCCACCGCGGCAGCGAAGAATGCTCTGGCGGCAGCCGGTGTCAAACCGGAAGAACTTGACCTTGTGCTTGTGGGTACTGTCACCCCGGATAAAATATTTCCCTCAACTGCCTGCTTTGTTCAGAATAATATAGGCGCAGTTAACGCGGCAGCACTTGATATCAGCGCCGCCTGTTCCGGTTTTATTTACGGGCTGACAATAGCTAACAGCATGATAATAAGCGGGCAGATAAAGACAGCGCTCGTTATTGGGGCGGAAACGCTCTCCAAGTACACCGACTGGAAGGACAGGGGAACCTGTATTCTCTTTGGTGACGGTTCCGGAGCCGTGGTGGTTAAGGCATCGGATTCAGGAAGCGGGGTTCTTTCTTCTTATATATGGTCCGACGGTTCAGGCACCAAACCCGGGTTGCTTGAGATACCCGGAGGCGGCACCAGAGAGCCGGCAGGCAAGCGGACTATTGTGATGGAAGGGAATGAAGTTTTCAAGAAAGCAGTCAAGGGTATGGAGAAATGCATAGACGAGGCCCTTGCCAAGGCAGGCTTAAAATATAGCGATGTCTCTCTCTTCATACCGCACCAGGCAAATCTCAGGATAATTGAATCCATAGCGAAGAGAATGGGCTTAAATTCCGAAAAAGTCTTCGTGAATCTGCATAAGTACGGCAATACTTCCGCTGCTTCTATTCCCATAGCGCTTGACGAGGCTAACAAAGCTGGAAGGATAAAGAAAGACGATGTTATCCTGCTGGTGGCCTTCGGCGCCGGCATGACGATGGGCGCGGCAGTAATTAAGTGGTAAGCTGCGAAAATTCGAAGAACCAAATTTGAAATTAGAAACAGTACCGATTCAAGTTTTAAAGTTTTACGTTATAAACGCTCTTAGTCTTTTCGTTCGGAGGCCTTTATGAAAACCGCATTTATCTTCCCCGGACAGGGTTCACAGACTGTAGGGATGTGCAAAGATTTCAGCGGCAACGGCATTTTTGCCGAAGCCGATTCCGCCCTTGGATTTAAGCTCTCAGAGGTTCTTTTGAACGGTTTGGAAGACGCCTTGAAATCAACGGAAAACGCGCAGCCGGCAATACTTACTGCCAGCATCGCAGTTTTTACCGAATTAAAAAAAGTGCTCAAACCTGATGTAGTCGCCGGCCATTCCCTTGGAGAGTATTCGGCGCTGGTAGCAGCAGAAGTTCTTTCATTTTCTGACGCCGTCAGAACTGTCCGCAAAAGAGGCGAGTTTATGAAAGCCGCTTCCGGCGGAACTATGGCCGCGTCACTGCTCCTGCCCAGGGAGAAAGTCATTGAACTATGCAAACAGGCCTCTTTTGAGACCCACGCTGTTGTAGTGGCCGCGAATTTTAACTGTCCGGGGCAGATAGTAATCTCCGGTGAAAATAAAGCTGTAGAGAAGGCCTGTGAACTGATTAAAACTGCCGGCGGGAAAGCCATACCTCTTGCGGTAAGCGGACCGTTTCATTCTCCGCTTATGCAGCCTGCAAGGGAGAAGCTTGCGGGGGAGCTGGTGAAGGTAAATGTCAAAGTTCCTACCGTAAAGTTCCTTGCCAATGTGACAGCGGCTGAAGTCACTGACCCGGCCAGGATAAAAGAGTTGCTGTTGGAGCAGGTTACGGGTTCGGTGCTCTGGGAAGATACGGTCAACAAGATGCTGGCGGACGGGGTAGACACTTTTGTTGAGGTCGGGCCGGGGAAGGCGCTTTCCGGGATGGTAAAGAAAACAAAACGAGATGCCAGGGTCTTTAATGTGGATTCACTTGGCGCGCTGGAAGTCCTCAAGGCCGGCATTGCATGAAAAGAGCGATAAAGTACGGTGTGATAGCGGTTGTCATTCTGCTTGCGGTAATCGGAGGCATCTTGCTGCACTCCGGCCGGAAGGCGGGACTGGCAAAAACCCAGATGAAGAGTTTGAAATTGTCCCTCGAGAGTTATTATAATATAGGGGGACAGTATCCGGAATCTCTGCATTCTCTTGTAGATAGGAAAATTGCAACTGACCGTGAACTCCTTGATCCCTGGGGCGCGGAATTTATCTATGTCCCGTGTTACAAGGATAACGGGGCCGGAAAGAGAAAGACGGTTTCTACTTACATGCTCTCAAGCTCAGGTCCTGACAGAAAGTCTTGGACGAAGGATGATATTCAGTAAGAGCGGTTTGTAACGTTTGAACGTTTTTAACGTTCTTAACGTAAATCCAGATTAAAGCGCTTTACTTTACAAACGTTATTCTGCAATGCCGGACGTAGTACGGCATGAACAATATCTTGCCTTACAGAACAAGAGACAGAGAAGCTGTGTCTTACAAACGTTAAGAACGTTACGAACGTTATAAGCAAATTATTTAAGGAGGCAGTTATGCTGTTGAAAGATAAAGTAGCTTTAGTTACCGGCGCGGCGCAGGGAATAGGAAAAGCTATCGCGCTCACGCTTGCGAAAGAAGGGGCAAATCTCTCAATCTGCGATGTGAACCTTGAAAAAGCGCAGGAGACCGCGAAAGAGTTGCAGGCTCTCGGCATCAAGGCCGCGGCTTTTAAGACAAATGTTACCGTTGCCGCCGAGTGCGACGCGTTGATAGAGAGCACGGTCAAGGAGTTCGGGAAGCTCGATATTCTCGTGAACAATGCCGGCGTGACCAGAGACGGATTGCTTATAAGAATGAGCGAAGCCGACTGGGATCTGGTAATAGCTATCAACCTGAAAGGCACCTTCAACTGCACAAAATCAGCGGTTAAGACGATGATGAAACAGCGCTATGGCAGGATAGTAAACGTTTCCTCGGTCATAGGGCTGATGGGGAACGCGGGCCAGGTAAACTATTCCGCTTCAAAAGCCGGCGTTATCGGTATTGCGAAGTCAGTTGCGAAGGAATACGCCAATAGGAATATTACCGTGAACGCTGTCGCGCCCGGGTATATTCAAACTGCGATGACCGAGAAGCTCACCGAGGAACAGAAACAGGCTATGCTGAAATTCGTTCCGCTCGGAAGAATGGGTCAGCCCCAGGATGTAGCGAATGCCATTCTTTTCCTGGTTTCCCCGCTCGCAGACTATATAACAGGTCAGGTAATAACGGTTGACGGCGGCATGGTGATGTAGGTATGAAGACAATAGCTGATAACTGATAGCTGATACTGAGAGGCGGGAGAGATCCCGCCTCTTTCTTTGTAAATCAAATGCGTTGAAAATCTCGCTTGCTTGATGCATAATTGTCTAAGAAGTAAGGAGAGAAATGCTTCCACAACTGCTTGAGCTGGTTACGAGATACGGATATCTGGCTATTTTTGTTCTTTACACAGCCGGTATCTTTGGTTTTCCCATACCTGACGAAACAATGCTTGTATTTATAGGCTTCCTTGTAAAAAAGGGAACCTTGAACTACCTCCTCGCGATGTTTTCGGCGTTTTTCGGGATCTGCGTTGGCATTACGGTCAGTTACCTGATAGGGTTGACCGGCGGGGTTTTTGTCCTTAAGAAATTCGGGAAAAGCCTCTTGCTTAATGAAGCAAGGATGAAGAAAACTTCGGAATGGTTTGATAAATACGGTAAGTGGTCGCTGGTTTTTGGCTTTTATCTCCCGGGTATAAGGCATTTGACCGCTGTTTTTGCCGGAACGACTAAGATGAAATACGGCCATTTTGCTTTCTTTACTTATCTGGGCGCCTTTATCTGGGTAAATTCTTTCTTGCTCCTCGGCGGGATAATAGGAGATATAACGGGTTTTACTGAAAAACTTCATGCGCACAGCGCTCTCGTTGCTTCTATAATAGCTTGCGCATTGCTGGCGGCCTTCCTCTTCTGGTATATTAAAAATCTAAAGAGGAGAAAAGAAAGGAAAAAGCACGTTAATTAGAGATACCACCCCTTGTGGTTGCAGCTTCTAACTCTGCTACCGGTAGTTATTTAACGGTTGACAAAGCCCTTGGTGTAAGGTAAAATAAAACGTCAAAATAGGGGGCAACTGGAATTTTTTTTCCTTTTGGCTCAATTGTTGCGGGAAAGCATTGTAATTAAAGCTTTTTCGTTGTTAATCGGCTAAAAAAAATACCTTGACAATTAAGCCCGCTTAAAATAAAATACTCAAACCGTTTTTTAAATAAATTTAAGTCCGCCGGATACCGGCGGATTAGTTTAAAGGAGGAAAGATGGCAACTAACGAAGAAAGGGTGAAAAAAATCATAGTCGAGCAGCTGGGTGTTGAAGAAGCACAGGTGACATCTACTGCATCGTTCGTTGATGACCTCGGCGCGGATTCGCTTGATACCGTAGAGCTCGTCATGGCGTTCGAAGAGGAATTCGGCATTGAGATACCTGACACCGACGCTGAAAAGATCAAGACCGTCGCGGATGTTAACAACTATCTCAAGAGCAAAGGCATTTCCTAAAAAGAAGGACACATGACAAAACGTAGAGTAGTAATTACCGGCATGGGAATAGTATCCCCTGCCGGTAATGATATAGAGACTTTCTGGAAAACCCTCACTGAGGGTGTTTCCTGCGCGGGCGCTATTACCAAGTTTGATGCGACAGGATTTGAATGCCGCATAGCCTGTGAAGTGCAGGGGTTTAATCCTGAGGCTTATGTCGACAGGAAGGCCGCCCGCAGAATGGACACTTTTGTCCAGTACGCCGTCGCGGCATCCAACCAGGCCCTTAAAGCAAGCGGCCTGCTTGATCCTGCCAACAAACTTGATCCGAGCAAAATCGATCCGAATCGCATCGGTGTTATGGTCGGTTCGGGCATTGGCGGCATCACTGTGCTTGAAGACCAGCACAAGACCCTCCTTGAAAAAGGCTGGAAAAGGATAAGCCCGTTCTTTATTCCTATGATGATCTCCAATATGGCGTCAGGCATGATTTCTATTCTGTTTGGCGTAAAAGGTCCGAGCGCTTGCGTTACAACTGCCTGCGCTACCGGCAATAACTGCATCGGAGAATCACTCAGGCTGATTCAGTACGGCGACGCTGATATGATGATAGCCGGCGGCACCGAAGCTGCAATTACACCTTTAAGCATCGCTGGTTTTATAGCGGCGCAGGCAATGTCCACCAGAAATGATGATCCTAAGCACGCTTCAAGGCCGTTTGACAAGAATAGGGACGGTTTTGTTATGGGCGAGGGTTCAGGGGTTCTTGTTCTGGAAGAGATGGAGCATGCTTTAAAGAGGGGAGCAAAAATCTACGGCGAGCTGGCAGGGTACGGACTTTCCAGCGATGCTTATCATATGACTGCCACTTCGCCAAACGGCGAAGGTGGGGCCAGGGCTATGGCAAACGCGGTAAAAGATGCGGGAGCCAGGCCTGAAGACGTTGACTACATCAACGCGCACGGCACGTCAACTCCCGTTGGAGATCCCAGCGAGACGCAGGCGATCAAGACCACTTTCGGGGACCATGCTTACAAGCTTCTCGTAAGCTCTAACAAGTCCATGATAGGGCACCTGCTCGGAGCTGCCGGAGGCGCGGAATCTATAGCGACCGTGCTGACGGTATTAAACGACCTGGTGCCGCCCACCATAAATTTCGAAGAGAAGGATCCGGCGTGCGACCTGAACTATGTGCCAAACAAAGCTGAAAAACGCGTTGTTAATATGGCGGTTTCAAACTCGTTCGGGTTCGGCGGACACAATGCCACGCTGGCGGTCAAGAAGTTCAAGCAATAATGCACAAACTGACCGCACAGAGGCGCGCCGAACTGCAGGAATTCCAGGAAAGCTTGAATATCAGCTTCAGGGATCCGGTTATCCTCAACCAGGCCTTCACGCATTCGTCCTTCGTCAACGAGAACAACCTCGGCAAGAATGGTTCAAATGAGAGGCTTGAATATCTCGGCGACGCCGTGCTTGGCATTGTTACAAGTGAGCATCTTTTCAGGAAGTACCCTGAGTATGACGAGGGAAGCCTGACCAAAATTAAATCCGTGCTTGTGAGCAAGCCGATCCTGGCCGGCGTTTCAATGAAACTCGGTTTCGGCAAATATGTGCTGATGGGGAAGGGCGAGGAAGGCACCGGCGGCAGGAATCGTGATTCGACGCTTGCGAATGTTTTTGAAGCAGTTCTGGGCGCGTATTTTATTGATTCAGGTTTGGAACCGGTAAGAGAGTTTTTGGTCCGTTCGTTTCTGCATAACATTGATTCAAAGCAAGCCGAAGCGGACGATTACAAATCAAGGCTGCAGGAAGTTATGCAGGCGAAGTACAAGAAACGCCCGTCATACGCCATCGCCGGAAATTTTGGGCCGGAACACCAGAAGACTTTCATCGTGAAAGCGATGTTTAAGGGCAGGATGCTCGGGAAGGGCAAGGGAAATTCGAAGAAGGAAGCGGAACAACAGGCGGCAAAGAACGCGCTTGAGAAACTGAATGAGAAAGAGCTGAAGAAACAATCCGCCGAACCTAAATAAAACAAAAAGAAATAATATTATTTTAAGGAGGGTTACATGGATTATTTTTTGACTGAAGAACAGCAGATGATTGTTGACACTGCCAAGGATTTCGCCCACAAGGTTATTAAGCCGGTGAGGGAAGAACACGACGAGAACCAGACTTTCCCCTGGGAAGTTGTTAAGAAGATGGGAGAAGCAGGGCTTTGCGGTCTTTATATTCCGGAAAAATACGGCGGCACGGGTCTTGGAATTCTCGGCCTTTGTCTTGCGGTAGAAGAGATGTCTAAGGTCTGCTCGGCGATAGCGCTTTCAATGGCGGCCACGGGTCTTGGCACCTTCCCGATACTGCTCTTCTCGAGCGAAGAGCAGAAACAAAAATATCTCCCTGATATCGCGAGCGGAAAAAGGCTTGCGGCTTTCGGTCTTACCGAAGCGAACGCGGGTTCAGACGCGCTTGGCATGCAGACCACTGCGGTCAAGGACGGCGACTACTATATATTGAACGGCACGAAGCAGTGGATCACGAATGCCGGCGAAGCGGAAATTTACAGCGTTTTCGCGGTAACCGACAGGAACAGGGGCAGCCGCGGGCTCTCAGCTTTCATAATCGAAAAGGGCACACCCGGTTTTTCTTTCGGCAAGAAAGAGAACAAACTCGGAATAAGGGCTTCTGCAACCAGGGAACTCGTGTTCCAGGACTGCAAAATACATAAATCGGCGATGATAGACAGTGAAGGAAAGGGAGCCATTATCGCGGTCAACACTCTTTATACCTCAAGGCCGGGAGTAGCGGCTCAGGCGCTCGGCATTGCCGCGGGCGCGCTTGACGAATCAATCAATTACGCGAGGCAGAGAAAGCAGTTCGGCCAGACTATCTCGTCTTTCCAGGCCGTGCAGCATATGCTTGCCAACATGGCGACCGAAGTTGAAGCCGCCAGAGCGCTCCTTTATGCGACCGCCAGGTCTATAGATAAGGCGGGAGACGCGAAGGGATTCGCGAAGGAATCCGCGATGGCAAAACTTTACTGTTCCGATGTCGCTATGAAAGTAACTACCGACGCGGTTCAAATTTTCGGCGGCTACGGCTACATGAAGGAATACCCTGTCGAAAAAATGATGAGGGACGCGAAAATCACCCAGATTTACGAGGGCACAAACCAGATACAGAGGAACGAAATAGCCGCAGGTCTTATCAAGTCAGCGGCCTCGAAAAAGTAATTTCAACAAGGAGTCAATAAATGAATATAGTCGTCAGCATAAAACAGGTCCCGGGCACTACCAAGGTGGCTATTAACCCGGCGACGAACACTCTGATAAGGGCGGGAGTTGAGGCGATAATCAACCCGTTTGATATGTACGCGATTGAAGAGGCCATAAGGCTTCGCGAAAAATTCGGCGGGAAGGTCACCTGCATTACCATGGGGCCGCCGCAAGCAGAGGAAGCTTTAAAGAGCGCGATAGCGATGGGCGCCGATGACGGCATCCTTATTTCCGACAGGGCTTTCGCGGGTTCCGATACCCTTGCGACCAGCTACACGCTTGCAATGGGCATCAAGAAGTTCGGGCAGTTTGACATTATCCTTACCGGCAAACAGGCAATGGACGGCGACACAGCCCAGGTCGGTCCCGGCATAGCTCAATGGCTCAATATCCCTTTTATCGCGTGGGTGAAAAAGATAGAAGATGTAAAGGAAGATGCGAAGACCATCAGGGTTGAGCGCATGATGGATGACGGCTACGAAGTGCTTGAAGGCCCTCTCCCTATCCTGCTTTCCGTGGTTAAGGAAATAAATGAGCCGAGGACAGAGTCTCTCAGGGGCAAGATGAAGGCTAAGAATTTCAAAGCGACGGTTCTTAGCGCGAAAGATATTGAGGCTGATCCGGATTTCATAGGGCTTCGCGGCTCGCCGACTATCGTTAACAGGGTCTTTGTTCCTGTCAGGTCAGGCAAAAAGGAGCTGGTTGAAGGCGCGACCGTTGAAGAGAAAGTGAGCAAAGTAGTGGCAAGTTTAAGAGAATCCAAACTGGTAAATTAGACCGGAGGTAGTTGTGGCTATCAGAGTAATAACAGAAAAATGCGTTGGCTGTAAACTTTGCATACCGACCTGCGCGCAGGGCGCGATATCTTTTATAGATAAAAAGGCCGTAATAGATGTCATTAAGTGCAACTATTGCGGGGCCTGCATAGACGCCTGCAAGAAATTCAAAGCAATTCTTATTGAAATAGACAGAAAGGTTTCCGACCAGGACCTCTCTCTCTATAAGGGGATTTGGGTCTACGCGGAACAGCGCAACGGCGAGATGGCTAGCGTGGTCTACGAACTTCTTGGAGAGGGAAGAAAACTTGCCGAACAGCTCGGCGAAGAACTTTCGGCGGTGCTTCTCGGCGACGGAGTCACCTGTCAGGCGGAAGACCTCATACAGCACGGCGCGGACAATGTTTATGTCGTGGATAATCCAAAACTTAAGGATTTCCAGGACGATACTTACGCGATGGCAATGGCTGAACTCTGCGAAGAATACAAGCCGAATATTGTGCTTACCGGCGCGACAGCGATAGGCAGGTCGTTCATACCCAAAGTTGCCGTTATACTTGAGACCGGTTTGACCGCAGACTGCACCCAGCTCGGAATAGACGACTACACCAAACTGTTGCTTCAGACCCGCCCGGCTTTCGGCGGAAATCTTATGGCGACCATAACCTGTACTAACTTCAGACCGCAGATGTCGACTGTCAGGCACAAAGTTTTCAAGAAAGCCGCGAAAGACATCTCAAGGAAAGGTAAGATTTTCACGAAGGTGCTCGCGGATGATCTGCTGAAATCCAGGACCAAACTCATAGAATTCGTAAAAGAAATGGAGTCAACTGTTAACCTTTCCGAGGCCGACATCATAGTGTCCGGCGGAAGGGGGCTCGGAGAAGCAAAGAACTTTGCTCTTGTCAGGGAACTTGCCGAGCTTATCAATGGCGCAGTAGGCGCTTCAAGGGCGGCTGTTGACGCCGGCTGGATACCCTACTCTCACCAGGTTGGACAGACCGGAAAGACCGTTTGCCCGAAGCTCTATATCGCTTGCGGCATCTCAGGTTCCATTCAGCATATGGCCGGAATGCAGTCTTCGGAGACCATCATTGCTATAAACAAAGACCCGAACGCTCCTATATTTGAGATAGCGACCTACGGAATAGTCGGAGACCTTTTTGAGGTCATCCCTGCAATGATCTCCGCCATCAAGAACCGGTAGCAGGACATCCTGAGGGCGAAGCCCGAAGGATCTATCTAAGATATACAGCCCGCCGGTGTAAACCCGGCGGGCTTTTTGTTTTTAAGAAGGGCCTGATAAGTGTTATAATAACGTCATGAAGCCAATTATAGAGTTTATAAATGTGAGCGTCATCCACGATACCGTCACAAATGTCAAAGCTCTGGATCTTAAAGAGCTAGTAATCGAAGCTGGCGGGAACGCGGCGATACTCGGACCGAACGGATCCGGAAAATCAACTTTCATGCGCCTTATCACGAGAGAACTTTACCCTGAGCCCGAGGAAAACACTATTTGCCGTATCTGGGGCGAGGAGAGGTGGGATGTCTTCCGGCTCAGAAGCCTGCTTGGCATTGTCACGCCTTATATGGCGTTCAAGGTAAATCAAAATATAACCGTCGAGGACACCGTCCTCTCAGGTTTCTTTTCCAGCATTGGCATCCCGCACCGCGATTATATAACGAAAGAAATGCTCGGAAAAGCGGAACGCAATATGGACTTCCTCGGTATCCTTCCGCTTAAGACGCGTTTTGTCACCGAGGTGTCTACCGGAGAGGCCAGGCTAGCCTTGATAGCCAGAGCCCTGGCGCACGATCCAAAAGCGCTGCTGCTTGACGAACCGACAAGCGGGCTGGATATAAAAGCGGCGCACAATTTCAGGGAATACCTGCGCAAGCTTTCTAAGCACGGCACAAATGTCATCATAGTCACACACGATCTCGAGGATATTATCCCTGAGGTTTCAAGGGTAGTACTGCTTGATAAAGGCGCTGTCTTCAAAGACGGGCCTATTGACCAGGTTCTCACGGATGCTAATCTTTCAAAGCTTTATTCTTCAAAACTGAAAGTGGTTATAGGCAAGCACGGCTACCGGGCGGAGTTTGTTTAAGCGCGGTTCAGAAGCCGCACTTCGTGCGTCTTGTTCTGTAAGGAAGGATATTATTCATGCCAGCCTCCGTCTGGCATTGCAGAATAAGCCGCACTTCGTGCGTCTTGTTCTGTAAGGAAGGAT
>CAIOVX010000092.1 GCA_903861835.1 Candidatus Firestoneibacteriota bacterium | reverse complement strand
TAAAAATAGTCAACCGCGTCAAGCTGGTAAAGGGCAAAGGCGTTGTTGAGTGGAATTTTATCGATGAAAAGAACAAGAGCAGTCTCTTGGCAGTCAGGGAGAACAACCGGATAAAGATAACCGGTATTTACAAGGGAAACGATTATAAACGCGAGCACGGCATTGACGACCGCGAGTGGCATCAGATCTTCAACTGGGAGTTTGACGAGTTTTTCAATTCCGGAAAAAAGGAAATGGAGTTTTGGGCCATCCGCCCCGACGACCCGAACACCTGCGGCGTAATGGTGGTTAAGAACGAAGGGGTGCAAAAGTTGACCGTGCTGGGAAAAGAAGAGGAATGTGTTTATTCAAAGGTAACCCTGGCCGGTTTGCTTTCGGTATTCTGGACCGGCGAGTACTGGTACAGAAAGTCTGATTTGCTGTATGTGAAAGCCAAGCCCACCGGAGATTCTCTCGTTGATCTCTCGCGGCAGCCGTAATTTCCAATGTATTCCGGGAAGTAAAATGTGAAATTAAAGGAGTCATGAAAATGACGCAAATTGCCGCCGGAAGAAAGCTCAATGTTGGTGTTGTGGGCTGCGGCTACTTCGCGCGCATACAGCATATACCGAATATTGTTAAGAGCAGCGGTCTGCGCCTTAGGGCTATTTGCGACAAAAACAATGAGCAGCTGGAAAAGACAGCCGCGCAATACAACCCGGATTACGCCTCAAGCGAAATGGACGACCTGTTAAACGATCCTCAAATTGACATTATCTTCCTGGTTGTGGCGCATGATTTACACACGCCGCTGATTCTGAAGACCGTCCCAACGAGAAAGGCCATATTTGTTGAGAAACCGATGGCAATGAACATGAAAGAGTGCGGATTGATAGTCAAAGCGGTGAGGAAGCACGGCAACCAGCTTATGGTTGGTTATAACAGAAGGTTCGCGCCTTCCATGCTGGATGTCAAAAACGCGTATGACAAGCGAAAAGGCGAAGCGCTTATTACTTACAGGATAGTGGCCGACAGGAAAAGATACGGCGGCGGCCGGCTTGATATGAAAAAATGGGGCGGCGACCTGCTGGGAGAGACCTGCCATATTTTTGACCTGATGAGATGGCTCACGGGAAAGGAGCCTTCGACGCTTTACTGCAGCGGCGGTCGGGACGACAACTCCATTACCACCATGAGGTTCGGGGACCAGGTTGTCAGTATAATTTCTGGAGGAATCGGAGACCTGCGCTATCCAAAGGAACGCCTGGAAATATTCCGGGACAGGAGCACGATTATCCTGGATTGTTTCGCAGAGCTCTACGACGGGCTTTACCATCCTCCGGTTAAATTAAAGAACTGGCTTTTCAGGAAAGACTATCCGGTCGGCCTGCATTACACCGGCGGAAAACTTGGAAATGGTATAGAGGTTTACATGAAGGGAATGCAAAAATGCATTCCTGTGCATGACGCGGTAAAAAAACGCACCGGAAATTATGAAGTCCCGATACCTGAAGTTGACAAGGGACATTTTGGAGAAATAGAGGCGTTTGCGGAAGCCGTGCAGAAGGGCAGGCGGTCCCCGGTCGACGAAATAGCCGGAAGTTTCGCGACGCTTTGTCCTATGAAGGCGTTTGAATCGCTAAAGATCGGGAAAGCCGTCGGCATAAAGCCCGGAGAATATTTCTTAAAATAGAATTTAAACGCAATCATATCAGGAGGAAGCAAAATGGCGGTGAAACTGGTCACAAAGGAAAAGAAGGGCGAGAGCAGTAATCTCAATGTTTCAGGGGGAAAGCCGGTTGAACTCAAGATCGCGTACATAGGCGGCGGAAGCCGCGGCTGGGCGCACGCGTTGATGGGAGATCTTGTCCAGACACCGCATTTCAACGGCGAGGTAAGGCTTTACGACATAAATCACCCTATGGCAGAGTTCAACGCCAAGTATGGAAACTGGCTGCAAACCAATCCCAAGGCCGTTTCAAAGTGGAAATACCGCGCCGTAAGAAGCCTTAAAGAAACGCTTTCAGGCGCCGATTTCGTTTTCCTTTCCATCCAGCCGGGACGCATTGAGGATATGGGCGTTGACCTGCTTGAGCCGATGAAGTACGGAATCTTTCAGCCGGTCGGAGACACCGTCGGGCCGGGCGGCAGTATCAGGTCGCTTCGGACTATAAAGGACTATCTTGGTTTTGCCGCTGCAATAAAAAAATACGCCCCTAAGGCGTACTGCTTAAACTTCACAAACCCTATGACAATTTGCACGCGGACGCTTTAC
>CAIOVX010000091.1 GCA_903861835.1 Candidatus Firestoneibacteriota bacterium | reverse complement strand
GCGGTTCGACGGGGCAGGCCCCTTACCGTCATAAACGCCTCGGGCCACTGGCCCTCGGCATGACGGTACGCTTTCCGTAAGGTAACGTATATGTTTGCCGGAAAGCAGTCCCGCTCCAAGAACGATTACTAATTACTGATTACTGATTGCTAATTAAAATAAAAGCAAGAGCAAAGGCAAAAGCAAAAGCATAAGCAATAGCAATAGCGGAAGCAGGAGCGGGTAGGGGAGATAAGGCGATTTAAGGATTGAGAACGATTACTGATTAAAGCAAAAAAACATAAACAAAAGCGGGGGAGATGAAGTACAAGTCGTTTGAGGAGATGCCGGTTTGGGAGGCATCGATTCGGGCGGCGAAAGTCATATATGACATAACCGGCTGTCGCAAGTGGAACAACGAATTCTCTTTAAAAGACCAGATTAGACGCGCGGTTTGTTCAATAAGTTCAAATATCGCCGAAGGTTTTGAATACGACAACAACGGTGATTTTATCCGGTTTCTAAGGATTGCGAAAGGTTCCCTTGGAGAGGTAAAGAGCCAGTTGTATCTGGCTGAATCCCTGGGGCTTCTGGAAAAAGACGATTTCAAGAAGGGTTACGATACTATGGGAACCCTTGGCAAACAGCTTGGCGGTTTCATTAAGTATATGAAGCAATATACCCCAAAACAAATCTGAAGTTGAAGTTGATCTTGATTTGTTTTTGACTTTGACTTTGACTTTGATTTTGATCTTGCTTTTAATTAGCAATCAGTAATAAGCAATCAGTAATTGTTCTCATGGGCAGGTTGCGGAGCGGCCAATCGCAACAGACTGTAAATCTGTCGGACTTAGTCCTTCGATGGTTCAAATCCATCCCTGCCCACCATTTTTGCTTCGCAAAAATGGTGAGGCTAGCCAAAACGAAGTTTTGGCGGCCCACCGTGGAAAAGGCCAAAAGACCGGAAAAAGCCGGCGCGAATTTCCATGAAGCCGCAGCATAGTCGACCGTTTTGATCGCCATTTCAACTCCGATTGTTAACCTTTACCCTGCAAACCAATCACAATCTTTCACTCTGTATTTGAAATACCTCTCCGAAAATGATATTCTATATCGTTATTTTAATTCGTAATAATCTGTTTTTCAAATCTGCGTAATCACCATTTCGGAGTGTCGTATGGGTTGGGAAGACGATCATTTTTGTTTCGCCTGCGGCAACAAAAACCACGACGGGCTTAAACTTCATTTCTACGAAAAAGACGGCAAGCTCTTCACGGAATACGCCTTCCCAAAAAAGTTCCAGGGTTACGCCGGAGTAGTTCACGGCGGAATGATTTCTCTTGTTCTTGACGAAGTTACGGTAAACCTTCCGTGGAGAATGTATGACACTCCCGTTGTTACCGCCGAGTTAACAGTGCGCCTCAAAAAACCCGCGCTAATCGGCCAGAAGATAATCTTTTCTTCCTGGATCGAAAAAGAAGTGAAGAATCTCATCAGCGTGAAAGGTGAAGCTGTGCTGGAGAACGGGGAAGTGATTGCGACCGCAAGCGTTAAGTGTTTTAAAGTAAAATTAGAAGATGTGGAGGAAAAGATAAAAGATAGAGGTTTATAACGTTCTTAACGTTCGTAACGTTTATAACGTAATGCGCAAAGGGAAAGGCCCACTACTTAAATAATTCAATGCAGGTAAAGGAGACATTTATGGATATTCAGAAAATATTCTACCCGAAGTCCATCGCGGTCGTCGGCGCCTCAACGAAAGAGGGAACTCTTTCGCGCACCATCTTCACAAACCTTATCGGCGGCGGTTTCAACGGCGTGCTCTATCCCGTAAACCCTAAGGCCGAGAACATCCTGGGCGTGAAGTGTTATCCTACCGTTTCCGCCATACCGGATCCGGTTGATATGGCGATAATTGTAATCCCGCCTGAATATGTTCCGTCGGTGCTTGAGGAATGCGGGCAGAGGGGCGTGAAAGGCATCATAATAATCTCAGCCGGGTTTAAGGAAGTCGGCGGCGACGGCGCTGCCCTGGAAAACAAAGTTATAGAGATAGTAAAGAAATACGATATGGCGCTTATAGGCCCCAACTGCCTCGGCGTCATTAACCCGGAACCGACAGTTTCAATGAACGCGGCCTTCGGAAAATTCATGCCGGGAGCCGGCAACATTGCGTTTATCACTCAGTCCGGAGCACTTGGCACGGCAATCCTTGATTACGCCAAAGGGCTCGGCATAGGCTTTTCAAAGTTTGTCTCAATGGGCAACAAAGCGGGCGTGAAAGAACTTGACCTGCTCCTGTATCTCAAAGACGACCCGATGACAAAAGTCATCATCATGTATGTGGAAGACTTGGCAAACCCGAGGGCTTTCATAGAGAAAGCCAAGCAAGTATGTATTGAGAACCAGAATGTTAAACCCATTATTGCTCTCAAATCCGGGCGCACCGCGGAAGGCGCAAAAGCAGCTTCTTCGCATACGGGCGCGCTGGCGGGTTCTGATTTAATGTACGAAGCGCTTTTTGCCCAGGCAGGAATAATAAGAGCGGAAAAGGTGGAAGAACTGCTCGATATGGCCATAGCTTTTGAATCAATGCCCGTGCCCAAGGGCGACAAGGTTTGCATAGTCACCAACGCGGGCGGCCCCGGCATTATGACGACCGACGCGGTTATTAAGTACGGTTTGAAACTCGCAAAGCTTGAAGATTCAACCGTTGCAGAACTCAGAAAATTCCTCCCCAAGACTTCCAACTTCAACAACCCCATCGACGTGATTGGCGACGCCCAGCACGACAGGTACGAAGGCGCAATGGCCCACGTATTGAACGACAAGAATGTTGACAGCGTCATAGTTCTGCTCACTCCGCAGTCAGTCACTGATGTTGAGGAAATAGCGGAGAGCGTTGTCCGGACCTCCAAAGCCAGCGCGAAACCCGTGCTTGCCTGCTTCATGGGGATAGTTGATGTTTCCAAGGGCATTGATATCCTGAGGAAACACAAAATACCGGCCTACAGGTTCCCGGAAGAAGCGGCGGAAACTCTCGCGCGCATGTACAAGTTCGGCGAATTTATGAATCAGCCGAAATCCGAGGTAAAAAGCTACAAGGTAGACAAGGAAAAAGTAAAGAGTATCATTGAGAAAGTAAAGAAAGAAGGGCGCACCTTTATGCCCGAACTTGAATCGCTTGAAGTGCTCAACGCCTACGGATTTCCGACCCTTAAGTCAAAACTCGGAAGGGATAAAAAGGAAGCGCTGAAATTCGCGCAGGAGATCGGCTACCCGATAGCGATGAAGATAGTCTCTCCGGACATAGTTCACAAGTTTGACGTGAAGGGCGTTGTTATCAATCTCGAGAGCGACGCTGAAGTAGAAGCCGCTTATGACACTATGATGGCCAATGTAAAAGCGTTCAAGCCGGACGCGAAGGTCTGGGGCGTGAATGTACAGGAGATGGCGAAGAAGGGCGAAGAGCTCATCGTCGGCGCCAACAGGGACGCGATGTTCGGCCCGGTCGTGATGTTCGGACTCGGCGGTATTTATGTGGAAGCGCTCAAGGACGTAACTTTCGGGTTTGCCCCGCTTAAACCCTCGGACGCGATGAAGATGATAAAGTCCGTGAAGATGTACAAGGTGCTTGAAGGCATACGCGGAAAACCGCCTGCCGATATCAACGCTGTCGCGGAGTGCATGTTGAGATTGTCCCAGCTGCTGCTTGATTTTGAAGAGATCAGCGAGCTTGACATGAACCCGATCATAGTTTACGCGCTCGGCGAAGGCTGCAAGGTTGCCGATGTCAGGATATTGATAAAATAGCCGTTGAAAGCAAAAGCTTGAATTTCGCGGAGCACGCGGCGCGAGCTGTGTGCTCCGTTTTCATTGAATGTTTTGGAGGGAGATTGGGGCCAAAAAAGACAGGGATATCCGACAGGAGCGTTCTCTTGTTTTCCGTTCTTATCCTGCTCGGAGCGGCTGCCGTTTATTCAAGGACTCTCGCGAGCTTCTTTGTCTATGATGATTTCTTCGCTTTTACAAGTTATGCAAAAATGATGGCGGGGGAGGCCGGCCTCTTTGACCGGTTCGCCTGGCTGACTTCCGTTCTTTCGTTCATTCCGCAGATGGCCCTGTCCGGCGGAGACCCGTTTTGGTTTAACCTTGGCAATCTCCTGCTGCACCTCCTCAATGTTTTGCTTCTGGGCTACGCGGCGTTCCTCATTACGGGGAAGAAACCGGCGGCTCTGCTTGCAATGGCATTCTTTGCCCTAAGTTCTCAGGGTTGCGAGGCGGTGCTCTGGATTTCCGCGCGCTGCCACCTGCTGGTCTTCACATTTATTCTGCTTTCGCTAATCTGGTTTATCCTCTGGCGGCGGGGAGGACGGAATATATTTTATGTTTTGTCCATCCTGGCAGCTTTACTCGCGGCTCTTTCGCTCTTTAACGGCGTGATCGTGCCGTTGATTCTGGCTGCCTGGCTTTTCTCGGAAAAGAAAGCGGGGGAAAAACTCAAAACCGGAAAGGCCGGTAAAATACTCCTTCCGTATCTTTTAATCTCCGTCATGTACGGGATAATCTATCTTTTTATCAAAACCGTTCATCCCGTAGAGCAATACTTCAGGCCGGATAAAATAAATTTCCTGAGGATCGGGAAATACTTCCTTGAGTACTTCGACATTTTTTATGTGAACGTAAAATTGTTTTTGTTGAATATTACCGATATTTTTAATTTTGCCGGGCTTGCGGGGCTGATTTTACTTTCCGTCCTGATAAGCAAAGCGAAGGCTCGGGGCGCGCGATTCAGCTTGCTGCTTATGCTCTGCTGTATTCTCGGCATCTTCACAGTCCCGACCGAGAATTACTACCAGTTCGGGAGATACAAATACCTGCCTCTAGCAGGATTCTGCCTATATATCGCCATAATGCTTATTTCCTTATTTGAAAAGCGAAGCCTTATCGCAAAGACTGTTGCGGCGGTTCTGGCTGCCTCAGTGCTGATTTCCGGCTACATATTTATTTCCCTGGAGCAAGGTGATCACGAATACGCCTCTGAGATGCATAGACTGCTGGCAAAGGATATTCAAAGGGTCTATCCGGCGCTTAAAGGCCAGGTAATTGCCTTTGAGGACAAGTTCGGTTATTCGATGCCTCTTCAGATATCCGGCGCCAATATCATAAAGAAACCCTATTTTGAAAAGCGCGGCGCCGCCTGGCTGCTGATATACCCCGAAGACCTGCTTAATTTCGCGCTTGTTTCAGCGGGAGAGCGTGGTTATTGGGAAAGGATAAAAGAACTGCCTGCCGGTTCGGCTGCGCAAACCCTTACTTTTACGTCTGGCGGCTTTGTTGCCGGCGGAAATTCCCCAAAGAATCCGGGTTACTTTTCCAGAAAATAAAATACTTTGGCCTGAAGGAAAAAAAGGTATAGTCAGGGACGTTATGGGATTCGTAATAGAGCTAAGAGAAGATAGAAATTAACCCCTAAATACTTTTAGGCCTTTTTCTTTGAGCAGTTTTGCCGCGCGCTCCCATTCTTTTTGGGAGGGAGTTCTTAGGTTCCTGAACGGGTACTTTTTCCCGAGTTCTTTCCATTTGTGCTCGCCGAGCCGGTGGTAGGGGATAAGTTCTATCTCCGGTTTTTGCGGAAGCATCGCGGCGAAAGAGGCCAGTAACTCAAGCTCTTGAGCCGAGTCATTTATGCCCGGCAGCAGAACACGCCGCAATACCAGCCGTGCTCCTGATGTTCCCGCCGTCAGAAGAAAATTTAAAACAGGTTTTAGCGGTTTGCCTGTTATTTTTCTGTGAAGGTTGTCCGTGCTTGCCTTAATGTCCAGCAGTATAATGTCTGTTTCCTTTAAAAGTTTAACTGTTTTTTCCGGAGGACAACTGCCGTTCGTGTCGAGAACTGTTGAGAGTTTTAGTGAATGGGCCAGCTTGAAAAGTCCGGTTACGAAATCCGCCTGAAGCGAGGGTTCGCCTCCCGAGACCGTCACGCCGCCGCCTTTTTTTGAAAGGTAAGGGAAAAGGCGCAAAAAATGTTCCTTTGCCGTATCAAGCGTGACCTCCCCTGACCGTTTCTTTGTCCAGGTGTCGGGATTCTGGCAGAATTTACAGCGGAAGTTGCAGCCGGAGAGGAAAAAGACACAGCGAAGCCCCGGGCCGTCGCGGGTGCCCAGGGTTTCAACTGAATGAATGGTTCCTTTGAGCATACTGCCTCAGTGTGTTTATAACGTTCTTAACGTTCATAACGTTTTTAACGTAATGCAGACCATGAAAGATCACGTTCAATGATGTTTACGTTAGGAACGTTACAAACGTTAAAAACGTTAAGAACGTATTTATTTCGTTATGCCGAAGAATACCCCGCCATTAATGGCGGGGATGAATTCGGCATGAATTATATCTTTACCAACCGAAACAAAAACTACGGCCTTCAGGCCGCAGTTTTTATTAGTATCCTTCATGAAATGTCCTTTTTAATATTTCTTCCTGATGCTCCCTTGAAAGCTTCGTGAAATGCACCGCGTAGCCGGAAACCCTTATGGTAAGCTGCGGGTATTTCTGCGGGTTCTTCATGGCATCGCGCAGCATCGCCTGATCAAGCACATTAACATTTATGTGGTGCCCGCCTTTGGTAAAATAGCCGTCGAGGATGCTTATCAGATTGGTTGTCCTGGTTTCACCGTCAGCGCCGAGGGCGGAAGGGACTATGGAGAAAGTATTTGAGATCCCGTCCATGCAGGCGTAATAAGGAAGTTTTGAGACGGAATTCAAGCTTGCCAGCACGCCCTTTTTCTCGCGCCCGAACATAGGGTTTGCTCCGGGGGCGAACGGCTCGCCGGCTTTCCTGCCGTCCGGGGTAGCTCCGGTCTTTTTTCCGTAAAGCACGTTGCTGGTTATGGTCAGAATTGAAAGCGTCGGCGTTGCTCTCCTGTACACGGGATGCTTTCTGAGCTCGCTTATGAAAGTTATGACCAGGTCCCTGCCGCGCTCGTCCGCGCGCTCTTCGTCATTCCCGAAAGCGGGGTATTCACCCTTGATAAGGAAGTCTTTGGTCAGGCCGTCCTTCCCGCGGATGGCGGAGACTTTCGCGTAACGGATGGCGCAGAGAGAATCAACTACGACGGAAAAGCCGGCGATTCCGAAGGCCATCAGCCGGTCGACATTAGTATCCAGCAGGGCCATCTGGGCCGCCTCATAGTAATATTTATCGTGGCACCAGTGGATGATATTCATAGTCTTGACGTACTGCTCTGCCAGCCAGGAAACAACTTTCATGAAATTGGCGAGAAAAGCGTCGTAATCTATGTGCCTGCCCGAAAGCAATCGGATATCAGGCACGACCAGCTCGCCGTTTATCTCATCCCTGCCGCCGTTTAAAGCCAGTAGCATTGCCTTGGGCAGGTTGCATCGTGCCCCGAAAAACTGCATCTGGCTTCCGGCTTTTATCAGCGAGACGCAGCAGGAAATTCCGTAGTCGTCGCCCGCTACAGGCCTCATAAGGTCGTCATTCTCATATTGTAGGGAGGAAGTCTTTATTGATATTTCCGCGGCGAACTTTTTCCAGCCTTCAGGAAGGCGGGGAGAGTAAAGCACCGTAAGGTTCGGCTCCGGCGCCGGCCCGAGATTGTTTAAGGTGTTTAGGAAACGGAAATCTGTCTTTGTAACTTTGGCGCGCCCGTCGCTTCCCATGCCGCCGAGCACGAGAGTAACCCAGACCGGGTCTCCTGCGAAGATCTCGTCGTATTCCGGAGCTCTCAGCTGGCGAATGAGGCGCAGTTTTATGGTAAGGTCGTCTATAAGTTCCTGAGCGTCCTGCTCGTTTAGTTTTTTCCTTTTCAGGTCTCTTTCTATGTAGCAATCAAGGAAGGCAGAGATACCGCCGATTGACATCGCGGCGCCGTCTGATTCCTTTGCGGCGGCGAGATACGCCAGGTAAAGCCACTGGACCGCTTCGCGCGCGTTTTTTGCGGGGCGTGTCAGGTCGAAGCCGTAAGATTTGCCGAGCGCCGCAAGATCCTTAAGCGCCTGTATCTGCAGGGAAACTTCTTCGCGGCTCCGGACATCTTTCGTTTCCATCGCGGAATCCATTCTGCCCAGGTCGTCCTGTTTGTACTTAATCAGCATTTCTAGTCCGTAGAGCGGAACCCGCCTGTAATCGCCTATAATCCTGCCGCGCGCATAGTTGTCAGGAAGTCCGGTGATGATTCCGAGCCGCCGCAGTTGTTTCATTTTTTCCGTATAGACGGAGAAGACGGCGTCATTGTGCGACCTTCTGTACTTCGTGTATATTTCCGCGAGGTTTTTATCAAGCTTGAAACCGTGAGCTTCACAAGCCCTCTCGACGAGCCTTACGCCGCCGACGGGTTTAACGGCGCGTTTAAGAGTGGCATCTGTCTGAAGTCCGATGATGAGCTCTTTTTTCCTGTTGATATAACCGGGGGGATGAGAGGTGATGGAACTTGCGGTTTTTGTGTCAATATCGAGGACGCCGCCGCGCTTTTTTTCTTCGGCAATAAGTTTTTCTACACGCGACCAGAGTTCTGAGGTCCTCCGTGTCGGTCCTGAAAGGAATTCAGCACCGCCTTCATAAGGAGTGTAATTTACGGTTATGAAGTCCTGCAGGTCGATTTTGTAGAACCAACGGCCGGTCTTGAAAGGGAGCTGTTTCTTTTGCATTTAGGCCTCCGGATTTCGGACAGCCCAGGCGAACGGCTGAAGAGTGAACTTGCGGGTAAAAATACTTCCCGTCCTCCGTTCCCCGGTGGTGGCCCACCTGCGCCAGTTGCGGAAGATGCTTTTAATTTACAGGAAAAATGGGTAGTTGTCAAGATTCAGGTAATTACCTCGGGAAAGTCCTCTGGTAAAAAGCATTTGCAAAAAAGGCGGGAGAAATGATATAATTCTGGACTGAATTAGAGTGTGCTTTAATTTAAGCTTGGTCATAGTTTGAGCATAACTATTACCGGGACACGGGCGGTTAGCTCAGTTGGTTAGAGTATCAGCTCGACAAGCTGAGGGTCACTGGTTCGAGCCCAGTACCGCCCACCATTAACCACTCGCTTATGTTGTACTTAGGAAGATGGCTCGCTCGGGCTTCGCCGGGCACCATCGCTTCGCTCAGTGCCCGGTTCACGGCACGCCATGAAACACTCGTTTCTATGGCTCTTCTGAAGATGGTTCGCCAAAATGAATTTGTGGCGGGCACCGTCGAAAGGCCAAAGAAGTTACAATATTTGTTTAACCGGGGGTATGAATGCCCGAAAGCCAGAAACAAACCCTTCAAAAAAAACCGCTGTTCAAAACCATAACCAGAAGAATCCTGCTCTATTCGTCTGAAAAACGGCGCTTCAAAGCAAAACTTAAAAATGCGGAGAAATTACCGTGAACAAATGCGATACCCATCCTGAACACGATTCTCTTGCCAGCTGCACTGTGTGCGGAAAATCCGTTTGCAAAGAGTGCAGAGTTAAACTAGTCAAGAAAGACTACTGCCAGGACTGCGCTGATGATATAGTAAAGAACGGCGCGATAGTTACCCTGCGCAAACTCTATGACCTTCTGCAGGAAAAGCGCAAGCACCAGCGGGTGCATGTGCTGCTTCCGGTAGCGTTCGCTGCGGCCGATGAAAGGGCAAAAGTATTTAAAGGCATAATTCATAACATTAGCAGCGGCGGACTAGGAATTATTGCCGATGCTCCCTTTTCCATAAATGAACCAGTCGTGTTAGATTTCAAGCTTCCTAACGGAACCAGACTGGAGTGGAGACAGGGAGGGGTCGTGCGCTGCGAAATGATAAGCGATAAGCACGATATCGGCGTTATCTTTATGAATATGCAGGAAAAACAGCAACTTGTAGATGACTTTATCCTGGATATAAAGAAGAAGAATTACAGCGATCACAGCGGACTTGATAAATCAAGTTTTCTTGTTTAAGCAGGCGGAATGCCGCCGGCTGTATTGTAACAAGTATTACAGAAGGTTAACCTTGACTTTAAGCCCTGTTTTGCTATAATTTTTATGGATATTCAAATGACAATTAATTGAGAGGGGGAATGAAAAAAGTTATCCTATTTGCCATAGCTTTCGCTGTCGCGGCCGCAGTTTTTGCCGGCGGCGCAGGGACAACAGGTATGAACTACATGCGCATCGGCATGGGAGCGAGAGCCGAGGGCATGGGAGAAGCGCAGGTTGCCATTGCGGATAACGTTGACGCAATTTACTGGAACCCGGCGGGGCTCGCTTTTGTAAGAAAATATGAAGTGGGTTTGATGCACCTTGTTTACTGGCAGGGCATTTCGTATGAATCCGCCGGCGCCGTAATACCGATGAGAAATATCGGTGTTTTTGCGCTTGGAGGCACTTTTATTAACAGTGGTTCCATAGATAAAACGGTAGAGAATTCCAGCGGAAGCAATTACACCCTTGACGGGGTTTTCAATTACAGCGCGTATTCCGCTCAAGTCAGTTATGCGAATAAATTTATCTTGGAAGGCCAACCGGTATTTCTCGGCGGCACGCTCAAGTTTGTCGGCGACGGCATTGACGGCACCTCCGCTGTTGCTATAGGAGCAGACATAGGCGGAATCTATGTGCTGGGAAAGAATCTTCTGGTAGGCGCTGCTATCAGCAATATCGGAACGGTTTTAAACGAGAACGCCGCGATGCCGCTGACTATGAGAATAGGAGCCGGTTACAGACTTCCCGGTTTCTCAGAAGGGCATTCCCTGATACTTGCGGCCGACGGAGTGCTGCCGATTGACGCGGCAATAAAAGCGAATCTCGGCGCCGAGTACGGAATCAACAGACAGATATTCCTTAGAGCCGGATACAAGCTCAATTACGATCTCGAGTCTATGACTTTTGGCGCGGGCTACAGGATGAATTCTAACGGCACGGTCTATGAGATAGATTACGCGTTCGCGCCCGGACTGGAAGATATCGGGTCAACGCACAGGATAAGCTTGATAGTCAGGTTCGGTTCGCCGCTGACCTCGGTGGGGGAAGAGAAGGACTAGAAAAGCAGAGGGTTAGAGGGTTGGAGGCTTAAAGGCCAGCGGAGAGCAGAGGACGGAGGACAGAAGACAGAAGACAGATCATTTCACCTAACAAAACCAAAGTTCCTAATTAGCAACCAGTAATTCACCTCCGGAGTTCTTAATCAGCAATTAGCAATCAGTAATCAGTAATCCGCGGAGCTGCGCCGCAGGCGCAGTCCTGAGAGCAGCGAAGGACCTATCTATGCTTAACAAAATCCTAAACCTTGCGTTCTTAATCAGCAATTCTCATCCCTGAGTTCTTAATTAGCAATAAGTAATCATCAATTAGTAATCCGCGGAGCGGCAGCCGGTATCCTTCCATTGAACAAAACGTCTATTTGTGATATTCTATTGCACTATGGACGCTTCAAGAGTAAGGAATTTCTGCATAATAGCCCACATTGACCACGGCAAATCCACACTTGCGGACAGGATACTCGAACAAACGCACGCTATTGCTTCCAGAAATATGAAAGCGCAGCTGCTTGATTCGATGGACCTGGAACGCGAGCGGGGGATTACTATCAAGGCAAAAGCCGTGCGTTTGAATTACCACGCCAAAGACGGTTCCGATTATGTCTTCAATTTGATAGACACTCCGGGGCACGTGGACTTCACCTACGAAGTCTCAAAGACGCTTTACGCGGCAGAAGGAGCCCTGCTGGTGGTTGACGCGTCGCAGGGCGTTGAAGCTCAGACCTTAGCCAACCTGCACCTTGCTCTTGACGCAAACCTAAGCATCATCCCCGTAATCAATAAGATAGACCTGCCTTCGGCCCAGCCGGAGAAAGCGCAGGAACAGCTTGTTGAACTGGGTTTTCTTCCGGAAGAATCCATCCTGGCCAGCGCGAAAGAAGGCATAGGCATTCAAGAGATACTTGAGGCTGTTATCAAGAAAGTTCCGCCGCCGAAATCAGACCAGGCAGCGCCTTTGCGCGCCCTTGTTTTTGATTCTGTATATGATGTTTACCGCGGAGTCATCGTTTTCTTCAGGGTGAAAGAGGGAGCGATAAAGAAGGGCGACCGTATACTGATGATGCGGACTGCCAATGAATTTGAAGTGCTTGAAGTGGGTGTTTTCACCCCTGAAATGCAGCCGGCTGATTCTCTCTCGGCTGGGGAAGTGGGTTATCTTATCGCTAATATCAAGAATGTCTCCGAGGTGAAAGTCGGCGACACGGTTACCCTTGCGACAAATCCTGCGGCAGAACCGCTTCCCGGCTATAAAGAAGTCAAACCGATGGTCTTCTGCGGATTTTATCCGGTCATTCCGAACGAGTACGGCATTCTAAAGGACGCGCTTGACCGCCTCAAACTGAACGACGCGGCACTGCTCTTTGAACCCGAGTCTTCTTCCGCGCTGGGCTTTGGCTACAGATGCGGCTTCCTTGGCCTTTTGCACATGGAAATAATACAGGAGAGGTTGGAGCGCGAATATAACATAGATATGATCGCGACCTCGCCTAACGTTCGGTTCAGGGTGCTCAACAATGCCGGGGAAGAGTTAGAGGTCGACAATCCGGCGAAATTACCTGACCCGGGTTCCATTCAAAAGATTCTCGAGCCTTTCATAAAGGCGCAGATCATAATGCCTCCGGATTTCATCGGTCCCATTATGGAACTCTGCCAGGGGAAGAGAGGTATATATAAGAACACGCAGTATGTTACCGCCAACAGAGTACTGATAAGTTATGAACTTCCGCTTTCCGAGGTTGTTTTTGATTTCTACGACAGGCTCAAAAGCCTTTCAAAGGGCTATGCTTCTTTTGATTACGAATACCTGGATTTTCGCGAGTCCGACCTTGTCAAAATGGATATCCTTGTGGCAGGTGAACCCGTTGACGCGCTTTCCTTCGTGGTTCACAAAGACAAGGCGTATTATAAAGGGCGCGAGCTGGTAACAAAACTTAGGGAAATAATACCGCGTCAGATGTTTGAGGTGGCAATACAGGCCTCCATTGGCAGTAAGATTGTTGCGAGGGAGACCATCGCGCCGCTCCGGAAGAACGTTATCGCTAAGTGTTACGGCGGAGATATCACAAGGAAGAGAAAGCTCCTTGAAAAACAGAAGGAAGGCAAGAAGAGGATGAAGAAGGTCGGGAAGATTGACCTGCCGCAGGAAGCCTTTCTTGCCATACTTAAGATTACGGACTAAGATGTCCCGCGAGAATATTGACAAGTTTAAAAAATTCGCGCTCAATGCTATTCTTGACCTGCTGGCCGCGCTCCTAATTGTCATTTTCATCCTGCAAGCTTTCCGTATACCTTCCGGCTCCATGGAGCCTTTACTTAAAGCGGGAGACCGCATACTGGTGTTCAAGCCTGTTTATGGTTTTAGGTTACCTTTCACCGGAAAGAAGGTGCTGCGGTTCTTTTCCCCCAAGAGAGGCAAGCCGGTAGTCTTCAGGTTTCCCAAGGACGAGACCCAGTTCTTTATCAAGCGCTGTCTGGGACTGCCCGGAGATATTCTTGAATTAAAAGCGGGCAAGCTTCTCGTGAACGGGCTGGAAATAACGGAACCTTACGCCGCGCATTACTCCGCCGGCTCAAAAACTTCGCGGATGGATTTCGGGCCGTACAAGGTTCCCGAAGGCCGCTGGTTTATGCTCGGCGATAACAGAGACTCGAGTTTTGACAGCCGCTACTGGGGGCCTGTGGGAGAGGAAGATCTGACGGGAACTCCGCTCTGTGTTTACTGGCCTCTCGAGAGGCTAAGGATAATCAAATGAAAGCCGGTCTGTATCTTCATATACCTTTTTGCGCCGCGAAATGCGCTTACTGCAGTTTTGATTCTATACCGGCCGAAAAAAACAGCCCCGCTATCCGCGGGTATTTTGAGGCGCTCAACCGTGAGATAGAACTTTCTCCCGGAGGCGAGGCCGGCTCTGTTTACTTTGGAGGCGGGACGCCGTCTTTCGCGGGGGCGGAGCTGCTTTGCGGTACGCTTGAAGTCTTGCGGGAAAAGTACGCTCTTCCTCAAGGAATTGAAATAACCGTGGAGGTTAATCCCGGCACGGCAGAAAAAGGTTTTTTCGGCAAAATGAAAGCTGCCGGCGTGAACCGGATCAGCCTCGGCATGCAGTCCGGCGAAGACAAAGTCCTGAAATATCTGGGGCGCATCCATTCCAATTCAGAGACAGAAAAATGTTTCAAAGAGGCAAGAGAGGCGGGTTTTGCTAATATCAATCTAGACCTGATGTATGGCATTCCGGGACAGTCCTTGGAAGACATTGAAAGAGAAGCCGCGCATATTCTTGGTCTTGCTCCGGAACACGTCTCCGGTTATTGCCTCTCAATAGACGAGGGAACAGGGTTTTATAAGCGGCTGAAACAGGGCGAAATAGACGAAGTGCCGGATGAACTTGCCTCCGATATGTATTATTTGCTCAAAGACAGGTTTTCCTCACGTTATTCTCATTATGAGCTTTCAAATTTCGCCGTACCCGGGAAGGAAGCAGTACATAATCAAATCTACTGGAATTATAATGATTATCTGGGCTTTGGGGCCGGCGCAGCCTCAAAGAGCGGTCCGGAGAGGTTTTCCAACGAGAACGACCCGTTTAAATATATGGAGTTGATAAAACGAAATGATTCTGCTATATTATTTAAGGAAAAATTGACTGAGGAAACACAGATTAAGGAAACCGTTTTTCTTGGCTTGAGGTTATTGTGTGGTATTGACCTTGCCGGTTGGAAGACGCGGTTCGGCAAGGATTTTTTATTTTTATTCGGAAAGCAGGTTGAAACGCTTTCCGAACTCGGGTTGCTTGAGCTAAAGGACGGATATTTAAGGCTCACCCGCGAAGGGCTCTTTCTTTCAAACGAAGTTTTTGTGGAATTTGTATAGACGGTTTTACCGGCCTGCTGGCGGCCGGTTCAGTCTGATAATTATTTCGCGAAAGGATTTGGGAACGGCTTTTCGGCGACCCCGGACAGAGTGGCCGAGAATCGCGCAACGATCCTTATGCGGTCAATATGAAAAGTATTTCAAGGAGGAGAATTGAAAACGACGTTCGTAAAAACAAAAGACGCCGCGAGGGAATGGTATATCGCGGATGTTTCAGGAAAAGTCCTGGGCAGGGCCGCTTCTAAGATAGCGATGATGCTTATGGGCAAGAACAAAGCTACCTATACCCCGACCAACGATACCGGGGATTTTATTGTCGCCATCAACACCGACAAAATGGTGCTTACAGGCAAGAAACTTGATCAGAAAATAGACTATACTCATTCAGGCTATCCGGAAGGTTCAAGGTACACGCCTTACAGGATTATGATGCAGAAAAAATCCGATGAAGTATTGAAGCTAGCGGTAAAGGGAATGCTCCCCAAGAGCATACTCGGACACCAGATGCTCAAGAAGCTAAAAACATTTAAAGGCGAGAAACATGACTACGTCGGTAAAGCGATAAAAGAAGTAAAATTCTAATCCGGGAAACATTTTAAGGAGGGTCTTAAATTGGCGGAATCAGCGAAAAAAAATAAATTTATCAGCGTAGGCAGAAGAAAGACTGCCACCGCGAAAGTAGCGTTGAAAGCCGGAGACGGCAGGATACTGGTCAACGGGAAGGATTATAAAAAATATTTCCCGAACCTTACCCTGCAGGTTCTGGTGATGAAGCCGCTGGAGACAGCGGGTGTAGCGGGCAAGATGGATGTAAAAGCGACTATCACGGGAGGCGGCGTTTCCGGACAGGCAGACGCACTCCGTCACGGCATAGCGCGCGCTCTCACGGTAATTAACCCCGAATTCAGACCGGTGCTTTCAAAAGCAGGTTTGATGAAGAGGGACCCGAGAATGGTCGAAAGAAAGAAGTACGGCCAGGCCGGCGCGAGAAAGAGGTTCCAGTTCTCCAAACGTTAGACTGGTTTTTTGGAACTTTTCAAGGGAAGTATTTATGCGAAATCAGAGAACGTCCTTTTGGTATGTACATACCTCAAGGACGTTTTTTTGTTAAAGGCGATTACTAATTAAGTGCAAGAGCAAATTCATAAAGGCAAAATTCGAGATCGGCGGTTTTTCAATGACAATGGTTTTGTGATGAATATTTTCTCAAATTAGCAATCAGCAATTGTCCCGGAGTTCTTATGTCTATGCGCTTTTATATTCATACCATGGGTTGCCAGATGAACGAGTACGACTCCGAACTAATCTCAGGCCTGTTGAAAAAGGAGGGGTTTGAACCTGCGCTTTCCTCCGGCGAGGCCGATATAGTTCTGGTAAATACCTGCGCCGTAAGGGAGCTTGCAGCCGAGAAGGCCTATAGTTATCTCGGAAGCATCCTGAAAAAGGATAAAAAAAGCGAGCAGACTGTGGTTATGTGCGGCTGTGTTGCGGAGCAGGACGGAGCCGGAGCTCTGAAAAGAATGAACGGCATCGACCTCGTTGTCGGACCTGCCAGGATACGAGAGATAGGAAGAATACTTAAAATATTTCTTAAGAACGGCAAGCGCAAGGATTTTACTGGAGATTTAAGTGTTGATTGGAAAGAGGATGCTCTCATTGACCGCTCCTCGGGCGAAAAGGCCTGGGTAACGGTAAGCAAGGGCTGCAACTCCTTCTGCTCCTACTGCGTGGTCCCGCTGGCTCGCGGCAGGGAAGAGAGCCGGCCTGCTGAGGACATCATAGAGACGGCGGCGGGGCTTATTAAAACTGGCTACCGTGAGATAAACCTGCTTGCCCAGAATGTGAATACCTATGGCAAAGACAAAAAAGACGCCGGCGGTTTTCCGGAACTGCTCTCAAAGGTCGCGGCGCTCGAAGGCGCTTTTCGGGTAGGATTTAAGACCGCGCACCCGAGGGACTTTTCGGAAAAAATCCTTGAGGCGGCTGAGAGTTCGAAAAAAATAATGAGAAACTTCCATCTGCCGCTTCAGTCGGGATCTGACCGTATTTTGAAAATTATGAACCGCGGGTATGACACGAAACACTATCTTGAGGTCGCGGCTAAGGTCAGGAGGCTCTCCGGTTCCTCACTCACTACCGATATCATAGTTGGGTTCCCGGGCGAGACCGAAGAAGATTTTGAAGGAACGCTGGAAATGTTTGCGCGGGCCGCTTTTGACTCAGCTTATATGTTCAAGTACTCGCCGCGCAAGGGCACGGCGGCTTCAAAGCTGGGAGACTCCGTGCCCAAGGGCGTTAAGGAAGAACGGCTGGCGCGCCTAATGGCCCTCCAGAGGAAGACCGGCCTTGCGAGCAACAAGCCGCTGATCGGCACCGTGCAGGAAGTGCTGATAGACGGCGCAACCCGTTCAGGCGGGAAGGTTTGCGGAAAAACTTTGTCCGAGAAGCAGGTTTTTTTCGAGGCAGGTAAAGAGCTTAAGGGATTTGTCAGGGTAGCCGTTGCTTCGGCGGGACCGTTCAGCCTGAAAGGAGAACTTGTAAAATGACGCTTAAAGAATTGCTGTGCTTCTACGAAAAAGAAAAGAAGGTAATTGAGGGTCGCCTGAAGGAATTCGAGCTGGTTTACGCGGAAAATGACCGGCGCATCCTGGAAGAACTCTGTTTTTGCATCTTTACCGCGAATGCCTCGGCCCGCATGGGTTTTACCTGTATAGAGCTTATACGACCCGTGCTTTTGACCGCGAGCCCGGCGGAATTAAGCAAAAGAATCAGAGGGCATTACCGGTTCTGGCGGATCCGCCCGAAATATCTGGTTCACACAAGGGAATACCTGAGGTGCGGGTACGGGCTTAAGATGCATAACCTGATAGAATCGTTCGGGACGGACCGGGACGCCCTCCGCGATTTCTTCGCGAAGGGAAAGGATATCAAGGGTATCGGTTACAAAGAAGCCAGCCATTTTCTGCGAAATATCGGCTTTAAGGGTTACGCCATCCTTGATAAACATATTTTAAATTGCCTGTTCGAATATGGTATAATTAAAAAAGTTGAGCCTATGAATACCAAGCAGAAATATGTCGAAACAGAAGAAAAAATGAAAAAGTTCGCGAAAAAAATAGGCGTAAACTTTGACGAGCTTGACCTGTTATTCTGGAGCAGCAAGACCGGAGAGGTCCTAAAATAATGAGAATAATCGGTGTTATCCCGGCGAGGCTGCATTCCACGAGGTTCCCGGAAAAAATACTCGCAGACATTAAGGGAAAGCCGATGATTTGGTGGGTCTGGAAGGCGGCTAAGAAAGCGGAGACCTTAAGCGAAGTTTTTGTCGCTACGGATCATCCGAAGATCTACTCCGCCGTCAGGGATTTCGGCGGCAATGCCGTTATGACCTCTGCGAAACACAAAAGCGGGACTGACAGGATAGCCGAAGCGGTCAAAGGTCTTAAAGCGGACATAGTGGTAAATATTCAGGGTGACGAACCTCTTATCAGGCCGGATATGCTGGACAAAGCGGTGGCCCCTTTTTATACCTCTCCCGGCCTTCTGATGAGTACCTTGGTTTGCAAAGTTAAGGACAGAAAACTCGCGGAAGACACGAATATTGTTAAGGTTATAGTTGATATAAACGGCTACGCGATGTATTTTTCAAGATCAAATATACCCTCGCTCGCGAGAGCGGAAGACTTTGATTATTTTTATAAGCATATAGGAGTCTATGTCTACAAAAAGGACTTCCTTCTCAAGTATGTTAAATTTAAACAGAGCCGGCTTGAAAAAATAGAGAAACTTGAGCAGCTCAGGGTTATAGAGAACGGCTACAAGATAAAGGTGGTTGAAACCAGGTTTGACACCGTTCCGGTGGATACTAAGGAAGACCTTGCGAAGGTGGTAAAGCTGCTTGCTTGACGCGCAGATGCGCAGTAAGAACTGAGGACGGTTGGAAGGTTAGAGGGTTGGCAGGTAAGACGTTGTATTAATGAAGCTTTTGTCTTTATTGATTCTTGATTTTTGTTTCGAATTTCGAATTTAGTGTCCGCCTATTTGCTTGCAAATAGGCGAGATCTCGCCTGAAGGAACTTCAGGCGGACTTCGAATTTGCTTCTAATGGAGGCTTTGATGTCCAAATACATCTTTGTAACAGGCGGCGTTGTTTCATCTCTCGGAAAAGGCATCACCAGTTCCTCCATCGGCTGTCTCCTGGAAACCAGGGGCCTCAAAGTAACCCACCAGAAATTCGATCCCTACATCAATGTTGACCCTGGCACTATGAATCCTTATCAGCACGGTGAAGTCTTCGTGACCGATGACGGCGCCGAGACAGACCTGGATTTGGGGCATTATGAGAGATTTAGCAGCGCCTGCATGGGTAAAGACAATAATGTGACCACGGGCCAGATTTACTATTCCGTTATTTCGCGGGAAAGGAAAGGCGATTATCTCGGCAAGACCATTCAGGTTGTTCCGCACATAACTAACGAGATAAAGGACAGGATTCTCAAAGTAAATAAGGATAACAAATACGATGTGACCATAGTTGAAATAGGCGGCACCGTCGGCGACATAGAGAGCCTTCCGTTCCTGGAAGCCATCAGGCAGTTTAGAAAGGATGTTGGGCGCGAGAACGTAATTTATGTGCACGTGACGCTCCTTCCCTACATTGAGACCGCGGGCGAACTCAAGACAAAGCCCACCCAGCATAGCGTAGCGCAGTTGAGGAATATAGGTATACAGCCGGACATCCTTATTTGCCGCACTCAGCACCCCATTTCAAAGGAACTGAGAGCCAAAATATCAATGTTCTGCAATGTTGATGAGGAAGGCGTGATTCAGTGCGAGGACGCGTCAAGCGTTTATGAAGTTCCCCTGCTATTCAAGGAAGAGGGCCTGGACATAATAGTGATGAAACTCTTGAACCTCAGGTTCGGCAAGCAGGATGTTTCGGCCTGGGAAAAAGTCGTAGAGAGAATTAAGTTTCCTGCAAAGACGGTAAATATCGGCATAGTAGGGAAATATATAGAACTCAAGGAAGCTTACAAGAGCATCACGGAATCCTTCGTCCATGCAGGCGTAGCGAACAACGCAAAAGTACACCTGACCTGGATAGATGCGGATGACGTGATAAAGCACGGCGCTAAGAAAGCGCTTGAAGGTGTTTCAGGCGTGCTTGTGCCCGGCGGGTTTGGCTCGCGCGGTATAGAAGGAAAAATAGAGGCCATAAAGTACGTCAGGGAAAAAAAGGTCCCGTTCTTCGGTATTTGTCTTGGGATGCAATGCGCGGTTATAGAATTCTCGCGTAATGTCTGCGGGCTGGACAAAGCGAATAGCACCGAGTTTGACGAGAAAACCCAGCATCAGGTAATCTCACTGCTTGAAAGTCAGCACGGCGTTGAGAATAAGGGCGGCACCATGAGGCTCGGCGCCTGGGACTGCAAACTTGTAAAGGGTACTCACGCTGAAGCGGCCTACGGAAAAGAGTTGATCTCGGAGAGGCACCGGCACAGATTTGAATTTAACAACGATTACAAGGATAGACTCACTAAGAAAGGGCTGCGCATAGCAGGGACCACCAAGGACAGCAAACTCGTCGAGATAGTAGAGGTTACGGATCACCCCTGGTTTGTCGGAGTGCAGTTTCATCCGGAGTTCAAATCACGCCCGCTTTGCCCGCATCCTTTATTTCGTGATTTTGTGAAAGCCTCCATAGAAAAGAACGGGCACGAGAAAGGCAAGAAGGCAAAACATGCTTAGCCAGAAAGAACTGCAAAAAGCTATTTTTTCGGGGAAAGGCCTGTTTCTTATGGCCGGGCCTTGTGTTATTGAATCGGAAAGCCAGTGCCTGGAGATAGCGAAAGAGGTAAAGAAACAGGCTGCGGCTTTCGGAATAACCTACATTTTCAAAGCTTCGTATGACAAGGCGAACAGGACTGCGGTGGAAAATTTCAGAGGGCCTGGCCTCTCACAAGGGCTTAAGATTCTGGCCAAGGTAAAAGAAAAAACAGGCGTTCCTGTGGTAACTGATTTTCACTGCAAGCACGATATCGACGCCATAGCCGAAGTAGCTGATATAATCCAGATACCTGCGTATCTCTGTCAGCAGACTGACCTGACTCTTAGGGCCGGGGAGACGGGAAAGATAGTTAATATAAAGAAGGGGCAGTTTCTCGCTCCCTGGGATATGAAAAAGATTGCGGAAAAAGTAAAGACAACGGGCAATGACAAGATAATGCTTACCGAGCGTGGTTCGGTTTTTGGTTATAATAATCTGGTTGTTGATATGCGTTCCTTCCTGCTTATGAAGGAACTGGGCTATCCGGTTGTCTTTGACGCGACTCACGCCATAAGGATTCCGGGTTTTACCAGCGCGGATTCAAGGGGCGGGCAGCCGAGGTTCGTCGCTCCGCTTGTCAACGCGAGCATGGCTGCCGGCGCGGACGGGTTGTTCATAGAGACCCACCCTGAGCCCTGCAAGGCGCTTTGTGACGCGTCTTCGGTCTTTCCGCTGAAGGAAATGGGAAAGCTTTTGAAAAAGGCGGTTGCGATACATTCGCTGGTTTCCGAAAAGAAATGATTGAGGTCAGTGGACGGAAGACGGAAGGAAGAAGACAGAAGACAGAAAACAGAAAACAGAAGACAGAAGACTGAGGACAGAAGACTGAGGACAGAAGACAGAAAACAGAAAACAGAAGACAGAAGACTGAGGACAGAAGACCGATATGTTCAGAATCCGTGAGTCTTTAATTAGTAATCAGTAATTAGTAATCCGGCGGAGCCGGAGGGCGTGCCCTGTACCCGAACGAAGTGAGTGGTACAGGGTTGGATGCTTAAGAGCAGAAGGAAGGTTCAAAAGCATAACCAAAAAAGAAATCGTGGAAGGTAAAAATGGTTAATGACGCAAGACTAATAAAAGAAGCCAAGAGGGTTCTCAGGATTGAGAGCGAGGCCGTTAAGGCGCTTGCCTCCTCAATTAACGGTGATTTTGTTAAGGCCGTGAACCTGCTCTATTCCTGCAAGGGCAGAGTTATTGTAACCGGAATGGGAAAGGCAGGAATTATTGCCAGGAAAGCGGCATCTACTTTTGCCTCTACCGGCACTCCCGCGCTTTTCTTGCATCCCGCGGAAGGAGTACACGGCGATCTTGGCACCGTAATGGCCCGTGATGTGGTCGTAATGATTTCAAACAGCGGCGAGACAGAAGAGGTTCTGGAAATAATGCCGGCAATTAAAAGGATAGGCGCGAAACTAATCTCGCTTACGGGAGTTTCTACCTCTACGCTTGCGAAGAACAGCGATATTGTACTTAAAGTTACCGTAAAAGAAGAGGCCTGCCCGCTTGGCCTGGCTCCTACCGCATCTACTACCGCGCAGCTCGCGATGGGGGACGCTTTAGCCGTGGCCCTGCTCGTAAAAAGAGGTTTCAAGGAAGAGGACTATGCGTTCCTGCATCCCGCCGGAAGTCTCGGCAGGAGATTGTCGGCTGTTGAAGAAATAATGAGAAAAGGGGCGGAAGTCCCTGTGGTGCGCGAAAGCGAGAGCATGGAGAAGGCCATAGTTGAAATGAACGGCAAGAAGATGGGCTGCACGGCCGTGCTTGACCATGCCGGCAAACTGGCAGGAATAATCACGGATCAGGATCTGCGAAACCGGCTTAAAGTCGATAAGAACATTCTCAAGCGCCGGGTCAAGGAAGTAATGAATCCAAGCCCTAAGACAATCAGCAAGAACGCGCTCGTTAGCGAAGCAATAAGGATGACCGAAGAGAAATCCATAAGCACGCTGTTGGTTGTCGGGAAGCCGCGGGAACTGCTTGGTATTGTGCACCTGCACGACCTGCTAAAACTATAGCGCCAAAAGACGCACGAAGCAAACGGAGGTTTTGATGAAAAAGTTGATGTTGCTATTCCTGTTTTCCGGTCTCCTTTTCGCAGATTCAATGGAGAACGCAGATTTTCTGCTCAGCGAACAGCTTAATTATTGCAAAGATCCGACGGTAAAGACAACAGTGAAAATACTCAGGCGTGTCGGCAGCCTCATCCTGATGGATCACGACTCCGAAGGAACTGCTCCTGCGCCGACTTTGGCTGAAAAGGAGTCAGGATTCCAGCTCTTTACGAGGAACTGTCTTAATCCTATTAATTACAACTCTGTACCGAAAAAAAGCGAGTCGAGGGATACAGCGGAGATGTTCGCCTCCCTGGGACAGTTCGAAAGTATTCAGATAGGAATGATACCGCTGACTGACTTAAAAGGCGTCAAAGCGGCAGTCTCTGATTTTTCAGGACCGGCAGGGAGCATTCCGGCTTCGGCTTTTGATGTGAGATGGGTAAGGTATCTGGCCGGAGGCGGGAATGTACATCAGACATATCTGATGTCTCCGGAAATAATGGAGTCCTTCACTTCTGTGGATCTAAAATCAGGTATCACTTACCAGTTCTGGGTCACAGTAAAGGTCCCGGAAACTGCCAAAGGCGGAACCTACAACGGTTCCGTAATGTTTGCTGTTGCAAACAGTAAGCCAGCTGAAATAAAAGTAAAACTTGAAGTGATACCTGTGACTCTTGAAAAGGGCGTCGGATATTTCGGTTTCTGGTACGGAAATGAAGATCCGGCGGTTATGCGCAGGGAAATAAATGATTTGAAAGATTACGGGTTAACAACCGGAACCGGAATCCACATGCCTACCGTTTATAAGAACGGAGCCATTACTGTTGATCCGGACGGCGTTTATGTGAAATTTGCCAAGGCCGTCCTTGAGAGCGGCTGGAAAATAATGGAAGTGAACATAAGCAGTTTTGGCGGCATCCCGGAAGTGCAGAAATTGGGTCTTTTCTCTCCGGAGTTCAACCGCCTCGCGAAAGACTGGGTGGAAAAAGTTAAGAAGGTTTATGACGACAACAAACTTGGCACCTGCATGATAAATGTCTACGACGAACCCAGGGAAAAGTCAATGTGCCGTCCCGGGATAAATATCTCTTATGAGGACACCATACAATATCTGAAAATTATTAAGTCTGTTCCCGGCGTAAAGGCAGTCGTAACCTGCGCCGGCGCAAATAAGCTTCTTGATCCGGAAATGATACCGCTGCTGGACCGTGACCAGCCGCACCTTACAAAAGGTTTCAAGGATCATATTGCTCTGGCAAAGAGTCTTGGCAAGGAGCTGATTACCTATAATAACGGCTACAGTTCTCTTGCGTGGGGATTTTGCCCCTGGAAAGCAGGCGCATCCGGAAACCTTCAGTGGGTATTGCCTGCCTACTCCAAAGACAGGAATATTTATTCTCCGATTAAGAAGAACTCCGAATATCCTGGTGAACCGAATACTTCGGCTGCCTATGCCACCGAGAAAGGCATGACGCCCGGAGTAAAACTTGTTTACATCCGCGAGGGTATAGACGATTACAGGTACATTACCTCGCTTGAAAAGAAGATGACCGAGCTATCCGGGAACGCGGCGGCGGCCAATGATGTTTCGGCTGCAAAGAGGGTCGTGGAAGAAGTGAGAAACAGGGTGCCGGATTACCCTGCTAGCGGAATACAGACCGGCTACGAAGCAGGCGAGACGGCCGTTGTGAAAAACCCGGCGGAATTGCTTAAGTCGCTCCGGTATAAGATAGCGAAACAGCTGGAAAATCTCTCCAAATACTAAAATTCGCATAAATATTGCCTAAGACAAAGCCGGGAGGTAACTCCCGGCTTTTCTTTTGCGTTCTCTTGCCTTGAAAACACAGGTTCTTTGTGCTAACCTTGCAATAATGAAGAGTTTTTTGCTTGTCAGCGCTACATGCATACTTCTGCTTCTTTCCGGCTGTTCCAACAGGGCAAAGCCGGTGTCTTCTGATATTCCAAAAGGCGTAGTTACCATGAAAGGTCTCAAAATGAGCCAAACCAGTGAGGGGAAACCTGCCTTCCAGATAGCCGCCGAGGAAGCATATATCTATCAGAGTGAAAGCCTTATTAAGTTCTATAAGGTAAAAGCGAAATACTTCAGTCTGGGCAGAGAGACTTCCAACCTGACAAGCGACGAAGGTTTGCTAAACACATCTACAAACGATATTCAGGCTACAGGGAATGTCCTGCTTAAGTCAGCCGAGGGCTCAATCCTTGAAACGGAGCAGTTAAACTGGGTCAATAAGGGCGGCGGCGTCTTTACCGATAAGGCTGTCAAGGTAACCAAGGGCGGCAATGTAATGACAGGCATAGGGCTGCAGACAGATATGGCTCTCGAAAACATAAGCATAAAGAAAGTTACCACGCGCATTACCAATCTTGAAACCCTGAAGGAGAACAAAGCTAAAAAATGAGAACGGCGGGCCTGCTCTCCATAGCGTTGCTTCTTTTCGCCGTACCGGCTGCAACACAGGATCTTCAAGTTACGGACAAGGACCCGATAACTATCAGTTCCAACAGCTGGTCAGCGGACAATAAGACGCAGGTAATGACTTACAGCGGAAATGTAGTCGTTACTCATCACGAGGACACTCTGTATGCCCAGAAAGTAAGCCTTAAACCCGGCGAAGATGTGCTCTCCGCGGAGCAGGATGTTAAATTTATAGAAAAAAACGGCAACACGGTATCCGGAGACAGCGCGAAATACAGCAAGTCAAAGAGAGAACTTGAATTAACCGGCAATGCCTCGCTTGAGACGGTCGGGACCGAGCGAATAACTACCCGCGTGCATTCGGATAGAATGAAACTTGAGAATGGCGCAGGGAAAGCCTCGGCGGCAGGGAACGTGAAAGTAGATAGAGGCGACATGACTGTAAAGTGCGGCAAAGCATACCTTTTCCAGGCGGAAGATAAGGTTGTATTGGAGGATTCTCCGGTTGTGAAGAAACAGGATGATGAATTTTCCGGAGATATGTTTACGATTTATTTCAAAAAACGCCTGTTGATAGCGGATTCCGGCGTAAAAGCAAGATTTTACGTCAAAGAAACGGAGGCCGTAAAAAAATGAGCGTATTAACCACATCGGGTTTGTCAAAACAATATAAAAAACGCGTTGTTGTTGATAATGTTGACCTGATTGTCAATCAGGGCGAAGTGGTCGGACTGCTTGGTCCGAACGGCGCCGGTAAATCCACCACCTTCTATATGGTCGTCGGCCTCATCGGCCCCAATAGCGGCAGGGTGCTGCTGGATACAAAAGATATTACCAATCTTCCAACCTATGAGAGAGCCAGGCTGGGCATAGGTTATTTGCCGCAGGAGCCCTCTATTTTCAGGAAGATGACGGTGGAGGAAAATATTTACGCGATACTGGAAACCCTCCATATCACAAAAGCAGAACGCGATGCGCGCCTCAAAGAACTGCTGAACGAGTTTGGCATAGCACATCTTGCCAAGCATATGGCCTACACGCTTTCCGGCGGAGAGAGAAGAAGGGTTGAAATCTCGCGGGCGCTGGTTACCCGTCCTAAATTTCTGCTTCTGGACGAACCATTTGTCGGTATTGACCCTATTACGGTCTCGGAGATCCAGCAGGTAATCTTACAGCTTAAAAATAAAGGGCTGGGAATTCTCATCACCGACCACAATGTAAGAGAAACCCTCTCCATCACCGATAGGGCCTACATAATATATTCCGGAAAGATACTGATGTCGGGAACCGCGCAGGAGCTCGTGAACGACAAGAAGGCGAAAGAGTTCTACCTTGGCCAGAAATTCGCCCTCTAAACAAAAATCATTAAATATAGGCCAAAAGGGAGAGAGGAAATGAAAAAAGTCCGCATTGGGTTGGTTGGAATTATGCGCAACGCGAGAGGACACGGCGTTCAGTGCATGAAGAACAAGAACGCTAAGGTAGTGGCAGGCTGCGATGTTAGCCCCGCCGGCAGAGAGCAAGGGCTGAAATGGTACAAAATTCCGATGTATTCCTCCCTTACTGAAATGATTAAAAACGAAAAACTTGATGCGGTAATAATATCCACCCCTAACTGGACACATAGGCAGTTGACTGTGGAAGCTTTAAAGGCCGGTCTTAAGGTGCTGTGCGAAAAACCGATGGCCAACACGCTTTCCGATTCGAAGGCCATGGCTGAGGCCGTAAGAAAATACAAAGGATTCCTCACAATCGGGTTTGAATTAAAAACCTGCCCGATAATGCTTGAAATTAAAAAGATAGTCGACAGCGGGGCAGTCGGGGAAATAAAACACATCCATTTCCTGCAAACGCCCGGACAAAAAGAAAACGACTGGAAGGTCAGCCAGAAGCTCTCAGGCGGCATCTTTATTGAGAAGCTCTGCCACCAGATAGATACTTTTAGGCATTTTCTGGGGGACATGAAGTCGGTCGAGGTGTACCACGGCCCGAACACAGCCCCGCATTATGAGGTGATGGACAACTGCTACGCGACCTTTGCTTTCAAGAGCGGGGCTGTAGCCCATATAAGCTTCATTACCGGACTGGCTGCCGCAAAAGAAGGCTTGAAAGACAGCGATTATCCGAAATACGGGCATTCTCTCAGGTTTGATTTTATCGGCACCAAGGGCAGCCTTAGCTACAGCTACTGGGATAAATCTCTGACAACCTGCAAGCTCGTCAAACAAAAAGACGGGGCCTGGAAGTCAAAGCTGGTTTCAAAAAAGATATTTAAGGAATACAGCGCGGCTCAACTTTACGAATCATTTGTTTATCAGGACAGGGACTTTATTGAACGGGTCGGGAAAGGGAAGAAGGAGATGTTCACGGCGCTTGATTCCTACAAAACTATGCAGGCGGCTTTTGCCTGTGAGGAATCCTCGAAGAAGAATAAAAAGATACTGCTTTAGCCCGGAATTACATGCCGAGCAAGTTCAGTTCCTTCTGGATTATAAAGAGCGCCCTCGGAAGGTGAAAACAGCCTTTCCACTTCCCGCCTTTTAGAGGAAGCAGGACTTCTCCTCTTCTGTTTAAGTAGCCGAACCACTCGCCGTATTTCGCGTCGTGAAAATGTTTCCAGCTGTACTCGTGGACCTCCAGGAATTTCGCGAGCAGTTCTTTCCTGCCTGTCATTCTGTAGCCCTTCAGCAGTGATATCAGCGTTTCAAGATGCACCCACCAGAGTTTCTGATCCCATTCCAGCTGCTGGGGCGGGTGTCCCTGCGCGTCAAGGAAGTAGAAAATGCCGCCGTACTTTTTGTCCCAGCCGTATTTCAGGATGTTTAAGGTTATATCACAGCATTTTTCGGCCAGTTTGCGGTCTTTTCTCCTTTCGGCGATGTCCATCAGGAACCACATTGCTTCAATGCCGTGACCCGGGTTTATGGTCCTGCCCTCGAACGTGTCCGAGAGAGAGCCGTCGGAGTTTACGTGTTCAAATATTATGCCGCGGTCCTTCTGATAGAATACTTTCAGCACTTCTTTAACGCAGGCGTCGAGAGTTGCGTCAATTTCTTTATCGTCCAGCATCCATTCAAGTTCGAGCACCAGGTTGCTGAGTATCATCGGGAGAGAGAAGCTCTTTAGCGGGCGGGTTCCGGGATACGCTTTTGTCCATTTGCCTTTAGGGTTATCTCTGCGTTTCAGGATTCTTTTGTAGATGTCATAGGCGCCGGATTTAGCCGCCTTGCTGCCTGAAGCCAGCGAATACTGGCTCATTGCCATGCAGGCAAAGCAGTCCGAGAAAATATTATACGGCTGGATAAGGGGACGGCCGGTTCTGTCCAGCGAGAAGTAGAAGTTCCCGTCGGCAGCCCTGCCATGTTTGCTTAAGAAGTTATAGCCGTGAGTGGCTATCTCCAGCCATTTTTTGTTCTTTTCAAGGCGGTTGTACAGCATAGAGAAAGTCCAAACCTGCCGCCCCTGAAGCCAAATGAATTTATCCGTGTCGTAGACCGCGCCGTCTCTTTCAAGACAGGTAAAATACCCGCCATATTTATTGTCCAGAGAGTGTTTTTCCCAAAAATTAAGGCAATCCTCCTTCAGCATTTTAAGGTATGCCTTGCTTGTAGCAGGAATTACGGTCATTTGTCCTCCAGATAAATAGCAGGCCGGATTTAGCGGTGTCCCATCATTCTTGTCAGGTCTTCATTGTGCGCTTTTAAGCCGCGCTTTACCGCCCTGTAGAGCAGGTATCTCCGTTTCAGCAGTATGCGAGTAAGGCTCGAAAATGCAGAGAAAAATGACCTGACGCGTATATCCTTTTCTATTGTGAACATCTCGGTGAATTCCAAAGGAGAAGAAGCCCTGCCGGCCGCGGTTTCGAGTTTTATTTTGCCGTCTTCGACGAGGCGTTTTAATGACTGGTTCATAGATATCATGCCGACATCTTTTCCGGTGTGAATATGGAGGGGTATCTGCTGTATGTCGTTATGCATTATCTGCGACCTGATGCCGGGGGTGTTTATGAGAATCTCTACCGCAGGAATACGCCCTTTTCCGTCGGCGGCGGGAAGGAGCTGCTGTGATATTATTGCCACCAGCGACCCTGCGAACTGTGTCCTTATCTGTTCCTGCTGGTTTCCCGGGAAAACATCTATTATGCGGTGAACGGTCTGCGGAGCGTCAATGGTATGGAGCGTTGCCAGCACAAGGTGCCCTGTCTCCGCCGCCGTAATCGCGGTCGCGATCGTTTCAAGGTCTCTCATTTCTCCGACAAGGATGACATCAGGGCTCTGCCTTACCACATGTTTCAAAGCGTCGGCGAAAGAATCAGTATCAATGTTCAATTCCCGCTGTTCCACAATGCTTAAGTCGTTGTCATGCATGTATTCAATAGGATCCTCGATGGTTATTATATGACAGCGCTTGTTTGCGTTGATATACCGGATCATTGCGGCGAGCGTAGAGGATTTTCCGCTCCCTGCCGGGCCGGTGACAAGTATAAGCCCTCTGGGCAGCAGCGCGAGTTTTTTAAGGATGGGGGGGAGGTTTAGCTCTTCAATGGTCGGCACTTCCAGAGGAACTATTCTCAGCGCGGCCGCCATAGTTCCTTTTTGATAGTAAACATTTATCCTGAAACGACTTACGTCTTTTATCTCCAGGGAGAGGTCAAGGTCTTTCTTCTGGGCAAATTCTTTTATCTGTTCCGGCGTGAGCAGAGATTTTACGAGTTCCTGAACTTTTTCCGGGGTAAGCGCCGGCAAGTCAGTCCTGATTACTTCGCCGTCTTTGCGGATGATGGGAGGTGTATTCGCTGTGAGGATAAGGTCTGAGGCCCGCTTTTCAACGCATAAGAGCAGGAGGTTTTGTATTTTCATTTACAGTCCTTTTAAGACTCACAATTATTAAAAGTATAACTGAAGGCAAAAACATAGTCAATACTTGAATTTTTAGGGGGTGCCTGCTACAATTACCCTATGACCAATAAAGGTGTGGTAATATTCGGCGATCCTGTCCTCAGAAAAAAGGCAGTTGCGATTGCCAGGATAGATGACAGGATTAGGGCCCTCTCGGCGCACATGTTTGAAGTTATGAAAAAGGCGCGCGGGATAGGTCTTGCCGCAAACCAGGTCAGCGCGCTTGACCGGCTGGTGGTCATAGATACGAACAGGGGTGATACAAAAGGCCATTGTTTGACGCTTATCAACCCGGAAATAATAGGTGCGAGCGGAAGCGTCAAACTTGATGAGGGCTGCCTGAGTTTCCCCGAACTTTCAGCCGATGTCGAGCGTTCCGAGAGAATCGGTTTCACCGCAACCGGACTTGACGGCAAAAGATTTGAGTTTGAGGCCGAAGGCATACTTGCGAGGGCTGTACAGCACGAGATAGACCACTTAAACGGAGTTCTCTTCATAGACCACCTCGGAACCACCAAAAAAATGTTGCTCAAAAAACAGTTAGAAGAACTAAAGAAATTATCAAAAAAATAATATATTCTTTGTCCGCATTACGTTATGAACGTTAAGAACGTTATAAACGTTATAAACGTAAAGAGGTTAATTGAAAGTTTTATTTTTCGGCACCCCCGATATAGCCGTTCCCACGCTTGCCGCGCTTTTCGCGGAAAGCTCTCATGACATTACCGTAGTGACAAGAATAGACAAACCCAGGGGCAGAGGGCTGCACATTAAACCTTCTCCCGTGAAAGAATTTGCTCTCTCAAACAACCTGCAAGTCCTTCAGCCGGTGTCAGTCAAGGAAGAAACATTTATTTCTGAAACGGAAAAAAGCGCTTACGACCTTATTGTGGTAGTTTCGTTCGGGCAGATTATGCCGGAACGCCTGATAAGAGCCGCGAAATACGCCTCGATTAATTCGCATTTTTCCCTATTGCCTAAACTGAGGGGAGCTGCTCCGATAAACAGAGCGATAATGAACGGCGATAAGGAAACAGGCGTCACAGTGCAATTCATAGATTTCAAATTAGACAGCGGGGATGTGCTGCTTCGCGAGTCCTCGCAGATACTCCCGGGCGACGACGCGGGAAGCCTGGGCAGCCGGCTCGCGGAACTTTCTGCTAAGCTCATCCTTGAGGCTGTCGCGATCATTGAGAAAGGCAAACCGACGCGCAGGCCGCAGGAGCATTCAAAGGCGACACAGGCTCCAAAGATAACAAAAGAGGAACTCCATATCGACTGGGAAAAATCGGCTGAAGAAATTCACAACAGGATACGGGGGCTTGCCCCCCTGCCGGGCGCTTCGGCTTTGCTTTCCGGGCAGAATATTAAAATACTGAAGAGCAGACCTTTTACCGAAAATTTAAAACTTTCGCCGGGGCAGCTAGGCCCGGTTTCCGGAGAAGGCGTTGCGGTTGGCACAGGCGCCGGGGTTTTGCTGGTTCTTGAACTGAAGCCGGAGGGCAGGAAGGCAATGCCGGCTGCTGATTTTTCGCGCGGGCACAAAGTTGAGGGAAAGGTTTTTGACCGTTTTGTTAAGGAGAGAAAGAAATGAACTATGTAAAAACGGCTTTGCTCTTCGCGGCGATGTTCGGGCTTTTGGTAATTGTCGGCGGCGTCGCGGGAGGAAAGACAGGCATGCTGATAGCTTTCGGCATAGCCCTGCTGTTAAATTATTTCACCTACTGGTTCTCCGACAAGATAATTCTTAAGATGTACGGCGCCAAACCGGTAACCGCTTCGGATTATCCGGTTTACTACCACATTGTGAGGGAACTCTCCGGACGCATGGAAATGCCTATGCCGAAGCTTTATGTTATCAATATGGGAGTGCCTAACGCTTTCGCTACCGGCAGAGATCCGGCGCACTCGGCTGTGGCTGTTTCTCCCGAACTGCTGGAGGCGCTGGACAAGCAGGAAATTGAGGGCGTTCTGGCGCACGAACTTTCGCATATAAAGCACAGAGATACGCTTGTGATGATGATAGCAGTAGCTATGGCGACGGCAATAACCCTGCTCGCCGAGTTTGCAAGGATAGCGTCTTTTTTTTCCGGCGGGCGCGATGATGACGGGCCCAACCCGGTCGTTATAATTGCCCTTTATCTGCTGGCGCTTATTGCTGCTCCGCTGATTCAGCTCGCTGTGAGCCGAACCAGGGAATATATGGCCGATGAGAACTCCGCGCGCGTGACCAACCGCCCGCAAAGCCTCATTAACGCCCTGGAAAAGCTTAGCGCCTGGTCAAAGGAAGCGCCAATAAAAGGCGGAGTTCCGGCAACGGCAAGCCTATTTATAGTTAATCCGTTTAAGGAGAATTTCTTTGTAAACCTGCTATCCACGCACCCGTCGCTTAGCAGAAGGAAGCGTAACCTTGAAAAAGTCGGAGTGGAACTTGGAGTGTTTTAACAAGGCCTAATCTGCGTAATCAAGCATAGGTTTTCAGGCATCGGTTGTATGACAAAAGTCATTGCCAATAATAGAGAATATTTAGTAATATAAAACAGAGGTGAACACTATGGAAAACTACAGCTCGAAAGTAATGGACCACTTCAGGAATCCCAGGAATGTGGGCGAGATGGAGAATCCCGATGGCGTAGGCCATGTAGGAAACCCCGTTTGCGGCGACATTATGGAACTTTACATTAAGGTAAAAGACGGCATTATTACGGACGCGAAGTTCAAAACCTTCGGCTGCGGAGCTGCTATTGCCACTTCCAGTATCTCTACAGAGCTGATTAAAGGAAAGAAACTGGAAGACGCGTTGAAACTCACCAATGCCGCTGTTGCCGAAGCGCTCGGCGGTCTTCCTAAAGTAAAGATGCACTGTTCTGTGCTTGCCGAACAGGCTCTGAAGAAAGCAATAGATGATTATTTGGTGAAAAGTACAGGCAAAGGGTTGGGCATAGAGTTCAAAGACGAAGATCACGAGCACGCGGCTTGTGAGAACGATGAAGAAAAAAAGTAAAACGGGAGCCAGGGTTCTCGTTGCAATGAGCGGCGGCGTCGACAGTTCGGTGGCCGCCGCTTTGCTTATGGAACAAGGTTATGAACCCGTAGGCGTGACCATGAAGGTATGGGCCGGGCGTGAAGAGCGCTCTGACGGCTGCTGCTCGCTCTCTTCCATTGAAGACGCGCGCCGTGTTGCCGCGAAACTTGGCGTCCCGCATTATGTGATGAATGTAAAAGAGGAATTTTTTGGCAAGGTAATCAAAAAGTTTGCTTCCGAGTACCTTGCGGGCAGAACCCCGAATCCTTGTGTGGATTGCAACCGGCACCTGAAATTCGGCCTGCTTATGGGTAAAGCGCGGGAGCTGGGATGCAAGTATGTTGCCACAGGGCATTACGCGAGAATAATAAAAGAAAGGAATGGACCCGGCCTTTTCCTCGCGAAGGCAAAGGACGGTAATAAAGACCAGTCTTATGTGCTGTATTCACTGAGCAACGCTTTGCTGCAAAAAGTATTGTTTCCGCTCGGCAACCTTACAAAACCTGAGGTGAGGGAGAAGGCCAGAGCTCTCGGGCTCCTGGTAGCGGAGAAAGAAGAGAGCCAGGAAATTTGTTTTGTCGAGGACAATGATTATGCCGGTTTTATTTCACGGAATTTCAAGGTAAGACCGAGGCCCGGGGATATTGTCAGTCCGGAAGGCGTTCTTCTCGGGAAGCATAACGGCGTAATGAATTACACGATAGGGCAGAGAAGGGGTTTAGGGCTTTCTTCCAAAGAGCCGCTCTATGTCTTAAATATTGATGCAAAGAAAAACCTCCTTGTCGCAGGAGCAAAGGAACTCGGGTTCTCGAAAAGTTTTACGGTCAAAGAATTGGCGCTGAATATGAAAGGCGGCAGGAAAGCAAAAGTAAAGATAGCCGCGAAGATACGCTACAAACATAAGGAACAGCCCGCGACGCTGGTGCTCTCCGGGAAAAAAGGGATTGTGGAATTTAAAAAACCGCAATGGGCGATAACTCCCGGCCAGATAGCGGTTTTTTATCAGGGGAGCAAGGTAGTGGGGGGGGGTGTAATAGAGAAACAAGCACCAAATCTCAAGCGCCAAATCCCAAATAGAAGCAAAAAAGATAAATCACAAAATAGATTTTGAAGCACTTTGTTTCTTTATGTTTTTATTTGGTGCTTGGTGCTTGTGATTTGAGATTTCATATTGAGGTGTATTCATGCACAATGAGAAATTAATCAGAGATATAGTTAAACTAAAGAAGGACCGCAATGCCGTTATTCTTGTGCATAATTACCAGCTGCCTGAAGTTCAGGATATCGGCGATATCCTGGGAGATTCCCTCGGTCTCTCCCGTGAAGCCGCTAAGACAAAGGCGGAAGTTGTGGTCTTTTGCGGAGTCCATTTTATGGCCGAGACTGCGGCACTTCTCTGCCCGGACAAGAAAGTGCTGATTCCGGATCCTTTGTCTGGTTGTCCTATGGCGGATATGATAACGGCTGAACAGCTGCGCGCTTTCAAAAAAGAGCATCCGGGCGCGCCGGTAGTTACCTATGTAAATAGCAGCGCGGAGGTCAAGGCGGAGAGCGATTACTGCTGTACCTCTGCGAATTCTGTCCAGGTGGTAAACTCCATAGAAGAGGATACCGTGTTATTTGTTCCTGATAAATACCTGGGAGCCTACACGGCTCAAAAGACGGGGAAGAAGCTCATCCTCTGGGACGGTTATTGCCCCACGCACGCTAAAATATTGCCTGAACATGTGCTTGCGAAGAAGAACGAGTATCCGGGCGCGCTGGTAATGGCCCATCCGGAATGCAGGCAGGAGGTCTGCGGACTCGCTGATGTGGTTTGCTCCACAGAGGGGTTCATAGCCCATAGCCGGAAAGCAAAGAATAAAGAGATAATAGTTGCTACTGAAGTCGGAATGCTATACCGGCTTAAAAAGCTCATTCCGGAAAAGAATTTCATACCTGCCTCTGAAGCTGCCGTCTGTCCAAATATGAAAAAGAACACGCTTGAAAAAGTCCTTTGGTCTCTGCAGGATATGAAGACGGAGGTAAAAGTCTCTGATGATATTAGAGTTAGGGCGAAAAAGGCAATAGACCGTATGCTTACAGCCGGCTGAAAGCAAAAACCCTTAATAAAGCAGGTGTTTTTCCCTCAAACCCGTGTTTTCCCTTTGATTTCATTGACTATTTTGGCCAATAATGATAAAGTATTTGACTATGAAAAAAGCCAAAATTATCGAAATGAAAGTCAAATCAGCCGCTGAGGTCGCAGCAAAAATCGGCCTGAGAAAGAAAGACTTGGAGAACATAGGCAAATATTCTGCGAAGCTCACTTTCTCGGCCGCCGGAAAGACCATTAAGGGCGGTAAGCTTATTCTTATTACCTCGACTCCTTCGGTTAAGGGCATCAGCGGGAATGGTTCCAATATCAGCGACAGGCTTGTTGAATCCCTGGTGCTGCTCCGCAAAAAAACCGCTCTCTGCCTTCCGTCTTTCACGCCGGACCAGGTAATGCGCCACGAAAGCCACCCGGAAATATTCCCCGTAGAAGATGTATTTCTCAAGAATGTAGATTTCTTTAATATTTTCCAGGCGCACAACCTTATTGCGGCTTTCCTGAGCAATATTGTGGTGGCCGATCCGAATTCCGAAGCCGGCAGCGCCGTCATCAGCTGGAACAGGGCTTCCGCGTTCGTAGATGAACCTCTCCGCAATGTCATCACCGGAATGTACAATAACAAGCAAAACAGGCATGTGAAGGAGGAGAAGTTTGAGTACATTCTCCATTCCGAGCTTGCCGCGGTTGCTTCTCTTTCCGTCTCTTTCGAAGACCTAAAAGCAAGGGTCGAGAAAGTAATAGTTGGTTTCAACAAGGACGGGAGCCCGCTTACCATTAAGGATATAAAACTTGAAGACGCGGTTTCCTATTTGCTGAAGGATACGCTGAAGCCTACGCTGATGCAATCGAGGAGAGGCGACCCGGCTTTTGTCTATGTGTCGCCTTCCAGCAGAATGCTTCCTCCGGGAAATATCACGGCGCTAAAGACCGCTCAGAGCCTTTCTGATTATGTTGTCGCGAAACTCGACGGCTCGGTTGATTCCAGTCTTGAGAAGTTCCTGGACATAACTGCGAGAGATACCGGTATAAAACCGGATATGATTGTGCTCAATACCTTTATTCCGGAACTTAATTATTACGGAGGCGCGGATCTTTCCTCGGCTTTCGGAAAGAACCTGGAAGCGCTTGAGAAAGGCATGCCTGAGCTCCTGCGCAATATTGAATCCGCGAAGAAGTTCGGCATTCCCGTGCTGGTTAATGTAAATGATAAGAGGGACGCGACGCAGGACGAGATTAAGATAATTGACCGGCACTGCTCGAACCTGGGCGTGGAAGTGGTTTTCTCTTCTACGAACGGAAGCGGAGTGAAGCAGAACCTGGAACTTGTGAAGAGCGTGCTTGAGGTAATTCGCACCCAAAAGAGTTACTACAAGCCGGTCTATGAACTGGATCACACCATCAAAGAAAAAGTAAAAGTTGTCTTGAAAGATATCTATGGCATGGCCCGTGTTTCCTATTCAGCCAAGGCAGAGAAAGAACTTGAACAGCTTGAACTGAACGGCCACGCGGGGCTTCCAATCTGCATAGCCAGAAGCCCTTATTATCACAGGACCGACATGAATGGCTTGCTGACGATAAAGTCGCTCAGGCTGCTGGCGGGCGCGGGTGTTATACTTGTTGAAGCGGCGGATTCCGAAAGGATGCCGTCTTTTGCGTGGAAATATTCCGCGGAACGGTTAAACCATGAACTATTCAGTTGAACCTCTGCATAGATTTAGCGATGATTTAGCCGCGAGGCTTCCTGCCCCGGGCGGAGGCGCTGCTGCCGCGCTTGTGGGTTCTCTTGCCGCGGCGCTTAACTCCATGGTTTGCAACTTTACTGCGGGAAATGAACGCTATAAAGCTGTTGAACTGCAAATAAGCGAGCTGCTCAAGAGTTCGGAAGAGCTTCGGGTGGAACTGCTTGGCCTGCTGCAGGCGGATGTTGACGGCTATTCGGCATATTCGGCAGGCATAAAAGAACTTAAAACTTCACCGCTCACGGATTCCGAAAAGGATGCGCGCAGGGAAGAGCTTACTAAACAGGCTTCGGCAACTCCGCTTAAAGTTATGAGGGCTTCCGCTAAAGTGCTGGCAATCTGCAAACCGCTTTACGCAAACGGAAATCCGCTGCTTTTAAGCGATGTTGAAGTCGCGGCGGTCTTCGCGCTCGCGGCGCTCAAGGCTGCTTTTGTTAATGTCCGCATCAATCTGGCTTACTCCAAGGATGAGGCCTTCAAGTCCCTGATACGCAGGGAAGCAGAGGCGTTCTTATTTGAAGCTGAGCGTATAGAGAAGGACGTAACGGGTTACTGCGGTTCAAAATACTAAACTAAATTTCAGCGCCAATTACTTGGAACGGAGGAACAAATGCTTCTAGACTGGATTTTTGGTTTCTTCTCGAATGACATGGCTATAGATCTTGGCACCGCCACCACGCTTGTTTATGTGAAAGGCAAGGGCATTGTCCTTAACGAGCCCTCGCTGGTTGCGCTCAAGAAAGATACCAACGAGATACTGGCCGTGGGCAGAGAAGCCAAGACCATGCTGGGACGCACTCCTACAAATATTATCGCAATCAGGCCCATGAAAGACGGCGTGATCGCCGATTTTGAAGTAACCGAAAAAATGCTCAAGCATTTCATTAATAAGGTGCATAATAAGAAAACTCCGGTGCGCCCGCGCATTGTGATCGGCATTCCCTCAGGCGTCACGGAAGTTGAAAAGAGGGCGGTGCGTGATTCGGCGGAACAGGCCGGGGCAAGAAGAGTTTACCTTGTTGAAGAACCTATGGCGGCGGCAATAGGAGCCGGGCTTCCCATAGACACGCCGTCGGCGAACATGATTGCCGATATCGGCGGCGGAACCACGGAAGTTGCGGTTATTTCTCTTAAGGGTATTGTGTGCAACACTTCGGTCCGCGTGGGCGGAGATAAATTGTCCGATGCTATTTCACAGTATTTAAAGAGCGCGTATAACGTGCTTATAGGCGAGAGAACCGCTGAAGATATAAAGGTTGAGATAGGTTCGGCTTTTCCTCTTAAAGAAGAGCTCAAAATGAGCGTTAGAGGAAGGGACATCGTGACCGGGCTCCCCAGAACTCTTGAAATAAATTCAGAAGAAATAAGAGAAGCCATTAAAGATCCGGTCTCTCTTATAATTGAAGCGATTAAAGATACCTTGGAGCGCACTCCGCCGGAACTTTCCGCAGACATTGTTGACAAGGGCATAATACTTGCCGGCGGCACATCTCTACTTCGGGGTTTCGCAGAGCGTCTCAGATATGAGACAGGTGTTCCTATAAATCTGTCGGAAGACCCTGTGACCTGTGTTGTGCAGGGCGTGGGCAAACTTCTCGATGACGACACCGGGCTTCTTGAAGAGGTTGCCGTTTTTGAGAAAGAATATTTTTAACGGAAGGCAGCTGACCCAATGTGGCGTAAATTTCTCAAGAAAAACAGTGTCTATGTGGCGCTGGCGCTTGCCGTCATCGTCTTTGTTATCCTAACGGTTATACTAAAAAGCGGGCAGACGGGCGGTGGTTTTGTGACCGAGGCCGTGGCCCCGTGGCAGAAACTGGTTTCGGGCGCCGGCAGGTCAGCGGTCAGCTTCTCAGAAAACCTCCTCTTCTTTTTCAGCATAAAAAGCGACAATGAAAAACTGAACAAGGAACTTGCCGTGCTTAACGCGCAAAACACCGAACTGCTTGAGGCCGTGAACGAGAACGGCCGGCTGAGGGAACTGCTCAATTACAGGCGTAATTCAGGGTTTAAGGTAAAACCCGCAGCGGTTATAGGTTATGATCCGAACAGCTATTTCTCTTCTCTTACAATAAATTTGGGTTCAGACGACGGTATTATGCAGGACATGGCGGTTCTCTCGCCTTCCGGGCTGGTCGGAAAAATATTGAGCGTTTCAAGCAATTACGCGAAGGTGCTCCTGCTTACAGATATCAGAAGCAGCGTCAGTTGTATCGCGCAGCGCACAAGGTGCGCGGGTTCAATCAAAGGCAAGGGCAGAGACCTCTGCGAGATGAAATACCTCTCAATAAACGATGATATTAAACCGGGCGATGCTGTTGTTTCTTCCGGAGACGGAAAAATATTTCCCAAGGGAATCAAGGTTGGAGAAGTAACGGCCGTTTCCCAGACTCCAGACGGCATGAGCTATGATGTTGATATCAAGCCCGCCGTGAATGTTCTCAAACTGGAAGAAGTCCTTGTTGTGGTGAAGTATTGATGCTGAAAGACCTGCTGCTACTGTTTTTCTGTTTACTCTTGCAGGCCAGTCTCGGCAGGGAACTTGCCGTGCTCGGCGCCGCTCCAAATTTTCTTGTAATTGGGCTGATCTTTACCGCTTCAAAGAAAGGCCCTGTGGATTCCATGATACGGTGCGGGCTTCCTCTCGGACTCATGCAGGATTTCGTAAGCAGCGGTTATTTCGGGATGGGACTCACCTTGCAGGCGGTAAACGGCTTTTTTGCCGGACTTCTTATTAAGCAGACCTACAGTGACAATTATGTGTCAAAAGCGGGAATAGCCGCGCTGGTCACGCTCATAGACGGTCTGGCTTCGCTTATCCTTCTAAACTCTTATTACGGCGGATTGAATCTCTTCACTCATTTTTTCCTCTATACTATCCCCTGCGCGCTTTATACAGGGCTCCTTATGCTGGGCTTGCTTGCCTTGGGGGATGTATTAAAAGTGGTTTTTGGAAGGACCAGGAAGGCTTATGGCTTTTAAGCGCCTGCAAAGCAGAGAAGACAATAAAAAACTCGGAATAATTCTGGCAATCATAATAGGCTTGTTCGGAATTATTTTACTCAGGCTCTTTTGGCTACAGGTAATACGCGGCGGCTATTACAGGGGGCAGGCGCAAAGCAACAGCACGCGAGTTATCCCGGATCGCGCCTGCCGCGGGATAATCTCAGACAGGAACGGCGAGATACTGGTCAACAATGTGCCGTCTTTCACTGTTTCGCTGGTCCCGGCCGACCTTAAGAACAAGGATAAGGTAATTTCAGACCTGGCAAAACTCCTCGATGTCAGCGAAGAGGATATTCTAGCGAAGTTAGAGCGCCAGCAGTACAGGGTCTTTGAAGCGGTAAAGATAAAAGGAGATGTTACCGCCAAGACAGTCTCAAAACTTGAAGAAAGCAATCTTCCCGGAGTCAGGGTTGATACAGAGCCAAAGCGTAATTTCACCGGAAAAGAAAACGCCTGCCATGCGCTCGGCTATGTCGGCGAATCAAATATGGAAGAGGTGTCCAACAACAAGTATTCCATCGGAGATTCCATAGGCAGGGCCGGCGTGGAGAAGCGCTATGACGAGATACTCCGCGGCGTGAACGGCTCAAAGGAAATTGTCGTGGATTCCGCGGGGCGCCAGATTAAACCGGCCGGCAGCAAGCCCTTTGTGAAGGGGACGGATCTTACGCTTACTATTGACGCGAAACTGCAAAACGCCTGTGAGGAACTTATCCGCGGGCGCAAAGGCTGCGTCATTGCGATGAATCCGAAAAACGGCGAGATTTACGCGCTGGTAAGCCATCCGGGCTTCAATTCAAATATTTTCAGCGGCAAATTGGATAAGAGGGAGTGGACAGGGCTGATTAACAGCCCCGAGATGCCGTTTCTTAACAGGGCGGTTTCAGGACTCTATTCCCCGGGTTCCACCTTTAAAATAGTTACTGCTACGGCGGCACTTGAAGAGCGCCTGCTCACCGATAAAGACCTTTTTGTCTGCCACGGCATCTTCTGGTATTCCGACTGGAATTATAACTGTTGGAAGCTCGAAGGGCACGGCAGTCTGAATATTATAGATGCGCTCGGACATTCCTGCGACATTTTCTTTTACCAGACGGGGCTGCTGGTCAAGGTAGAAAAACTTGCGGCTTACAGCCGGCTTTTCGGTTTTGGCGCGGAATCCGGAGTGGACCTCGACGGGGAAAGGAAGGGCATTGTCCCGGATTCTTCCTGGAAGGAGAGAGTGCATAACTCCCACTGGTTCCCGGGAAACACCATACAGCTGGCCATCGGGCAGAGCTACCTTCTTGCTACTCCGCTCCAGATGCTTGATTCTTACAATATACTTATTAACAACGGCACGCTTTACCGCCCGCACATAGTGAAATCAGTGGGAGATAAGGAAGTTCTTCCCTCGGCGGTAAAAAGTATCTCTATCAGGAATGAAGATATTGTAACGGTGAAGAAAGGACTCTGGCAGTCGGTGAACCTCGGCGGGACAGGAAGGAACGCAAAGTCAAATTTCGCGATCGCAGGGAAAACAGCTACCATCGAGAATCCCCACGGTCCGTCTCACGCGTCCTTCATTGGTTTTGCGCCGTTCAACAATCCTGAAATATCCGCCATTGCTTTTTTTGAAGGTTCGGGCGGCGGCGGCGGAACTGACGCGGCCCCGGTAGTTAAAGCCGTGATAGAGGCCTATTTTAAAATTAAAAAGGAGAAGTATGCCAAGAGCGCCAATAAAGACTTTTAATATTGTCATACTCTCCTGCGTGAGCGTGCTGCTTGTCTTCAGCGTGCTTATGATTTATTCCGCGACGAACAGCGTGGAATATCGCGCGCTTTACAAAACCTTCTACCTCAGGCAGATAATGTGGGCCGTCATTGGCCTGGCAGTGATGTTTGTGGTAAGCTATATTAATTATTCAACCTGGATAGAGATAGCTGACAAACTTTATTGGTTCACGGTGATTCTCCTCATTCTCCTGCTTTTCTTTCGAGGGAGTATGAGGTGGTTTCATATCGGGCCGTTCACTTTTCAGCCGTCCGAGCTCGCGAAGTTTACGATGCCCCTGGCGCTTTCAAGGTTTATCCTGGATAACAAGGGTAAATCAGAAGTGCTTGAAGGCCTCATAAAGATCGGCGTGATGACGGTTATTCCGTTGGTTCTGATAATAGTGCAGCCGGACCTTGGCACCGGGCTGGTCTTTGTACCGCTCTTTTTCTGTTTGCTTTATGTGGGCGGAGTCAGTCTTAGGTATCTCGGCTACCTTATAACCTTGCTGGTCATTTCCGCTCCGGTGTATTATTTTACGCTGATGAAGACTTATCAGAAGAACCGCCTGCTGTCGTTTTTGACTCCGGAAAGCGACCCGCTCGGCAACGGCTATTCCATCATCCAGTCTAAGATTGCGGTGGGTTCCGGGAGCATATTTGGGAAGGGCTTTATGAAAGGCACTCAGAGCCAGCTGAATTTCATTCCCGAGCACCACACTGATTTCATCTTTTCAGTGGTCGGCGAGGAGATGGGTTTCCTGCTTGTTTTTCTGCTGTTGGTGGTCTACCTGATGCTCATACTTGAAGGGTTAAAGATTGCTATGCACGCCAAGGATAAGGCCGGAATGCTGCTTGCCTCCGGCGTCGTGACTCTGCTAACCACACAGCTCTTTATGAATATTGGCATGACCATCGGGATACTTCCGGTCGTCGGAGTTCCGCTTCCGCTTTTGAGTTACGGCGGCTCCTCTTTGCTCTTCACAATGGCGTTGATTGGAATATTATTGAACGTGCACGCCTCGATAAAGAAGTTCTCAAGTTAATATGACGCTAAAAGAGAAATTATATAAAGACATACTGCCCTTTGTTCAGAAGCCGGTGAGGTATTCCGGCGGAGAGTACAACTCCGTCGTGAAAGCTCACGCTTCCACAGAGGCAAAGTTTCTGCTGGCCTTCCCGGAGGTCTACGAGATAGGGATGTCCTATCTCGGGTTAAAGATCCTCTACGGTATCCTGAACGGCCTTCCAAACTGCCTTGCAGAACGGGCCTTCTCGCCCTGGCCGGATATGGAAAAAATAATGCGCGAGCATGGCGTGCCGCTCTACTCCCTTGAAACTTTTACGCCCGCAAAAGAATTTGACTGTATCGGAATAACGCTCCAGTACGAAATGACTTTCACCAATGTGCTGCAGCTCCTGGACCTTTCGGGGCTTGAGTTCCTTGCTTCAAAAAGAAAGGAGGAGGATCCGGTTATTCTTGGCGGCGGCCCTTCGGCGTTCAATCCCGAACCGCTCGCGGATTTCTTCGACCTTTTTGTAGTAGGCGACGGAGAGGAGAGCATAGTCGCTCTGGCGGCTCTGCTCGAGAAGAAAAAAAAGGAAAAACTCTCAAAGAAAGAGTTCCTAAAACTGGCCTGCACAATTGAAGGCGTTTACGTTCCGTCCTTCTATTCTCCTGAATATGCGGCTGACGGTACGGTAAAAAGCTACGGAAAGAACGAGAAAGCGGCGCCGGACCGTGTCAGAAAGACCTGGGTGAGGGATCTTGATAAAGCTTATTTCCCTGTTTCGCCTATCGTTCCGTATATGAATGTGGTGCAGGACCGCGTGACCCTTGAGATAATGCGGGGCTGCGCCCGCGGCTGCAGGTTCTGCGTCAGCGGAATGTCCACACGGCCGGTCAGAGAGAGAAGCGTCAATAAACTAATGGAACTTACCCGGGCCTCGCAGGCCGATACGGGTTATAACGAGATTTCACTGTCCTCACTTTCTTCAACAGACCATTCCGGCATTGAACCGCTGGCAACTGCTGTTGAGAGCGAATTCTCCGGGAAGCATGTCTCAATAGCTCTGCCTTCTTCGAGGATTGACGCTTTCTCGGCAAGCATCGCCGCAAAACTTTCTAAAGTAAGAAGGTCCACGCTGACTTTCGCGCTGGAAGCGGCAACCGAGAAACTGCGTGCTGCGATAAATAAGCCTATATCCGAGGCCGAAGTGCTTTCTGCCGCCGAAAAGGCGTTTGCGGGCGGCTGGGAGAACATAAAGATGTACTTTATGCTTGGACTTCCGGGCGAAACCGAATCAGATATCACGGCTATAGGGGATCTGGCGAAAAAAATAAACCAGCTCGGGCGCCTGCAGAACAAAAGATTCAGGGGGCTTACGGTTAATGTTGCCTTCTTTGTGCCCAAGCCCCACACTCCGTTCCAGTGGATGGCCCAGGACACCGAGCAGAGCTTTAAACAGAAGATAGATATACTTCGCAAGGTAGTGAATCCCAAGTGGATTAAATGGCACAGTGTTGATCTTTCGGCGCTTGAAGGGGCTTTTGCCCGCGGAGATAGGCGTCTTTCGGGAGTGCTGCTTTCGGCTTACAATAAAGGCGCGAGGTTTGACGCCTGGCACGAACTCTTCTCGGCTTCCCGCTATGCGGAGGCTTTCAAAGAGAACGGGCTGGATCCGGCGTTCTACGCCAACAGGGAAAGAGGCTATGAAGAAGTTCTGCCTTGGGACCTCCTTGACACAGGTGTAAGAAAAGAATTTCTGAAGGAAGAGAACGAGAAGGCCAAGCGGGCCGAGACAACGCCAAATTGCGCGAAAGAAGGCTGCAATAACTGCGGTCTTGAAAACGAATGCAAGCCGGTTTCTCTCCCGGAAGGCATTGAAGAACCGAGGCATACGAGAACTCCGGCGGGAGCGGCAATTAAAATACGCGTGAAGTACGCCAAAACGGAACGGGCAAAGTTCATCTCGCATCTCGATGCCTTAAACACCGTTCATCATATATTGATGAGGACCGGACTGAGCGTGGTTTTCTCGGACGGTTTCAATCCCCATGTAAAAACTGCGTTCTCGCCTGCGCTCTCCGTGGGGGTTTCAAGTGAAGCGGAAAGTTTTGATTTTGAACTTTACGGCAGCTTTGACAGGCCCGCGGTTGAAGCGGCGCTGAAGAAAGCTTCTCCGGAGGGAATACGGATAATCTCGGCGGAAAAGATCCCGGCGGTAATAAAAAGCGAATTCTCCTACGCCGTCTATGAAGCCGATATTGCAGGTTTTAAGGTAAGGGAGGGAACTAAGCTCCCGGAAACGATAGATAAAATGGAAGCCAAGGACGGCAAACTCTATATAGGTGTGAGACTTAACCGGCCCGGACCGAGCAATATTTTCAAGCTTCTGGCGCTGATACTTGAAACTGATGAAATAGAGGTGAAAAGAATTCCGGTAAAGAGAATAAAGCTGTTCTGATGATTCGGAGGTAATATGCGCAGAGCACTTTTCATTATTCTTGCCTTTGTGGTATTTTCAAATTTCTTTCCGCTTCAAGCAAAAGTACGCCTCCCGAGATTGCTCAGCGACAATATGGTAATACAGCAGGGCGTGAAGTTTAAAGTCTGGGGTTGGGCCGACAAGAGGGAGCGCGTAAGCGTTTCCCTGGACGGAAATACGGCGAAGACCACCGCTTTGGATTCCGGTTCCTGGCAATGCGAGCTGCCAGCTATGAAGGGAAGCGAGAGGGCGCTGGAACTCACCGTTACCGGGACGAACACTCTAAAAGTAAAGAATATCTTAGTCGGCGAGCTTTGGGTCTGCGCCGGACAGAGTAATATGGCCTGGGTCATGCGGCTTGCCAAGAATGGGGCGGAAGAAGTAAAGAACGCGAATAATCCACAAATAAGGTTCTTCCTGACCCGCGGTCCTGCAGCCGGCAAACCGCAGGAAGATTTTCAGAATATAAGCCAGTGGGTTGCGTTTGATCCAAAGTTTGGCGGTGATTGCACTGCCATCGGTTATTTCTTCGGCAGGTATCTAAATAAAGAATTAAAAGTACCGGTAGGCTTGATAGACGAGGGCTGCGGCGGCACAACCATTGAACAATGGCTGCCCAGAAGCGCTTTTGATAATAATGCTGACCTTCCCGGATGGGCGGAAAAAATAGCAGCCGCGGAAAAAGCTTATGACGCTTCCAAGGCGGACTACGATAAAAAATACGCCGATTGGAAGAACGCTCCCGAAGATAAGAGGAATAAGTATCCTCCAAATCCGATTATTCCCCCGGAACTTGCGTTCGGCGGCATTTACCACTGCAGAGTTTCACCGCTGCTGCCTCTGGCTGTTGCCGGCGTGCTCTGGTATCAGGGTGAATCCAATGTGGCAAAGGATGTTTACTTCAACAGCCAGGGGCAGGATTTTGCCAAAGAAAATATAGCCCTGGTAAAAACCTTGAGAAAGGAATTTTCCATAGCTGACCTGCCGTTCCTCTTTGTCCAGCTTGCGAGCGTCGGGCAGAAGACCGCGGATCCGAACAGGACAAGCCAGTACGCGGAAGCGCGCGAAGCCCAGATGGCCGCGCTTTCCTTGCCGAACACGGCCATGGTCTCGGCTATAGATAACGAGGACACAAACACCGCGCATCCCGTAGACAAACTGCCTATCGGCGAGCGGCTTGCGAAGGCCGCGCTTGTGGTTAAGTACAAGAAAATTGTCCCTGACTACTGCAGCCCAATATTTGATTCATTAAAGGTTACCGGAGGAACGCTGACCGTAAAGTTCAAACACGCCGAAAACGGGCTGGTTGTTAAGGGAGAGAAGTTGAAGGGTTTTGCGGTCGCGGGAAGGAATAAGATCTATTTCCCCGCAGATGCTAAAGTTTCCGGCGACTCGGTTATACTTACCTGCGATAAAGTCTCTTCGCCGGCCGGCGTCAAGTACGGCTGGGCGAATTGCCCGGACGTGAATCTTTTCAACAAGGACGGAATGCCTGCCTCCCCGTTCCGCGCCGGCGAGTAACTTTTAGCAGTCAATAGTAACGCAAAACCCCGGTCTTTACCGGGGTTTTGCGTTTGCGCTTACCTTATAAACTTTATAAACCTTATGAACCTTAAAAACTTTTAGACCTGTGCTATTTTTATAATATTACTGAGATCCCCTCCCTTATCTATCGTCCCCGCCGCTATTATCACTCTGTCGCCTTTCTTAAAGAGTTTCGAGGATTTTATGAACTTTGAAGCTGTATCCATAACAATAGACGGGTGCTGTCTTGCCGAAAGCACGGGATATACGCCCCACGATATCGTGAGTTGTCTTTGAACCTCTCTCCCGGCCGCAAGCGCGATAATCATTGCGGAGGGGCGGTGTCTGGAAACTACCCTCGCGGTCTTGCCGGAGAGAGTCGGAATGACAATTGCGGTGACGGAATAATCCATGGCGATGTCAGCCACGCTCTGGCTGATAATGTCGGTAATATCCCTTTTGTCAGCCTCGCGTGTATGAACATCAAATTCGTACTTCCTCTCTACCTGAGCGGCAATCTTTTCCATCATTAGCACGGATTCTACCGGGTATTTACCAATGGCCGTTTCACCGGAGAGCATTATCGCGTCAGTTCCGTCAAAAATAGCGTTTGCGACATCGGAAACCTCGGCTCTGGTCGGTGAGGGGTTTTCTATCATTGATTCAAGCATTTGTGTGGCGGTGATAACCGGTTTACCCGCGGCGTTGCATTTGCGGATAATATCCTTTTGCATGATTGAAATGCGCTCAATCGGCATCTCCACGCCAAGGTCTCCTCTGGCCACCATTACTCCGTCGGTCGCTTCAATTATCTCCTTAAGATTATCAATGGCAAAACGCCGTTCGATCTTTGAGATAAGGAAAGGTTTGTGCGCGAAGTTTTTTATGAAGGATTTTACTCTTTTTACATCGCTCGCGTTCTTTACGAAAGAAAGGCCTATAAAATCAACGCCAAGCGCCGCGCAGAACTTAATATTCTTGTAGTCCTCTGATGTAACCGAGGGAATGGGAAGGTCGATGTCAGGAAAATTCAGGCCCGCGCCAAGTTTTATCTGCCCGCCGGCGACCACTTTGCAAAGCGCGGAGCGCCTATCCGCTTTCAGAACCTTAATCCGTATCTTGCCGTCTGAAATAAAGATCATGGCGCCCGGTCTCAGCGCTTTCAGCAGGACCGGATGTGAGATGTTTAGCTCATTTGGCAGAGATATCTTTCCGCTTGAAATCTTAACCAGGCTGCCTGTTGCCGCTTCTATAGGAATGCCGCCCGGAAGGCCTCTGACCCTGAGTTTGGGGCCCGGCATATCCGCGAGAATCCCGATAGGGCGCCCGAGTTCTGTTTCTATTTTCCTGACGAGCGAAATGGTCTTTCTGTACTCGGCGTGCTTGCCGTGTGAGAAGTTAATGCGGACTATGTCAAGGCCCGAGCAAATCATTGCTTTCAGAATTTCATAGTTGTTGCTCGCGGGTCCGGCTGTTGCCACTATCTTGACGCGGTTCCAGGGAATCTTCATGGTTTCCTCACTCGCTTAGTTGTTAAAAAATGTTTTTACCTTTACTGTCTATTGCGGTAATGACCGGAAAGTCCCGCACCTCAAGTTCAAATACCGCTTCGGGCCCGAGTTCCGGGTAGGCGATGACTTTTGCCGATATTACGCGTTTCGAGAGATATGCTCCCGCGCCGCCGAGGGTCATAAAGTAGATGCCTTTATGTTTCTTTATTGCCGCAATTGTCTCCTTGCTCCTGCCGCCCTTGCCTATCATAGTAGTCAGACCTTTTTTTATAAGGAGAGGAGAGAAGGCATCCATTCTTCTGCTGGTAGTCGGTCCGCAGGAGCCGATAACTTCGCCTGCTTTCGCCGGCGTCGGTCCGACATAATAAATGGTTTGTCCTTTTATGTTCACGGGGAGTTTCTTGCCCTTTTTTATCGCCCCGGCAAATCTAAGATGCGCCTGGTCTCTTCCCGTTATAAGCTTGCCTGACAGTAGGGCCATCTCCCCCGCTTTAAGGGTTTTGATGGTCTTCTCATCTATGGGCAATTGTATGGTTTTCATAAGTGTTTGTTCATGGTTTACGTTACAAACGTTAAGAACGTTACGAACTTTGCAAGTTTTTATGCGCGGAGCGCAAAGAATGACAGCTTATATTCACCGCCACCGGTAAGCCAGCGATATGTGTGGCCATAGAAAGTATATTTACGCCGAGGAGAGTAGTCTTGCCTCCGGCCCCGAGCGGGCCGATATTCAGTTTGTTTCCTTTCGCGAGCAATTCTTTCGCCAGCTTCCTGAAATGAGCTTTATCCGAAAGGAAAGTTACAGGTTTAGTCAGCGCTTTCTTCGCGAGGTAACAGGCCTTCGCCGCGTCTCCGCCTATTCCGACACCAACCACATAGGGAGGGCAGGCGTCAGGCCCTGCTTCCTTGATCGCCTTGAGTATTGAGTTCACGACAGCGTCATATCCCGCCGTCGGGTTGAGCATATAAAGTTTTGACTTATTTTCAGAGCCAAAGCCCTTAGGGAGCACTGTAAGTTTTAGTTTCTTGCCCGGGACGATGTCATAATAGATCATCGCAGGGGTATTTGTGCCGGTGTTTTTCCTGAGGAGAGGGTCCGCCACTATTGATTTTCGAAGGAAACCTTCTTTATAGCCGGTCGCGACTCCTTTATTTATCGCCGTCGTTAGATCTCCCTGTATCCTTGCGTCCTGCCCGACCTCAGCGAAAACCACGGTCATTCCCGTATCCTGGCAGAGTGGTATTTTTTCGCTTTTTGCGATGGCGCAGTTCTCGAGGAGGATTGAAAGGAGATTCCTGCTTTTCAAAGAGGTTTCTTTCCTCAGGGAATCCTTGAGAGCTTTGACGACATCAGGCCGCAGTTTCAGATTGGCATCAATGCAGAGGCCGCTTACCGCAGACGATATTTGTTTGGATGTGATCATAATTGCCTCTTGTGGAAAAAAAGGATCTCTTGATTACGCAGATTTGGAAAACAGATTACGGAGATTAGATAATGGTGTAATCTGCGTAATTGCATTTCGTAATCCGTGAAAACAAACGAAGTTATATTCCCAGCTCCGCAACTCCCTTTGCCACCGCTGCCGCCGACTTTTTCAGCAGCGCGAGTTCTTCGGCATTCAGTTTAAGTTCAATAATTTGCTCAACGCCGTTCTTGCCAATCTTTACCGGTACCCCGATGAAGACGCCCTTTATTCCGTACTCACCTTCAAGGTATACACAGGATGGGAGGATGCGCTTTTGGTCCTTAAGAATGCTTTCAACCATCGCGACTGCCGAGCTGCCAGGGGCAAAATACGCGCTTCCGGTCTTAAGCAGCCCCACGATTTCAGCACCGCCGTTCCTTGCCCTTTCCGAAAGCTTCGCTATCTTTTCAGCGGGAAGAAGTTCGGTAAGTGGGATACCGGAGACCGTAGTATAGCGGGGGAGAGGAACCATCGTGTCTCCGTGGCTGCCGAGCAGCATCGGAAAGACGTCTTTTATTGAAACCTTGAGTTCCTCGGCAATAAATAATGCAAATCGCGCGGAATCAAGAACTCCGGCCATTCCAAGCACTTTATTCTTCTTGAAGCCGGTAGTTTTATAGACCAGCTGGGTCATAATATCCAGCGGGTTAGTTACAGATATTATAAAAGCTTCCGGAGCGTAGAGTTTTACCGACTCAGCGGCTTTTTTTACTATATCCGTGTTGATCTTAAGGAGGTCTTCGCGAGTCATTCCGGGTTTCCTGGCAACACCGGCTGTGATGACTACGATGTCGCTCTCTTTTATATCGGCATAATTGTTCGTGCCGGTTACCTTTGCGTCAAAATGCTCAACTCCCGCTGTCTGGCTCATATCCAGGGCTTTTCCCTGAGGCATTCCTTCTACGATGTCAACCAATACCACATCGGCGAGCTCTTTCTGAGCAATCTGAAACGCTACTATGCCGCCTACCTGCCCTGCGCCTATAACAGCTACCTTAGCCCTCTTCATAACAACTCCTTTGGGTTTCGAATTTAGAATTTAGAATTTGCCTTTATCGCTATTTCCTCAGCCATCTCCCTGGTCCCAACCGCCGTCGGATCGTTCCTGTCCGGTTTCATATCATAGGTCACGCGCTTGCCTTCTTTTATTACGGCTGCGACCGCGGCTTCCAGCTTGCGCGCCGCTTCAAGTTCTCCCATATGTTCAAGCATAAGCACGGAAGAGAGTATGAGCGCGGTAGGATTTACCTTGTTTAAGCCCTTGTATTTTGGAGCGCTGCCGTGGGTTGCTTCAAAGACAGCCGAATCAGCTCCGATATTCGCTCCCGGCGCCACGCCAAGACCGCCTACAAGCCCCGCGCAAAGATCTGAAATAATATCGCCGTAGAGGTTGGGAAGGACAAGAACATCATAGAGTTCCGGTTTTTGCACCAGCTGCATGCACATATTGTCGACGATGACATCATTAAACTCTATATCAGTGTATTTCTTCGCAACATTGCGGGCAACTTCCAGAAAGAGCCCGTCGGTAAACTTCATGATATTAGCTTTGTGAACGGCGCTGACCTTCTTCCTTTTATGCTTGCGCGCGTATTCAAAAGCGTAAGTAACTATTTTTTCGGTGCCCTGGATTGAAATAGGTTTGATGCTGATGCCGGAATCCGGCAGTATCTTCTTGCCGCCGAGAGCCGAAATCTCGTCAATCAGTTTCTTCGTCTTTTCTTCGCCCTGTTTGAATTCAATTCCGGCGTAAAGGTCCTCGGTATTCTCGCGCACTATAACGAGGTCAATATTCCTGTACTTGGAACGAACGCCCTCGTAGGATTTACAGGGGCGCACGCAAGCGTAAAGGCCGAGCACCTGCCTGAGCGCCACATTCACGCTTCGAAATCCCGTGCCGACCGGCGTGGTAACAGGCGCCTTGAGCGCCAGCTTGTTTTTACGGACGGATTCTATGGTTCTTTCCGGGAGGGGAGTGCCCTCTTTTGCCATCACATCTATTCCTGCTTCAACCTCATCCCAGACTACCTTTACGCCGGTCGCTTCCACGCACATCTTTGCCGCCTGCGCGAGTTCCGGCCCTATTCCGTCGCCTTTTATCAATGTTATGTTATATGCCATTTTTCCTCCTGAGGAAGTCCCATTATAACGAAGATAACAGGGTATTTCCACTTGAAAAACCCCTCGGGTTTGATAGAATGAATTAACACATTTCAAAAGGAGTCATAATGGACTGGAGAAGCATAATCGAAGATACAGTAACACTTTTCGCAATCGTAAACCCCATTTCGGGTATACCATTCTTTCTTGAGATAACCAAGAACCACGATTCAAAGACGAGGCATCATGCCGCGACAACGACGGCACTGACCGGCGCCGCAATACTGTTAGCCTTCTCATTTTTTGGCCAGGTAATACTTGAGAAAGTGTTTAAAATCACGCTCAACGACCTCAAAATAGCCGGTGGAATTGTCCTTCTCTGCATATCCGTCATCAGCATCATTAAGAATCAGGGAAAGAACGAGCATCACGGCGTTTCCACGGCAGAGCTCTCCGCAGTTCCGTTGGCCTTTCCGCTTCTGGTCGGGCCGGGCTCCATCGTCACCTCACTCCTGATATTTCAGCGCCAGCCGTGGTTTATCGCCGCGCTCATCATCGCCATTAACTCGCTCCTGCTCTGGGCTACGCTCCGTTTATCCGCTCCAATCTACAAGATTATCGGTGACCTCGGCTCAAAAGTGTTCGCGAAGGTTATGTACATCCTGCTTGCGGCTATTGCCGTAAGATTCATATTGACCGGAATTATTGCATACTTTGGAAAGGCCTAAAGTTTCCCGGAGGAATAATGAAACTAAACATTCTGTCCGTTTCGGCCGCGTTGTTGGTGCTTTTTGCCGCTTCCCAGCTTGACGCGCACCACAGGCATATCAAAGCGGTCTGGGTGGAAGAGGGGACGGGAGTATTCCGGACGATGGTGATACAAGAACAGGGCAAGCCTCCTGTAGAAGTAAAGAAAGAGATCACCCGCAAGGTCAAAAAATACTTTGATGAGTACGGGAACGAGATTAAGTTTGAAGAAATTGATACGGATGATTACCAGTCTTCATCCGCAGGTGACGCTCCCGCTCTTCCCGGCAATGAACAACCCCTGAACCTGGACGCCTTCAAGAAAATCGGCGCGGGATTCTCCTACGGCTACTATTCTTTCAGTTCCGTTTACGGCACGGCGCTCTTTACCTCCGGAGCGTTTGCCCCCTGGAATAGCAACATAGTTTTTGACGGCTACGGCTGGCAGGCGGATATCTCCTTCGGCGAATTCACGCAATTTCACCCGGGCATAAAGGTCACTATCGGCTCGTTTACGACTAACAAGCAGATAAACTCCTACACAAGCGGTTTGAACACGGCAGCTGAGTCTGTCAGTTCCACAGTTGTGCTCGTAAAACTGGACTATTACCATCACCTCACGGATATGTTCTATGTATCGGGCGGCGTAGGCGCGTTCTACCAGGATTTCAAGACGAGCATTGTATCCACTCTGCCCTCGTATATCTATGCCGGGTTGGAGGGAAAGACGGTCACAGCCGCGATTGACCTCGGCGCGGGTCTGAAATTAGCCGTTACTTCGAATGTCAATCTTAACATCGGCGGGGAGCTCTATATCTTTCTCGCCGAGAAAGACACCGGCATTGTCGGTTTGAAGCTTGGCGTTGCTCCGACGGCAGGGATATCAGCTACATTCTAGCTCCGGGGTTGTGGCGCTGAACAGTAACCTGTTATATGGTGTTTGAAGCTCCGAAAGAAGGCTTCTTTGCATATTTGAAATATAGTTATATAATACCTGTAAGAATCGGGAACTCTCATAGGAGCGGTGCGCTATGAAGAAGAAGGTTAGTAAAACAAAGGTTGAGCCGAAACCTGCGCAGGATTTCATCAGCTTTGCGAGCATGCAGCCGCTTTTTGATATTCACAAGAACGCGCCCGAGAAGCCACTGAAAAAAAAGAAGAAATTAAGGTAAGGGAAATAATCAGTATTCCTGAAGACGTCAGCGGAACAACCTCCATGATTTCAGCAAGGAGACCTGTTAGAGCCGCCTATCAGGAATGTATTTTCTTGTACTCTCCCGGGGAACAGCCGTAGTTCTGCACGAAGAGCCGGTGTAAATGGCTCGCGTCAAAGAAGCCCCAGTCCGCCGCGATGGCTTTCAACGGGTCGTTGGTCCTGAGCAGGCGGCCGGCGACATTGCTCAGCCTGTACTTCAGCGCAAACTTATAAAAACTCAAGCCTGTGGTTCTTTTGAAGAGTGCATTAAAGCTGTTTTTGCTTAATCCGCATCTTCTCGCGGCTTTCTCTTCGGCAACAAGCTTCTTTGAATCCAATACCAGTTGTATGGCGCCGTTTATTAGAGTTATTGAGCCGGGATCTGCGGTCTCAATGTTCTGCTTTCTTTTGGACCTGGCCGCGTACATGATGAGCAGAAGATCATACAGGCATACACGAAGAAGGGCGGTCCTTTCCATGCCTTTGCAATTATAGGCATTCTCGAGGCGTTTACCCAGCCCCAGTGCTTTAATCCGCTCTTCCTTGTTCAGCCTGAGCCTTCTTTTAGGAGGCGCAGTGAAGAAAGAAATTGGCTTGAAGTCAGGGAGTTCCTCGAAATTAGCGCCGAGGATCAGTTGCGGGTAGACTGTAAACACTATCACCTTGCAGGGCAGTTTCTTAACGCTGAATCCGTGCGGCTCCCACATCCCGCAGGCCCAAACATCTCCGGGCTTCAAGTCCATTTCGTGGTTCTGGTAAAATCTTTTCATTCTTCCGGAGACCAGGATGCCGAGCTCTATCTCAAAATGCATATCGAAACGCGCTGTTATCTTCTCTTTGTGGCCGGTCAGGCTGAGCCGCACAGGGTTCTCTGCGGAGAGAGAATATTGCGGCCTGTTAATAAGGCCTAAATCCAAATCCTGATTTCTTGCCATTTTAACCCCGTGAAAAAATGCAATTCTCGGATGATTTTATACAACAGCGCTAAATTGACACCGGTCAAATTATAAAATATACTGGCTGCAGAGGCAAGTTAATTTATTCCTATGCACGGCCCGAAATAAAAGACTCCGGCCCTCAGGCCGCAGTCTTTTATTGCAGTCGAAGGAAATACGCGTGAAGAAAGGAGTGCTATGAGCCAGAAAATAGTTCTGATTGGGGCGGGGAGCGTTGTGTTCACACGCGGGCTTCTTGCAGATTTCATAAGGAATGGAGAGGCGATAGAACTCTGCCTTGTTGATATTGATCCTAAAGCCCTGAAGATGACATTTGAACTCGGAAGGAAGATGATAGCCGAGAATAAGTCTGTTGTCAGACTTTCCGCGACGACCGAGCGAAAGAAGGCCTTAAGAGGCGCAACGGTTGTTATCACAACCATAGGTGTTGGAGGCAGGCGCGCCTGGGAGAAGGATGTTTTCATCCCGAGAAAATTCGGTATTTACCAGCCGGTGGGAGATACCGTAATGCCCGGCGGGACTTCCAGGGCTCTGCGCATGGCCGGAGCGATGATAGATATCGCGCGGGATGCGGCGGATATCTGTCCCCGCGCATTGTTTTTTAATTATGCAAATCCAATGTCCGTTATTTGCAGGGCAGTCAGGAAAGCGACAGGGGTTCCTATAGTGGGGCTCTGCCACGGGATACACAACGCTGTGAGCCGGCTTGCGCCGCTCCTTGGCGTGAATGCCGCTGAGCTGAACTACTCGGCCGTAGGCATCAATCATATGTGCTGGATAACTGGGATGACTTTGGGCAAGGAAGATATTTTTCCAAAGTTGGAGCTTATCGGCGCAAAACGCCTTGAAATGGCGAAGTTAAGCCCGGAACTCGGGAAGAAATTCGAAGAAGCAGGCACTGCAAAGAAGAGCGACTTGAATATAGACAATCTTAACCCTCTTGCCTGGCAGCTCTTCAAGCTCTTTAAGGCCTACCCGGTGCCGGGGGACAGGCATCTTAGCGAGTTTTTCGGAAGGATGTTCTCAGGGAAAAAGGCATATTTCGGAAGAACCCTGGGTATTGACGCGTACAGTTTCGAAGATACCATTAAATGGGGTGACAGGGAGTTCGCTGAACACGGAAAGATAGCTTTCTCAAGAAACCCTCTTCCCGAAAAATTTATGGAGAATTCAGGGGGCGGTGAGGTTGTAATTGATATCATCCGGAATATCAGGGAAAATAAGGTATCCGTATTTTCCGCTAACCTGCCTAACGCGGGACGGGTTTCGAATCTGCCATATGATGCCGTGATAGAAGCTCCTGTTTTTGTGGATTCTTCCGGAATAAAACACATAATTCAGAAGGCCCTTCCTGCGGGAGTTGCGGGAACGCTTGCTACAAGGTTTCAGTGGGTTGAGACCATAGTTGAGTCGGCAATAGAGGGAAGCAGGGATAAGTTCATACAGGCGCTGGTGCTTGACGGGGCCGTAACCTCAATCGATCAGGCCGCAAGGCTGGGGAAGGAACTGCTGGCGGCGCAGAAGCAGTATCTCCCGAGGTTCAGAAGGCTATAATGCGGCGGGTCCCGGAAGCGGCACAGGCGAAAAATTACTTTCTTTTTGTTTCGGAGGCGTTATGAAAAAGAATATTCTTGTTTTACTTGCGTTGTGTTTTGCGGCAGCCCTCTTCGGGCAGGAAGATCTTGAGAAGAAGGCCATGGATATTTACAGGGCTGATATGCCGAAAGACTCGGTGACCACGCTGAAATTAATGAAGCGCACCGGAAAAGTATATGAAGTTTTCAGGGAATTCTCCGAAAAGTTTATTCCTTCTGCCAATGATACGTCAAGGGGCTATGCGATTTTTGAATCCAATTGCACCGATGATATTTATCCCAATTTTGTTCCGTCAAAAAGCATGCTTAAGGGAGGCATAAACTGCGCGGCCTCTCCCGGCGAGAAAAGGATAGTAGTCCTTGGGGTCTATCCGCTTGAAGATATAGCGAAAATAAGGGCAATAGCCGGTGATTTGACCGGGTCGGAAGGGAAAGTTATTTCCGGGCAGAGTATTTCGGTAAATGCCGTGAAATACGACTATGATCGTGAAGGAATCAGCTGGATATGTAAGGGGAAATACGCAGTGCCGGCAAACGAGGCAGTTTGCCTTAAAGAAACGCCCCGCCTGTTTTATCTGATAATCTCAGTCCCGGAGGGCGCCGTTCCCGGCAAGTACAAGGGCGCAATTTCCGTGTCAGGCGGCAAGAAGGCTTCGGAAATGGGGCTTGAAGTAAACGTACTTCCTGTGAAATTCGAAACTTTTTCAGATGAGTATTATTTTGGTTCATTCAATTATTATGACTTCGGCTCAAAGGACGTAAATACATTAGAGAAGATGCTTATGGAGCTGAAAGAGCGCGGAATGAATGTAATGCACGGCAAAATAAACTCCGCGCTTAAGTTTACGCCGGCCGGAGTGGAAATTGACTTCACCAATATAGAGAAGAACGCGCAGTTGTTGAAGAAATACGGGCATAAGAGATGGATTATAGAAATGACCGGTCTCCCGAACGATTTAGTGGACAGGATGGGCTGTAAATACTATGATCAGCGCTTTAATAAGGCTTACAAAGATATGTTGGTTCAAATAAAAGAGAGGATGCAGAAAGGAGGCTGGCCGGAAATACAGATAATGATAGACGAGCCGAGAGAAATTGACACTGATAACGCCAGGCCCCTGGCAAGGACCTATTGGGACCTTGAGAACCTCTTCCCTCTGCATGCGGCGGCGGGGCTGCCGGCTCTTCCTTCCTATGAAAGAGACGACGGAGGGCCGAGGTTTGAAGACAAGACAAAAAGGGCCCTTTACTGGCAGCAGGGCTCAAAGACTCCTATGATTATGACCCACGGCATATCCCTCTCGGAGAAGCTGACGAGAGAAACTCTGAAGAACGGTAATATGGTCTATCTGTATAATGACGGCTACGGCCGGTATCAATTCGGGCTTCAGGTATTCCAGTTAAGCGCGAAAGGACACGTTCAGTTCTGGTATTTTAGCGGGGACAAGTTCAACACAATGGCGCAATTTCCCGTAAACTACGCCGTAATACTTTCCAAGGAAGGGCCTTACATCCCTACTCTAAGATGGCTGAGAAGTTCCGAGGGCGTGAATGATTTTAGATATATCTACACGCTGTCAAAAAAGGTGGAAAATGCCGCGAATAAAACCGCTCCGGAGGTAATAGCCGCGGCGCGCTACCTCGAGAGCATAAAGTCTTTCGCTTTTGGAAATGATAACGGCGATGTCAGGGAAGCCGAGACTGTCGGAGAGGAAACACTGAAAAAATACGGCGGCGAAAAACTTGACAAAATGAGGGAGAAGCTGGCCGCGTTGATTATTGCGATAGATAATATGAAATAGCATAAATCCATAAAGGTTTGAATAATACACGCGGGAGGCGATACCGTCCCCGGGAGAAGGCCATATGCCAAAAGTGTTTGCGCCGGATTACAGAAATATTCTTGACGCCGCCGGAAATAAAAGGCCGATGCGCCTCCCTATCTATGACCACTCAATAAGCGCCCGAGTACAGGAAAATATTATTAATAAGAAGTTTGCCGGCCTTATCTCAGGAGACAAGCAAGACATCAAGGAGTTCCTCCGCAACGCTTTCGCCTGCTCAATAAAACTGGGGTATGATATCTATCCTTTTGAATGCTGCGTCACGGAGTTTATTCAGGGCGGGAAGGGGCTTATAGGGAAAGGCAAGCCGCTTATCCGGAATATGCGGGACCTGCAGAGTTACGACTGGAATGAGCCGGTTAGGAAGTTCCGTGAAAAGTCGGCTGGGTTTTATGAAGCGCTTAAAGAAACTTTGCCTGATGGGATGAAAGCCGTCGGCGGTGTCGGAAACGGGATTTTTGAATGCGTTCAGGATTTCGTGCCTTACACGGACCTCGTTTACCTGAAGGCGGATGACCCTGAAACGTACAAGGCGTTGTTTTCTAGAACCGGCGAGATGCTCTCTAAGATCTGGTCCGAGTTTCTTGAAAAGCACTCTGATTCGTACGCGGTTTGCAGGTTCGGGGACGACCTGGGGTTTAAGAGCGGCCCTCTGCTTGATCCCGCGGATATCAGAGAACTCGTAATACCGGAGTACAAAAAAATAGTAAGCCTTGTTCACAAGCATAACAAGCCTTTCCTGCTTCATTCCTGCGGTTGCATATTTGAGGTTATGGACGAAATAATATCGGTAGCCGGCATAGACGCGAAGCATTCAAATGAGGATGCCATAGCTCCTTTCTCGAAATGGTCCGATACTTACGGAGACAGAATCGGACTCTTTGGCGGCATTGATATGAACATTATCTGTCTTGAAAGCCCTGACAGGATAAAAAAATATGTCAATGAAGTAATAGATTCGGCGTCAAACGCCCGCGGACTGGCGATAGGCTGCGGTAATTCCATTCCTGATTACGTCCCGGCAGAAGGTTATGTCGCAATGTGCGAGGCGGTAAGAGAGCACAAATGGCCTCCAGAAAAATAAACGGAAGAGGATTCTTTTGCTGAAACGCGCGGGCGCCTATATGTGTTGCAGGATAAATGTTTGCCGCAGTTTTCCGGCCAGAGGAAATTGTGGTACAATAATAGGAGACCCGTTTCAACTCTGGAGCCCAAATGAAGAAGTGCCCGTATTGCGCTGAAGAGATCCAGGATGAAGCCATCAAGTGCCGGTACTGCGGAAGCGACCTCCTGAATCTTACCGTAAAACCTGTAAAACCCAAAACCTACATCTGGCTCTCCGTACTCATGATACTTTCTCTGATTCCAACCGGGATTGTTTCCTTTATATATGGCCTGAAGGTAAATGCATTCTTCAATGCTGGTTTGCATGAAAAGGCTAAAGTCAGTTCAAAGAAAGCGAAACTCTGGGTCTGGATCTCGTTTTGGATAGGAATTGTTCTGCTCATAATCTCCATCAAGTTTATGGTGGGTATCGCCGGTGAATTCAACGCGCAAATGCAAAAGGAAATGGGGGATTTGCTGAAACAATGATTTGGAGGTTCAGAGGGTTGGAGGGTTGGATGTTTAAGGGCCGGCAAGGGATGAGGCAAGAAGACAGAATGGCGGCTGGTTGGAAGGTTGGATGTTTGGATGATTAAGAGCCTGCGTGGATGGATGAAGAGGCCTGAATACGGAAGACAAAGGACGGAAGACTGAAGTCAGAAGTCAGAAGTGATGCGCGGATGCGCAGTAAGGTGGAGGACAGAAGGTGTGTTTCCGGAAGTATTAAAGAAAGATACTTTTGTGCGTAAAGAAATTCATTAAGCGGGGCAGTCCCGCCGGGAGAATAAGGATGATAAAATGTTTTTTCCTGTTTGTCGCGTTTTCTGCTGTTTTGGCGCTGCCTGCAGCGGCGAAGGAGAACTCCGGCGGCAGTAAGACGCTTATTGCGAGCGGGTCCAAAATAGAACTGAAGGATAATGCAACAGGGAAGACCACGGCCCTATATGACGGCGCGGAAGAAGATTTTATCAAGAGCGTAACCGCTGACGCCGCATTTTCAAAGATTTTGTTCATAAAAAGAGGGCGGCTTTTTCTGTTGAATACGGCGGATAAGGAGCTAAAACAATACAGCCTCGGGCCGCAGGACAAAATTATGTATTATATTTCGGCAGGCATATCATCCGACGGCAATACCATCTTCGGAATCTACGCCAGCCTTGACGGCGGCGCCCCTAATCCGCTCTGGGTCGGGGAGCTTAAGAAATACGCGGAAGACGAGGAATATGAAGGTAAGATGGTAATGTCCGGGGATTCATTTCAGGAAGCGTGCTGGATAAGAGCTTCCCGCATAATTGAAGCCAAACTATTCTCCGAGGAAACTGTTCTTGTAGATGCCGATAAACTGAAAGTGTCTCTTTTCAAAAAGGAGCTGAAATGAAAAGAGTATTGATCTGCGCGCTTCTGCTGTCATTCGCCTGCCTTTCTTATTCCGCTGCCGTGTCACAGGAAGTGATAGACAAGAAGAGAAAAGATCGGGACACAACCACAAAGATAATACTCAAGACCGGTAAATTTGTAGAAGATGTGCGCGAGGCGAACGACACTATAAGAGCGGCAACCGCCGGGGAGAAGGAAAGGGGTTACATCCTGTTCTCCAATGATTATTCCGCACAAATATTTCATAACTCTGTGCCTACCGAAAAGAGCGGGCTGAAATGCGCGTCTTTCGGCAGCCCGGGAGAGTATATCCCCCTCACATTCTCGGTTTATCCTTTGAAAGATCTTAAAGCGGCAAAGGTTTCCTCTTCCGGCCTTTCTTCCGGGAAGGACAATATAGGTCCTGAGAACTTTGAAGCTCGGACTGTCTGGCATATGCCGAAAAGGACCGGTCCGCATATCTTCCGTTTGAACCCCTGGCTTATGGAGAAGAAGGATACTATGGATATTCCTGCCGGGGAGAAAATACTCTGGGGCGCGGTAAAGGCCGGCCCGACGCGCCAGTGGTGGATAACCGTAAAGATTCCTGAAGACGCCAAGCCCGGCCTTTACAAGGGCACGATAGAGTTTGCTCCGGCGAACAGCGCGGCGGCAAGCGTGCCGGTAGAAATAGAAGTCCTTCCGATAAAACTCGTTTCCCCGAAGAAATTCAATATGTGGTTTTTTGATGATCCGAATATCAGGAACGATAATTTCGTAAAAAGCCTTAAAGAGCACGGGGTCTACGGCTACGATATAGGTTTAAGGAACCTGCAGGTGTCCGCGGAGGGAATAGATTTTAAGGGGTTTGAAGAAGATGCCGAGTTGGCTTTAAGTAAAGGGCTGAATGGCAGCTTTTTGATCTACGCGCAGCCGCTCTCGCATGCGATAGCCGCGGCGCTGAAAACAAAATTGCATTCTCCTGTCTTTGTTTCCGAAGGGCGCAAGATGATAGAGCGCTTTAACAAGCAGGTTAAGGATAAGTACGGCGAAAAAGTGGAAATATTTTATTTTGGAATCGATGAACCCGGCAACAGCGAAGAACGGCGCCGGGAGCTGACTCCGCTCATCAAGTGGCTAAAGACCATTGAGGGAGTTACAGTCGTGGAAACTCTTAACGGGCCGGATGTTTACAAGCTTTACGCGCAACATACCGATGTGAACTGGAGTTACGCGTTGTGGCCGGAATTGGACAAGGCTTTTCTCTTGGGCAATGGAAAAAGACTCAGCCTCAATGTCTGGATAGACAGCGGAAGTATTCTGCACGCAAGGCTTGAGCCGGGGCTCTTTCCCTGGAAAAATAATTATTCTTCTTTGAAAATGTGGTCTTTCAATTCATACAGCGGAGACCCCTTGAATGACCTTGACGGAGGAGATCCTGACTGGTGCCTGACCGGGCCTTGCGAAAATGACACCGAGGACATTATGCCGTCCGTGAATTATGAAGCAATGAGAAAGGGGATTGATGACCGGCGGTATGTTGTGACGCTTGAACAACTCATAGAAAAAGCGAAGTCCAATCCTGAACTCGCCGGAAAAGCAGGAGCTGCAAAAAAACTGCTCGAGTCCTTTGGCGCGCTTATACCCGATACCAGGACCACGCTCGCGGCTTTAAAGCAGGAGGTTATCTCGTTTGAGAAACTGGAAGTGTTTAAGATGGAAGTCGCCAATAAGATAATAGAACTCGAGGCAGCGGAAAAGTAGGGACTTCGCTTGCACACCGAAATTATTTTTGCTGCAGACGCTGACCATTCCAGTATCATTGTTGTATCAAGCAACAAGGCCTAAAGTACAACTGCGGGCGCAGTGACCAGCGGATTACCGGAGGAACCTTTTTGCCGTTCGGAAGGCCTGTCTGCGGTGCCGTTCAGATTTGACAGTAAATAGTAAACAGGAGGCTCAATGCTCTTTAAATCTAAGAGTGTCCTAAAATTTCTCGCGTTTGCCTGTATTCTCAGCGGACCGCTCTTTGCCCAGGAAATTCCGGCCGGAAATCCGGTTGTGGAGACAGGTGCGTGGTCTAAGGATCTCGGGAAGCACCCAATCCTTTATGGCTCAAAAGAGCGTCTTAAAGCTCTCGCTAAAGAGAACCCGCGGGTTTACGGCGAGATCCGGAACGCGAGCGCGCTTGAATTCCGCTGTATCACTCAGGCAGTAGAGGGGTTGGACAAGTCTAAAATAGATAAAACTATTGCCGAAACGATGAACCTTGTAAACAAAGGTCCTTCCAATAAACATCAGGATACCTGGATAGAACTTACGAACGCGGCTTTTGTCTTTGACTTTTTTTATAACGAGCTGGGAGACTCAAACCGCAAAAAAATAATTGACTGGATGAATGCCACCTACGATTCCTACCGCGACGACGAGAATGCGTTTCACAATTCTACGATGTCAAAAATGCTTACCTATCTTAGGATTGCCTACGCGACCTGGAATGACAACCCGAAAGCAAAAACTTTCAGGGACAAAGCCATTTTAGAGCTTTACGAGAGCAAGCTCATTCCCGTCCTCAATAAATACGGGGCGGGAGGGGGCTGGACGGAGTGCGGCTGGTACCAGAGGCATTCTGTCTGGCACCTGACACAGGCGCTTGAACTCGCGCGGATGGCAGAGGGTTATGACGGGTTCAAGAAATGCCAAAAATTCTTTTATCAGCGTCTTGCCTTCGAACTGCTCCAGCCGTATCCGGGATTCGCCGATTACGGCGCCGAGAATTACCCTATGGAAGGCGACGGGGCAAATATCTACAGCGGCGCCAGGGAATACCCGCGCCATATGAGAAATGTTATCGCGAGATACTTCGGGGGCTCGGAACTTTCAAAATACACGGCGGGCAAGAACCGCGCGGGTTCTAACCTGATGTCGAGGGCTTTTGATTTTCTGTACGGAGGGCCTGCTGACGCCCCCAAAGGCCTGTCTGACTTCCCTCTGGCTCACATTACGAAGGACATCGGGAAGGTCTACGCAAGGGACGGTTGGGGTGATGACGCAACCTGGTTCAGGTTTGAATGTTCCGACTACTGGAACCAGCACCAGCATTTTGAGGCCGGGAACTTTGAGATTTTCTGCAAAGAACAGCTGGCGACCGAGAGCGGGGAATATATCGCCTGGAGTTCTCCTCACGCGGTAAACTGGCTGACGCGCACTGTCGCTCACAACTGCATGCTCGTATTAATGCCGGGAGAGGAATGGAAGAATTACCGCGGCGTGAAGGAACTTGAGAATGACGGCGGCCAGGCCAAGAAATGGGAGACTGTGGTCGGGACGCTGCCTGAATGGGAAGCCAAAAAGGAAACTTTCTCCCGCGGCAAGATAACCGCTTATGAAAACACCCCGGGCTTTATGTATCTCACGGGAGACTGCACAAAGGCCTACAGTTCCAGGAAAGTAAGCAAGTATATACGCCGGATAGTGTTTTTGCGCCCCGGAATCTTCGTGATCTATGACAGGGTTGAGGCGCTGAACAAGGATTACGCGAAAACCTGGCTGCTGCATTGCAAGAATGAGCCGGAAATAAAGAACGCTGAATTCGCGGTAAAGAACGGAGAAGGAACGCTGAACTGCTACGCGCTGCTGCCTGAAAAGTCGGTTATAAACAAGGTGGAAGGGTACACTTACGGCGGCAAGAATTATCCGGAAAAGGAAAGCAAGCTGACTCCCGAGGCAGACTTGTGGAGGGTGGAGATAAAGCCCGGCGTCGGAAAGGCCGAGGATGTATTCCTGAATGTGCTGTCGACCGCAGGAGAGAAAAAACCGGTGCTTATACAGAAAGGCAAGGGCATAGGCGTGAGTATTGACGGCAACGAGGTGCTCTTTGAAGGAGATACCGGCGGGTATATCCTCGTGAACGGCGTTAAGAGTGACATGAAGAATGAGGTGGTGGCGGGAAGGTTTGAGAAATGAGGGTTGGAAGGTTAGAGGGTTGGAGGGTTGGAGGGTTGGAGGGTTGGATGGTTGGAAGGTTAGAGGGTTGGAGGGTTGGAGGGTTGGATGGTTGGATGGTTAGATGGTTAAGGGCCTGCGTGGATGGAGGAAGAAGACTGAAGACGGAAGACAGAAGGGCAGAAGCTTAAGGTCTTAACTATATCCCGGAGCTGAATGAAAAATCTTATGGTGATTCCTAGAGCGATACTTGTAATGCTGTTTGTATTCACGGCTTTATTCGTGAAAGCGGCCATCTGGGAGCCTGTGACTGCTCCCGGCGGCGTTAAGAAAACAAGATGCATTGAATGCGACGTCTCGGGTAATCTCTACACCTGTTCCTCCGAAGCAGGTTTTTTTGTTTCCAAAGATTTCGGAAAGACCTGGACCTCCATTAACGGCTCAGGCCTTGCCGTAAATCCCGGCAATAAATGGCATGCTTCAACCATCCAGGCCGACCCGAATACGGGATACCTGATTGCGTCCCAGATAGACTGCACCGTTCCCAAAAAGAATGTATCCTATTATTACCGTTCCGTTGACGGCGGCAGGAACTGGAATAAGATCGAAGGCTTCAAGGGGGGGCATCCGCGCACTGCCATTGACGGCGCCGGTTTTCTCCCCAACGGAGATATTTTGTTCGGCGTTTGCTGGGGAGAGGGGCCGTATTATTCCTCGGATCACGGAGTTTCCTGCTCGCTTGCCGGAGAAGGCATCGGTCACGGGCAGGCAGAGTTCTGTTTTGGATATAATCCGGTTACCGGCGATTGCTGGATGGGGTCTGAAGTGGACGGCAATAGTGTTTTTATTTCAACTGACAATGGGCGATCCTGGAAGCATGTGCCGACCAAGACCGGATTAAGGTCGCAGATAGCAGATGCGATGCACATCGCGTTCAACGACAAGGGAGATGTGTTCTATCAGATGATACAGGGTGTTTACAGGACCAACGACCGCGGCGCGACATGGCAGCTGGTTTACGATTCAGGTTGTTCTTCGAAAGGTCTGGGCGCTTTAAGAAAGGATCCGAACGGGTACTTGTATGCGGGTAACGGCGTTGACTGGCTAAAGACGCCTGTTTTTGCCAGGTCGACTGACGGCGGGAGTACCTGGAGCGCTTTTACAGACGGCATTCCCCCTCAATACAGGGCCAGCTGGCTTGCCTATAATCCCGTCGACGGCAGGATGTATTGCACGGTGATTGACATTAAAGCCGACACGGGGTGTATTTTCAGAACTGCTGAGCCGGTATTCACCCCGAAAGGAAAAAGATAACGGCGGAGAGGTGAGGCTCAGCGGGTCAGAGGCTCGGATGCTCAGTAAGGCAGTAATGATGCGCAGTATAGCGGAGGACAGAAGACAGAGGACTGAGGACTGAGGACGGAAGGTCAGAGGGTTGGAAGGTTGGATGTTTGGAAGGTTGGATGGTTGGATGGTTGGATGGTTAGATGGTTAGATGGTTAGATGGTTAGATGCTTAAGGGCTTAAATGACTGGAGGACTGAAGACAGAAGACGGAAGACAGAAGACTGAAGACGGAGGACAGATGACCGATGCGCTTCAGACCTTTGAGTCTTTAATTAGTAATTAGCAATCCGCGGAGCGGCTCTAAGCACTAAATTTTAAACAAAAAGCAATAAGGCAAATAGCAATAACCGCGGAATCGTGTTGCTTCTGTTTAGAATTTAGCATTTAGAACTTGTCTTTGGTGCAGATTGTTGCGAATTTGGTATATGCGCTTTTCCAACTCAAAAAGTGCTTTAAAACCCCTCCTAAATTTGATAATATAGCAAATCGGTAACCCTTTTATAGGGTAAACCCATTCTAGCGCAAGGAGCCGTATGCTTAGATATAATAAGGAAAAACGGACGTTAGAGCAGGACGACTATAAGTACGACCTGCAGGATGTGGAGACCCCAAACCTCTACAGAAATATCTTTTCCTATGGCGACGTGCCGAAGGTTCCTTTTAACCACAGAATAGTCCCAATGGAACCGCCCGAAGATATCTGGATCACAGATACAACCTTTCGGGACGGTCAGCAGAGCTTGCCGCCTTTCAGCGTTAAGCAGATAGTTGACCTGTACAAGATGTTAAGCCAGCTTTCAGGCAAGAACGGAATGATACGCCAGACGGAGTTCTTCCTTTACACGAAGAAGGACCGCGAGGCTGTTGACAAGTGCCGTGAACTCGGTTTGCGCTATCCTGAAATTACCGGCTGGATACGCGCTGTCAAGGAAGACTTCAAACTTGTGAAAGAGATGGGGCTGAAAGAGACGGGTATTCTTACCTCGGTCTCGGATTACCATATCTTCCTAAAATTGAAAAAAACGCGCAAGCAGGCGCTGGAAGATTATCTTGCCATCGCGAAGTCTGCGCTGGAATTCGGGATTTCTCCGCGCTGCCATTTTGAAGATATAACAAGGGCCGATTTCTACGGCTTTGTTGTTCCTTTTGCTCAGGAACTGATGAAACTTGCCCGCGAGGCAAAGATTCCCGTAAAGATAAGGGCTTGCGACACTCTCGGCTACGGGGTAACTTATCCCGGCGCTTCAATGCCGAGAAGCGTGAAGGGCATCTGCTACGGACTGCACAAGCACGCCGGTGTTCCGAGCGAGTGGCTTGAGTGGCACGGGCACAATGATTTCTACAAGGGCGTGATAAACGCCGCGACGGCCTGGTTCTACGGCTGCTGCGCCGCGAACGGGTCTCTGATGGGTATCGGCGAGCGCACAGGCAACAGTCCGGTGGAAGCGTTGATGCTTGAGTATATCGGTATAAGGGGAGTTGACAACGGTATGGACACGACTGTCATCACGGATGTCGCCAGATATTTTGAAAAGGACATCGGATACAAAATTCCCGAGAACCAGCCTTTTGTAGGGGCTAATTTCAACGTGACTAAGGCAGGAATCCACGCCGACGGCATGATGAAAGACGAAGAAATCTATAATATTTTTGACACGAACAAAATACTTAAGCGCCATGTTGATGTCGGTATCACAGATAAATCGGGTGTGGCGGGAATAGCCTACTGGCTTAACAGCCGTCTGGAACTTGTTGGCGACGGCAAAGTTGACAAGCACCATCACGCGGTAACTTTCATTAAGACGTGGGTTGACGAGCAGTATGTCAACGGACGGACTACCGGCATCTCCGAGCAGGAGATGTGGCAGCAGGTTGAACAGTGTCTTCCGGAACTGCTTAAGGAACTCAGGAAGAAAAAATGAAGAACAAAGACCTGCTGGATTCCATAAAGAGCAGGGTACTGTTGTGCGACGGCGCTATGGGAACCATGCTGCAGGCGGAAGGCTTAGCGGCAGGGGAATGCCCGGAGCTTTGGAATCTGACAAAACCGGAGAGCGTCACCGGCATACATAAGAAATATATTGAAGCGGGCGCTGATATGGTGCTCAGCAATACGTTCGGCGCGAACCGCTTGAAACTTGAGAAGTTTAACCTCGACGGCAAGCTTAGGGAGATAAACGAAGCCGGGGTAAAAAACGCGAAGACGGCTGCGGGAAACAGTCCGGTCTATGTGGGCGGAGATATCGGCCCCACCGGCGAGATGCTAGAGCCGTACGGCACTATGACCGCTGAAAAGGCGTTCGCGGCTTTTTCGGAGCAAGCAAAGATTCTCGCGGGAGCCGGCGCAGATTTTATTATCGTCGAGACGATGATAGCGATAGAAGAGACTGCGCTCGCCGTGAAAGCGGCGAAGAGTGTAACTAAGCTGCCGGTTATGGCTCTTATGACCTTTAAGATCAATAACGGCGATGTTCGGACCGTTATGGGCGTTGATACAGAAACTATGGCTAAACAACTGGAAGCCGCGGGTGCCGATATTATCGGCGCAAACTGCGGCTACGGTATTGATTCAATGATAGAAATTGTTAGGGCGATAAAGAAACACACGAACAGGTTAATTATTGCCGAACCGAACGCCGGGCTTCCGGTCATGAAAGACGGAGTGGTCACTTACGACGGATCGCCTGAGATAATGGCTTCCCGGGTTGAGGAACTTATAGATGCAGGCGCGAATATTATAGGCGGATGCTGCGGGACTACCCCCGTTCATATAGCTCAAATAAAAAAAATGGTAGAAAGGAGAAACACTAAATGAGAAAGCCGATAATCGCAGGAAATTGGAAGATGAACAAGAACGTCACGGAGTCGCTGGAGTTGGTAAAGGACCTCCGTTTTAAACTTGCGGATGTGAGTGATGTGGAGGTTGTTGTTTGCCCTCCGTTTACCGCCCTCTACTCTGTTTATCAGTTTCTCAAGGGTTCAAACATTAAGGTCGGCGCGCAGAACTGCTACTTTGAAAAGAAGGGCGCGTTTACGGGTGAAGTTTCTCCGTCAATGCTGAAGGAAGCGGGCTGCACTTATGTCATCCTCGGCCATTCCGAGAGAAGGCAGATCTTTAAGGAATCTGATGAGCTGATAAACAGGAAGATAAGGGCAGTCCTCTCCGAAGAGATGCTTCCGATACTCTGTTGCGGAGAAACACTGGAAGAGAGAGAAAAGAACGTCACCAACGAAGTCATAAAAAGACAGCTTACCGGCGGCCTCAAGGGCTTTACCGAAGACGAAATGCTTAAGATGGTGATTGCGTACGAACCTGTCTGGGCAATCGGCACGGGCAAGACCGCGAGTAAAGAGCAGGCGCAGGAAGTCCATAAATTCATCAGGGATCTCATCTCGAAACTCTATAGCCAGAAGACAGCGGACGCGGTACGTATACAGTACGGCGGCAGCGTTAAGCCGGACAATGTTTCAATCCTTATGAACGAGCCGGATATTGACGGCGCGCTGGTCGGCGGAGCTGCGCTGGAAGCCGATTCTTTCGTTAAACTAGTAAAGTTCGAAAAGAAGTAACAGTTTAAAGCCGCCTCAGGCGGCCGGAGGACAGATGATAATCGGGATATTGACAATACTACATGTAGTGATTTGCGTGCTGCTGATTTTGATAGTGCTCTTGCAGTCAGGCAAAGCAGGCGACCTCTCCTCGATTTTTGGCGGAGGTTCAGGCCAGGCGCTCTTCGGGGCGACAGGCGGGCAGTCGGCGCTCGGGAAGATTACCACCGGGTTGGCGATAGCTTTTATGCTTACCTCGATACTTCTTGCAACTCTGCCTACCAAACTGGGTTCTGCCGGAGGCGCGATGCAAAGGGAAATGGCGGCTGAGGACAAGGCAAGGGCTTCTATGCCCGGCGCTTCGAACCAGCAGAATGCCCAGAGTGAGCAGGCCGGCACCGCTGCGGCTCCTGCGAAAGGAACTTCTGCTCCTTCAGCTGTACCGGCAGCGCCGGCGCAGTCAACGCCGAAGGGCAAGTAAGGCAGGATGAAAAGAAACACAGCCATAGTCCTGACGGCTGCCGCGGTGATACTTGTCGCGGGATTTGCAGCTCTGATTTTAAAGCTTAATAAAGACATGAAGGCGTACCGTGAAGGAAGCGGTGCGCCTTCTTTTTTTGGAGCAGAAAAGCCGGCTTATGGCGACACCTTTGTTGACGCCTCCATCGGAGACGCTTCAATATTGAATCCCATACTTTCCGGGGATTCAGCCAGCAATGACATTATTCAGAGAGTCTACAACGGACTGGTTAAGTACGATAAGGACTTGAAGCTCACGGGAGACCTCGCGGAATCCTGGACAGTTTCAAAAGACGGTCTGGTGATAACCTTCAAGCTCAGGAAGAATGTGCAGTGGCAGGACGGCGCGCCTTTTACCGCCGCGGATGTAGAGTTCACTTTCAAGAAACTTATTGACCCGCTGACAAAGAGCCCTTACAAAAGCGCTTTTGAACTGGTGAAAAAGTTCGAGGTTTTAGACGCCTACACGGTCAGGGTTGTTTACGGCAAACCCTTTGCCCCGGCTCTTGAAAGATGGGGGATGGGTATACTGCCGAAACATATTTATCAGGGCCTTGATGTGAATACCGCGAAAGCTAATTATTCTCCGGTCGGCACCGGGCCGTATATTTTTAAGGACTGGAAACGGCAGAGGGAACTCACGCTTTCGTCTTTTCCTGCGTATTTTGACGGCAGGGCTTTCATAGATAATTATGTCTACAGGATAATACCTGATCAGTCTGTGCAGTTTATGGAGCTGAAATCCGGCGGGATAGATTCAATGGCCTTGACCCCGGATATGTTTAAGAAACAGGCCGCGGCTCCTGATTTTGAAGCAAAGTTCAACAAGTACAAATACAGGGCTTTTGCTTACACTTATTTAGGGTTTAACAACAAGTCTCCATTTTTCTCCGATAAAAAAGTAAGGCAAGCGGTTTCACACGCCATAAACAGAAAAGAAATAATTGATTTTATTCTTTTCGGGTACGGCAGCGAGGCGACGGGACCTTTTCCGCCTGACTCCTGGGCGTGCGACAAGTCTGTTAAGGGGTATTCCTACGACCTTGAACTTTCAAGGAAACTTTTGAAAGAGGCGGGCTGGCTGCCAGGGAAAGACGGACTTCTGGAAAAAAACGGACAAAAGTTCAGCTTCATGCTGATGACAAATCAGGGAAACAAGGCCAGGGAGAGCGTCGCGACCATCATTCAGTCGCAATTAAAAAAACTCGGCATAAAAGTTGAGCTCCGCGTCCTTGCGTGGCCGGTGTTTATAAACGAGTATGTTGATAAAAAGAAGTTTGACGCGGTAGTGCTGGGCTGGAGCCTGACGCTGGATCCCGACTGCTACGACATATTTCATTCCTCAAAGATTAAAGAAGGGGAGTATAACTTTGTCTCTTACTCTAACCCGGAAGTTGACCGTCTGCTGCTTGAAGGGCAGGAGACTTTTGACCTAAATAAAAGAAAAGAAATCTACAACCGCATCCACCGGCTCGTAGCGGAAGACCAGCCTTACGCTTTCCTTTTTGTTCCGGACGCGCTGACGGCAGTTGACAGGAGAATTCACGGGATAAAACCCGCGCCCATAGGCATCGGCTATAATTCAGAGAAGTGGTTTGTGCCTGAAGGCGAGCAGAAATACAGGAGCAAGACGGTTATTTCAAAGTAAAATCAGCAACCCGGAGGCAGTTATGAAAGGAATAATACTCGCAGGAGGGCTCGGCACAAGGCTTTCCCCGCTCACAAATATCACAAATAAGCATCTGCTGCCTGTCTATGACAAGCCGATGATATTTTACCCGATGCAGACGCTGGTCAACGCCGGGATAGACGATATAATGGTAGTAACCGGCGGGAACAACGCCGGTGATTTCCTGCGGCTTCTCGGAAACGGCAAGGATTTTGGGCTCAAGCACATGAACTACGCGTACCAGAAAGGCGAGGGAGGCATAGCCGAAGCGCTTTCGCTCTGCGAGCATTTCGCGAAGAATGATAAGGTGGTTGTTATTCTGGGAGACAATATCATCGGCGGGAGCATTAAAAAATCCGTTGAGAAGTTCGCGAAAATGAAGAGCGGCGGAATGATTTTGCTTAAGGAAGTAAGCGAACCGAGGCATTACGGCGTGCCGGAGTTCTCAGGCGATAAAATTAAACGCATAATAGAAAAACCGAAGAACCCGCCGTCAAATTTTGCTGTAGTGGGCATCTATATGTACGACGCCGAGGCCTTTAAGTTGATAAGGAAGCTCAAACCCTCTCAGAGGGGCGAGTTGGAAATTACAGACCTTAATAATATGTACCTCAAGAAAGGCAAGCTGGGTTATGATATACTTGACGGGTGGTGGGCGGATGCAGGTTCGTCGATAGAGGGCTGGTTTGAGACGAATAAGATGGTTTCACTCTACGGCGCGAATAAAAAATAAAATTGGTCGTTCTTAACGTTCTTAACGTTCATAACGTTTATAACGTAAAACGTAAGGTGCGGAGGTTGGCAATATGATAAACGGGGTGAAGGTAAAAAGACTGAAAGTTTTCCCGGATGAAAGGGGAAGGCTTATGGAGATAATGCGCTCGGATGATCCGGAGTTTAAGAAATTCGGGCAGATGTACATCACAACTACCTATCCCGGGGTGGTTAAGGCCTGGCACTACCACAAAATACAGACCGATAACTTTTGCTGCATAAAAGGAATGGCAAAGGTCGTGCTCTTTGACTCCAGAAAAGGCTCTTCCACGAAGGGGGAGATAAATGAGTTTTATATGGGAGAGCACAACCCCATCCTTTTGCAAATACCAAATAATGTCTTTCACGGTTTCAAATGCGTCAGCGAGACCGAGAGCATGATAATCAATTGCCCTACGGAACTTTTCAATTACAAGAAACCGGACGAATACCGTCTGCCCGCGCACACAAAAAAAATTAAATACAACTGGGCGAGGAAGGACGGATGAAAATCCTTGTCACCGGCGGCGCCGGTTTCATAGGCAGTAACTACGTCAGGTATGTGCTCAAGAAGCATCCTTCATACAGGGTAATCAACCTTGACAAAATCACCTATGCCGGCAACCTCGACAATCTGAAGGAACTGGCCGGAAACAAGAATTATTCTTTTGTGAAGGGCGATATTTGTGACGCTAAACTCGCTTCCCGGATTATGAAGGGCGTTGATCTGGTGGTGAATTTCGCGGCGGAATCGCATGTTGACCGGTCGATTGACGATCCGGAAGCCTTCATACGCACTAACTATTTCGGCGTCTACACATTGTTAGAAGCGGCGAGGAGGGCGGGAGTAAAGAGATTCCTCCAGATAAGCACTGACGAGGTTTACGGGAGCAGAAAGACCGGTTCTTTCAAGGAAACAGATAAACTTTCTCCAAGCAGCCCCTATTCTTCCAGCAAGGCCGCGGGAGATCTTCTCGCTCTCTCATATTTTACAACCTACGGCATGCCGGTAATAATTACGAGAAGTTCAAATAACTTTGGGCCCTTTCAATATCCCGAGAAACTCATCCCGCTCTTCATCACGAACGCGTCTGAGAAGCTTAAGGTCCCTGTCTACGGCGAGGGCAAGAATGTCCGCGACTGGATCTATGTGGAAGATAATTGCGCGGGCGTGGACCTTGCGCTGCACAAAGGCAAGCCGGGAGAGGTCTATAACCTCGGCGGCGGCAACGAAAAGCAGAATATTTATATCACTAAACTCATACTGAAACTCATAGACAGGCCGGAAGCGTTGATAACCCACGTTAAGGACCGGCTCGGCCATGACTTCAGGTATTCAATTTCCTCAAAGAAGTCGCAGGGTCTTGGTTTTACTCCCCGCTATGATTTTGAGACCGCGATGGAAAAGACGGTCCAGTGGTATCTGGAGAATAAATGGTGGTGGAAGAAATTGAAGTAACCTGTTTGTAAAGCGGAGTTATATGAGAGTTTTGATCTTAGGCGCGTCAGGGATGCTGGGTTTTGACCTTGCGAGGGTATTCTCCGGGCGCGAGCTGCTGCTTTCAGATTTGAAAATTGAAGGAAAAAACAGCGCGACAGCGGATATAACCGACCTGATTTCCCTCCGAAAGCTCTTTAAGGATTTTAAGCCTGAAGCCGTTGTTAATGCCTCAGCCTATACAGATGTTGATGCTTGCGAAACTAATCCTGAGCTGGCTTATGCCGTCAATGCAGATGGAGCCGGAAATATAGCCTTCTGCGCGAATGAACTCCCAAACTGCAAACTGGTTCATGTGAGCACAGATTATGTCTTTGACGGGTTAGACGGAAAGCCGCATTCTGAAAGTGACACGGTCAATCCTCTCGGCATTTACGGCAAGTCAAAACTTGAAGGTGAAAAGAAGGTAAGAGCTCTCGCGAAGAATTCGGTGGTCGCCAGGACGGCTCTCCTTTACGGCAGGCAAAAGATAAACTTTGTCAAAAAAATCCTGGAGCGCGCCGAAAAAAAACTTCCAATTACGGTGCCGGACGATATGATAGGTTCGCCTACGTATTCTCTTGAGCTGGCGAGAATAATTGAACGGCTCATTGACCGGGGGGAACCGGGTATTTACCATACGGTCAATAAGGGCTGGTGCTCGCGCTTTGACTGGGCTAAGAAGATCTGCGCCCTGGCCGGGCTTCAGGCTTCAATTGCGCCGATAAAGTCAGCAACTCTTATTTCAGCCGCGCCCCGGCCGCTCTTTTCTGCCCTGCTGAATAAAAAGCTGGAGGCCACCATAGGCGATACGATGAAGCCGTGGGAAGAAGCGCTCGCCGAGTTCATCTCGAAGGACCTAAATTACAATGCGAGACCCTAAACCCAAAGCCCGCAATTATATCTATATGCTGCTCTCCAAAAAATCTTACACCAAAAAAGAAATAATTGACCGCTTGAAGCGCAAGCTTTACGAAGAGGAAGTAATAGGCGCGGTAGTTAAAGAGTTTGAAGAGGAGGGCTGGCTCAACGACAGGCGCTATGCCCGGGCTTTTGCCGCAGACAGCAAGACCTTTAACCGCGTCGGTAAAAGGCTGGTCCGGATGAAGCTGGCGCGCAAGGGTGTAGACCGGGATATAATAGAGAGCGCGGTTGAGAAGGCCTACGAAGGCGTTGACGAGTACGAGATGGCTCTGGAACTTGCTTCAAAGAGAATGAGGAGCCTGCAAAGACTTGAAAAACCGGCGGCTGCCCGGCGGCTGCAGGGTTATCTCGCGAGAAAAGGTTATAATATTGACGTAATAATTAAAGTGGTCAAGAAGGTATTGAGCGGAACGGTATACGATGAAGGTTGAGAGTTTTCGGGTAAACTGCTAAAATATCAAAAGTGATTACGCTGATTAGAAAAGAGATTACACGGATTAAGGTAAACATTGTTTAATCTGAGTAATCGGTTTAAGTAATCCGCGTAATCAACAAAAGTTTCTGTTGTTTTGCAAAAAAATCCGGCTGGTAAAGGAAAAAAATGAAGACGAACGAGATCAGAAAATTATACATAGATTATTTTAAAAGCAAAGGGCACACCTTGGTGGCGAGCGACTCGCTGATTCCGTCCAATGATCCGACGCTCCTTTTTTCCTCGGCTGGAATGGTCCAGTTTAAGCCGCTTTATGTAACCAAAGGGCCGATTCCCTATAACACCGCAACCAGCTGCCAGAAATGTTTCAGGACTCCGGATCTTGAAAGAGTCGGGCTGACACCGCGCCATCATACTTTCTTCGAGATGCTCGGCAACTTCTCCTTCGGAGATTATTTCAAGAAGGAAGCCATTGAATACGCCTGGGATTTTTCTGTTAATGTTTTAAAACTTCCCAAAGATTTGCTGTGGGTAACGATATTTGAAAGTGATGACGAAGCGGGCGAAATCTGGCACGAGCATATTGGCCTGCCGAAAGAACGAATTGTAAAACTCGGCAAAAAGGATAATTTTTGGGGTCCGGTTGGCGGCACGGGGCCGTGCGGGCCTTGCAGCGAGATCTACATTGATTTTGGGGTCGAGTTCGGCTGCGGCAAGCCGGATTGCAAACCCGGCTGCGATTGCGACAGGTTTGAAGAATTCTGGAACAATGTTTTCCCGAGTTTTGACGCGCAGCCTGACGGAACTATGCTGCCGCTGGCAAGGCGCGGCGTTGATACCGGGATGGGGCTGGAGCGGTTGGCTTCAATACTTCAGAATACCAAGAATAATTATGATATAGACATAATAAAGCCGATAGTTTTGGAAGCTGCAAAACTTACGGGCTCGGAATACAAGAAAGACGCCAAGCGGGATGTCTGGCTAAAAATTATCACTGACCACGTCCGCGCTTCCACCTTCCTCATCAGCGACGGCATTCACCCGTTAAATGAAGGGCGCGGGTATGTGCTGCGCCGCATTATAAGGCGCGCGGTCAGGTATGGCAAACTTCTCGGTCAGGATAATTCTTTTCTTTATAAACTTTCCGGAACGGTTATTGACCTTATGAAAGAGGCCTATCCGGAACTGAACGAGCGCCGGGTGCAGATAGCCGATGTCATCAAGCAGGAAGAGGACCGGTTCCGCGAAACGCTGAACCAGGGTATTAATCTGCTGGAAGAAGTGATGGCGAAGAGCAAGGGAGTGATTCCGGGCGCTGAGGCCTTCAAACTTCACGACACCTACGGCTTTCCGCTTGAACTGACTAAAGAAATCGCCGCCGAGAGAAACCTCAAAGTCGACGAAAAAGGTTTTACTGCCGCGCTCGCGGAACAGCAGGAGCGGGCAAGAGGCGCTTGGAAGGGCTCAGGCGAGAAGGAACTGCCGGGCATTCTTGCGGAGTTCCCGAAGACAGTCTTCACCGGCTATTCCGGGGAAGAGAGATACTCGGGCAAAGCCAAGATTCTAGGGCTTATAGCGGCTTCTGCCGCCCTCAAGTCCGCGAAGAAAGACGATGAAGTCCTTATGGTCCTTGACCGGACGCCTTTTTACGGCGAGTCCGGCGGTCAGCTGGGCGATTTCGGAAGGATTTTGGGCGATAAATTTGAGGCAGAAGTAATAGACACGGAGAAATTTCAGCAGAAGGTTTTCGTTCACAGGGTTAAAATACTTCAAGGAATTGCTTCCCCGGGAGATGCTGTTACCGCCTCCATTGATGTCAGGCGGCGCAAAGCGATAATGAGGAACCACACCGCGACCCACCTGCTCCAGGCGGCGCTGCGCGCGGTACTGGGAGATCACGTGCGCCAATCCGGCTCTTTTGTCGGGCCGGACTATTTCAGGTTTGACTTTACGCATTTTAAGTCCGTAACTAAGGATGAACTGGACAAGATTGAGAACGCGGTCAATGAAAGGATTCTGGAGAGTTTGAACGTCACGATGGATGAGCTGGACGCAGCGGAAGCAAAAAAGACCGGCGCGCTGGCCTTTTTTGGAGAAAAGTACGGAGATAAGGTAAGAGTCGTAAATATAGAAGGCGTGAGCAAGGAGTTCTGCGGCGGCACGCATGTCAATAATATCGGCAAGATCGGAGTCGTGAAGATTGTCTCAGAGAGCAGCGTTGCTTCGGGAATCAGAAGAATTGAAGCGGTTTCCGGCGTCGGCGCTTTTAAGCTGATCAAAGATAAAGAAAGGATAGTTACCGAACTCGCGAACAGCCTTAAGGTAGATCCGGCAAAGGTGGTTGAGCGTGTCGGAAAGATGGCGGAAGAGATAAAAACGCTCGAGAAAGAGATAGTTAAGCTTAAACGCGGGGAAGGCGCGGTAAAGACTACGGACCTTGCCGGCAGCGCCAAAGAAATAAAGGGCATGAAGGTAATCGCCGCCAAGCTTGAAGGCGTTGAAGCTAAGGATATGAGAGATATTGGGGACAAGCTGAGAGATAAATTGCAAAGCGGCGTAATCGTTCTTTTCGCGTCAAATGAAGAGAAGACTTCGTACCTCTGTATGGTGACAAAGGATCTGACAGATAAGGTAAACGCCGGAAATATTATCAAGGAGATAGCAAACTTGACCGGCGGCAGCGGCGGCGGAAGGCCTGATATGGCGCAAGGCGGCTGCAAAAAAGTTGATGACCTTGACGCGCTAGTTAAGAAAACCGAGCAGCTGATTTAGCACGCAGAAAAAAACAAGGGCGCGTCTTGACGGCGCGCCCTTTCCTTTTGCGCCTGCCGGCATAGACATTATATGGGCGATTGGTTATACTGAATATGGAAGAATAAGTGAATTGCGCTCGTAAGGCGCGAGCAGCGCCAAGGGGGATATATGAACAAAACATTAAAGGACCTGGTGACCGCCGGTTTCGGTCTGGCGGCATATGCGGAAGAGAGAGGGCAAAAACTGCTTAAGGAAGTGATGAAGAAAGGTGAACTCCCGGAAGCGAAAGCGAGGAAGATGTACAAAGATTTTGCCGCAAAAGCGAAGAAGAGACAGGCGGAAGTTGCGAAATCAGCCGAAGCGGAGCTCGTAAAAGGCCTGAAAAGGCTTCATCTCGCGACCGTCGAAGACCTTGCAGCGCTTGAAAAGAAGCTGAAAGCAAAGAAAACAGGGAAGAGATAGTAGCGGGATTTTACGGTCTTCAGCCCTCTGCCCTCTGTACGCCAATGAGGGCAGTTAATGGTGAGTCTTCCGGAGAATAATGTCTATTTTGAGAATCGGCAGAACCGGCAATAATGTCAGACGGCTGGGCGAGATTGTTAACGTGCTTGCCCGGCATAGTCTCGGCTACCTGGTGCACAAGCTGAACCTAGGGCATCTTCTCCATTTGAAGAGAAGGATTTTCAAGGACAGCGAGCACCGGCTCGTGGAACAGGAAGTCAGAAAAGCGTGCGAGGAACTCGGGCCCACCTTCGTGAAGTTCGGGCAGCTCATGAGCATGCGGACAGACATCCTTCCGTTGAAATTCACGAGGGAACTTTCAAAACTGCAGGATTCCGTAAAACCTTTTCCTTTTGCCGAAGTCAAAAAAATACTGGAAAGCGAGTACAAAAAACCGCTGTATGACGTCTTTTTTAGTATTGACGAAAAACCGGTGGCCTCGGCCTCCATCGCGCAGGTGCATTCCGCAATGCTTAAAGGCGCTAAAGAGCGCGTAGTGGCTAAAGTTCAGAGACCGCATATTGAAAAAGAAGTCGAGAGGGATCTGGATATACTTTTTTATCTCGCCCGGCTTATAGAAAAATACGCTCCGGAACTTAAAGTCTACAATCCGTCCGGAATTGTTGATGAATTTTCAAAAGCAATAAAGAAGGAACTGGATTTTACCTATGAAGTGAGCAACGCCGACAGATTCAGAAGAGCTTTCGCAGGGAATAATTCAGTCCACATCCCTAAGATCAATTTCGATTTCTCCGGCAAGAAAGTAATAGTTATGGAAAATATAGAAGGGATGAAGATATCTTCCTACATACGCTCCAAAGCCCCGCAGGCGGAAAAAAGGAAAGTTGCGGAACGCCTGATTGATATTTACTATACAATGATATTTGAACTTGGTTTCTTCCACGCCGACCCTCATCCCGGAAATATCATAATAAAAAAGGATGGCGCCGTGGGTATCGTGGATTTCGGCATGGCCGGGCGGCTTGATGAATATATGCTGAAGCGCCTTGCCTTTATGCTGCTTTCCTTCGCAGACGATGAGTTTTCTGCTGAAAAACTTGCGAATGTCGGGCTGGTGAGCGAGTACGAAGAGAACCCGGAGTTCCAGAAGGAAGCCATAGTTTTGCTGGAACGCTACAAGGGTTTCCCGCTCGAAAAGATAGATATCGGTATGGCGCTTTCGGAACTCTCTGAACTCGCGAGAAGCTATGGAGTTAAGTTTGAAAAGGAATTTACGCTGCTGGCAAAGACAATGTACACGGTGGAGCGCATTATCCGTGATCTAGTTCCGGATTTCGATTTTGTCTCGAACGCAAAGCCGCACGCGAGAAAATACATTGGGGCCAATCTCAGCGCGAAGAAACTGCTCCGCGAGCTGGAAAAGCATACTGCCGCGATTTATAATCTTTTCCGGGCTTTGCCTTCGGAAATACTTAATATTGTAAGGCTAATCAAGAAAGGCACCCTTAAGATGGAATTCGAACATGTGGGGCTCGAACCGCTTATAAACGAAATAGACCGCGCTTCCAACCGCATTACCTTCGGGCTCATCATCGGGGCACTGGTAATGGGTTCAGCTCTCGTGATACATTCTGGCGCAGGGCCTAAGCTTTATGATGTTCCGGTGTACGGAATAATCGGTTTTGTCGTAGCCGCTATCTTCGGCTTGTGGCTGGTCATTTCAATTTTTCGTTCAGGGAAGCTATGAGAATACTCGGCGTAGATTACGGAGATAAGCGAGTGGGGCTGGCCGTGACCGATGAGGGCTGCGTGCTCGCTCACGCTTTAAAGACAATCCCGCGTTCCACGGCGTTTCGGGACATCCTTGCCGTTGTTAAAGAGTACGAAGTAAGCCTCATTGTCGTAGGAATGCCCTATAACAATAAAGGCGAGATAGCTTTTAAGGCAAAGCAGGTGCTTGAATGGCTGGAAGAACTTAAAACGGCCGTAGCCGTGCCTATTGAAACTTATGACGAGAGGTTTACGACTTTCTCCGCCAAAGAAGATCTGATTGCCGCGGATGTCAGCAGAAAAAGGCGCGATGAGGTGATAGACAAGCTTGCCGCCGCAAACATACTTCAGGGATACCTGAATGAGAGGAAAGAAAATGACAAAAAGTAATGCCGGCGGAATCCCGCCTAACTTTAAGAAGCTTTTGCTCGCGCTGCTTGCGGTACTCGCTCTTTTCTCGTGGATAACGCTAATTCCGCACCGCCTGGGCAACACGCCTAAACTGGTGAGCCTTGACCGCGGGATGCCTGCGGGCAAGGTTGCCGAGCTCCTGAAAAAAGAAGGAATAATTGGAGACGTATTTTCCTTTAAGGCCGCGAGGTCGTTTCGCAGGGCAAAGTTTAAGGCTGGGGATTACGAACTCTCGCCTTCGATGAGCAACTGGAAGATTATTTCAATGCTCTCTGCCGGCAAGGTCAAGCAATACAAAATAACCGTTCCTGAGGGCTACTCCACAAAGCAAATAGCGAGACTGCTTGCGGCCCAGCATGTATCTTCGGACGCCGCCTTTCTGAAGAAGTGCGCCGATCCAGAGCTTGTAAGGAAGAAGAAACTGGAAGGCAACAACTTTGAGGGCTATCTTTTCCCGGAGACCTATCTTTTTAACGTGAATATGAAAGAAGAAGAAATAATCGGGATGATGCACGCCAATTTCAAAGCGGTTATGGAAAAGAACGGCGTTTACAAAAAGTGCGAGGCTAAAAAAATCCGTTTTTACGACGTTCTGCGGCTTGCTTCAATAGTGGAAAAAGAGGCCGAGAAACCCTCCGAGCGGGCTCTCATCGCCGGGGTCTTTATGAACCGACTGAAAGCCAGGATGCGCCTTGAATCCTGCGCCACCGTTTCTTTTGTGCTTGGCGACAGGGTCAAGGGGAAGGCGCGGCTGAGTCTAAGCGATCTTGAGGTTGAATCCCGCTATAACACCTATAAATATTACGGCCTGCCTCCGGCCCCCATTTGTAACCCGGGCCTGCCCTCAATACTCGCAGCCCTTGAGCCGGCCGGGACAAAATATTTATTCTTTGTCTCAAAAGGAGACGGCACTCACGAGTTCAGCGAAACTCTCGAACAGCACAACGCCGCCAAGTCAAAAATCGAGAAGCCGATTCAATAATTCCTTTAGCAAAAGCTTATCCCCTTGAATTGGCCCTGCGGCGGTGTTAAAATCTTTATATGATAGAGTTAAAAAACCTGGTAAAAAAGTACGGCAAATTCACCGCTGTGGAAAATCTTTCCATTACCGTTAAAAAGGGCGAGATTTTCGGGTTTCTCGGCCCAAACGGAGCGGGAAAGACCACTACAATCAAGATAATGACAGGCCTTTTGAAGCCCACCTCCGGTGAAGCCCTGGTCGGCGGTTTTGATATACAGAAAGACCCGGTCTCCGTAAAAAAAATAATCGGCTTCATTCCAGACCGCCCGTACATCTATGAAAAACTCACCGGCAAGGAATTCCTTGATTTTATCGCAGGCGTATTCAAGTTAGATAAAACCTCTTCAAAAAGAAAGGCGGCGGAGCTGCTCGCGCTCTTCGAGATAGACAAGTGGGGGGATGAACTCATAGAGAGCTACTCCCACGGAATGAAGCAAAAACTTGTTATGGCTTCCAATATACTTCACGATCCGGAAATCTATATCATTGACGAACCGATGGTCGGGCTTGATCCTAAGAGCGCCAAAATAGTAAGAGAAATGTTTTTGGATCTGAAAAAGGCCGGAAAGACCCTCTTTATTTCCACGCACAGTCTTGAGATAGTGGAAAGTCTCTGCGACACGATAGGCATAATCCAAAACGCCGGTCTTATAGCCAAGGGCAGTATGGAAGAACTGCGCGCGTCCTCAAAGAGCGGAAGCAGAAACCTTGAGGATATCTTCCTCAGTTTGACCGGAGCGCCGGATCTTGCCGGAGTGCTTAATTACATCAGCGGGGAAAAATGACCGCTGACCTGCTCGCGCTGCTAAGGATAACCTCAAGGACCGTCAAGAACTCATTTTTCAAGGCCGGAAGCAGAGGCGCAATAAGAGGGGCAGTACTCGCGTTAATAGGATTTCTCTTTCTTTTCGGGGCGTACAGGGGATTGGGGCGGGTGCTTGCGGCCTTTATGAACATTCCCGGGGTCGGCAGCGTTCTTATTGAAAAACTTTTGGCGATGGTCTTCCTCACGTTTCTTTTCATGCTGCTCTTTTCCAATATAATTATCTCTATCGCGACCTATTATCTCTCAGACGATATGTCCTTGCAGTTGTCTCTGCCGGTTAACAGGCGGGCGCTTTTTCTTTCCAGGTTCTCTAAGGTCACCATCAACAGTTCCTGGATGGTGTTTTTTATGGGACTGCCTATCTTTGCCGCGTACGCAGCGGTTTTAAAGTCCGGCCTTGCAGGTTTTCTTGCAAGTTTCGCCGCTCTGGGCCTCTTCCTGCTTATAGTCTCTTCGCTTGGCGTGACGCTAACCGTGTTAATGATGAGGATCTTTCCGGCCAAGAGGATAAGGGATTTCTTTGTCTTCTTGAGCGTAGCCGTTGTCTGCGCCCTTCTCGTTTTCATCCGCCTGCTCCAGCCGGAGAAACTAACCAATCCGAACGAGCAGATGATTTTTAAGGACTTTCTCGCGTCCCTTCAGGCCCCCTCGGCGCCGTATCTCCCGAGTTTCTGGGCCTCGCAAGCGGTCTTTGGTTTCCTTTCAGGCGCTTATTTTAACGCGCTCAAATATCTGGGCTTTCTTGCGGCCGCGGCCGGCGTGAGTTTCACGCTGATGCTCTCAGTCTCAGGCGATATCTTCCTTCGCGGCTGGTGGAATTCCGCTGAAAACCAGCTCATGCGTTACCGGAAAAAGTTTTTTGACAGGATAGATTACAGGAAATACTTAGGAAGGCTGGCTCCCGCGGTGAGGGAGATGGTGATAAAGGATGTCCTGGTATTTATCAGGGATTCCACCCAGTGGCCGCAGCTCATGATTATTGTCGCGATTAATATTATCTATGTCGCAAATATTTCCATGATAGACCTTTCCAAACTTCCCGCCGGTTATTCCATCATAATCAAGGATGTTCTCTTCCTGGTCATAATGGGGTTCGCCGGGTTTGTGATTGCCTCAATCGCGGCCAGATTTGTTTTTTCTTCAATAAGCATCGAGGGCAAGAGCTTCTGGGTGGTGCGCATGGCGCCGATGACGCCCGGGGAGTTTCTGAAAGAGAAGTTTTGGATAAATTTCTGGCCTCTGCTTTTTCTTTCGGAGATACTCGTGATTTTGTCTGCAATATTCGTAAAAATAGATATCATCACTGGAATAATCTCCGCGGTTATGGGCCTCTTCTTCAGCGTTTGCCTGACCGCCATGGGGATAGGCATGGGAGCGATTTTTCCGAAATTTGACGCGGCAAACACCGCAGAAATAGCCACGAGTTACGGAGGCATCCTCTACATGATATTCGCCATCGGGTATATCGGCGTCTCGGAATTCCTGCTTGCCTACCCTATGCATCTGTATTACACGCGCGGGATTTATTTGTTCGCCGGAACCGAAAGCCTGCTTTGGGCCTGTCTCGCTGTTCTTGCCTTTCTGCTGGTTCAGGCGGCGGCCTTCGCGCTGCCAATGCTTCGGGGCAAGAAAGCGCTTGAAAGACTGGAGCTGTGAGATGAAAAAGTTCTCTTTGTTGTTCGTGCTGATACCGGCGGCGCTGCTTTGCGACGGTGATTTTGTCTCTTCAAAGTCTTCCGCCGCTCTGCTGCAGGATGGTTACACCGGGGATAAGTACACTAGTCTCAAACTTGAAACGAAGATAGGGAAAGTCAATATAGCAGAGGAAAATGGCGCGCCGGTTTCAGGTTCAGGGTTCGCGCTTTTTTCCAGAAATTACCTCCTTGATATTTCTGCCTCTACGGTTCCTTTAACGGAGGAGTTTGGGGTTAAGAGCCTGAAACTATTTGCGGCACCCGGAGAATATGAACCTTTTGTTATCGGTATCTACCCTTTTGAAACGCTTAAGAATATCAAAATAACCTGCGGGGAATTTAAGAGCAGCGAGGGCGCCATCCTCCCGGCCGCGGCTTTTGAGATTAATAATGTGCTTATGCGCCCGGTAGGGACAACCTTTGTTACCGTGAAAGGGGAACTCTTAGAGCTTACCTGCAGTATAACTTCTCTGACGCCCGGGGTGCCAAAGGCGGTCTGGATCAATGTTCATCCTCCTGAAGAGACAGCTGCCGGGCTCTATCGCGGAAAAATAAATGTGGCGCCCGAAGGAAAAAATTCTGCTGAAATTAATGTCGAAGTAAGGGTGCTTTCCTATAAGCTTAGGAATCCGCCTCCCGACAGGATGAACTGGCTCGGTATAATGTCTGGTTCCTGGGATTTTGAGCGCCAGGCGGAGGAGTTTAGGTGCATCAGAGAGCATAATTATACCGGGGAGATAACCAACGCGCTTGCGCCCGAGGGCGAGGATTTCACTAAGGCGAACCGCTATATGGAGCTGGCAAAAAAAGCCGGCCTGCCGGGAATATTTATTCATACAAACACGCATTGCCAGGGCGGATTGAGTCTTGAGAACAGCTACGGACCAAACGGGCACGGGCTGAATATGTTTAACAGTGAATCCTATGCCAAAACAGCCGCGCTGGTGACCAAGGTCAAGGCGAACGCGGATAAGAATAAATGGCTAAGAACCGTTTTTTATCTCTCCACGGAACTCGGAAGCACTTTCGGCGAGGGCGGCACGAAAGATTTCACAATACTTATGAAGAGCATCGAAGAGTACTATTCGGAAATAAAGGCTACCGGCGTTGAGACGCTTGCCACTTTCAACAGGCACGAGGAGTTTGCGCTGCATGCCGGGTTTCCCGCAATAGACTGGACCGGATTTAACGGCGAGATGTTTCCTGAATGGGAGAAGAGCCTGCGCGTAAAGCCTTCTTTGATGACCTTCGTCGGAATTGACCAGAGGATGGGGCACGGTTTTTATATGTGGAAGTTCGGTTTCAGGGGCGTGCGCCCGTGGTGCCTGGATCCGGGGGTAATGTACCCTCGCGAGCAGGGGTTGGTCTATTACTACGATAAGAAAGCCCACCCAAGCGTCAGGTTCGAGAGGATACGCGAGGGAGCGGATGACTACAGGTACATTTACACACTAAGCGAAGTTATGAAAGAGGCAGAAGCTAAAGGAATAGATACAAAAGAAGCTTCCAATATGATAAATCTAATAATGGGGTACATTCCTTATAACCATAAGAAGGATACTCCGGGAGTTGATTACCTTAAACAGGACGAATACCGCGGAAAAATAGCTGAGGAAACCATAAAACTGCTCGCAAAACTCGGAAAATAACGGGAAACGCAAAAGGAGAGAAATGAAGATAGGAATAATTGGACTGCCACAGACAGGCAAGAAGACGCTCTTTGAACTTATCACGAAACATAAGCTTACGGAAAATGAACTGGCCGCGAACAAGCCGGTTTCCGGGCTCGCGGAAATAATAGATCCGAGATTCGAAAAGCTTGTTGAACTGTATAAGCCGGAAAGCGAGGCGCGGGCGCGCCTAAACGTGGAGTTTATCCCGAAACTTGAAAAGGGTTCGTTCGCGAAGGAAGAGGTTCTGAAGGCGCTTGATGGAGCCGATGTGCTCTGCCACATTGTCCGGGATTTTCAGGATGAAGCTGTCTATCACATAAACGGGTCGGTTGACTCAAAGCGGGACATAGACGAGATCAATTCGGAGCTCATCTTCAATGACCTGGCTTTTATTGACAAGAGGCTTGACCGCCTGAACCAGACCTTGAAACGGACGAGCGAAGAGAAGATGATGAAAGAGAGGGATGTGCTCGCGAAGATGAAGGCCCAGCTTGAAGCCGAACTGCCCCTGCGCCTTTTGACGCTTACGCCCGAGGATATGAAATACCTGGTTTCGTATCCTCTGCTCACGCTGAAAGAGCTTATAGTGGTCCTCAATGTTTCGGAGGCGGATTTGAAGAATACATCGAAGCTTGAGTCCTATAAAAAAGAACACGAAAAACAGCGCATCTTCTGGATGCAGGTCTCGGTAAAGGTAGAATCGGAGATAGCGGCTTTTGAATCCGCGGATGACAGGAATACCTTCCTCGCGGAACTCGGCATAAAAGAACCCGCGGTTGACACGCTTAAACGCACCTGCATAGAGGCGCTGAACTTGATTTCGTTCTTCGGGGTCGGCACTGATGAAGTGAAACAGTGGACCATTCCCCGCGGCTCCTCGGCTCCTCAGGCGGCGGGAGCCATACACTCCGACCTTGAGAAAGGTTTTATCAGGGCTGAGGTGATGAAATATCGCGATTTGGCAGAGGCCGAAGGCGACGAGAAGAAACTGCATGAGACCGGCAAGGTCTACCTTAAAGGGAAAGACTATATAGTTGAAGACGGCGACATACTTTCAATCAGATTCAACGTCTGAGGCGTCACGGAGACAAAAATGAAACGTGCTTTATTGGTGCTGTCAGTATTGTTTTTAGCGGTCTTTACGGCAGGGGCGCAGGATTTCCTGAACAAAACGGCTGAAGACGAGACAATGGCAGATGTAAAAAAGGGCGCCGACGGCACGCTCTCCGCCTTTAAGATCAGCGGGGCGGGAGTAGCCACCGGAAAGCCGGATGGTGTATATGTAAAGCTCGCGGTCTCCTCAGGTTCAATGACCTCGCTCCGGTCAGCGCAAGCGGATGTGGACGGCAAGATCAGTTTTATCATTGGCCGGCTCTCGGCGCTTTACCGCATGAAGAAGGACGATTTTAAAATATTCCAGCCGTCGGCGCAGCTGAAGCAGCAGACGCTGGGCACACCCACTTCGCTGGTTGTGAAAGACTCAAACGGTAATCCGGTAACGCAAACCGCATACAAGTACCTGATCAGCAAAACAGTCATAATGAACGGACTGTCAGACAGGAAGATCGGCGAAATATTTGAGATAGTTGACAGGGCTGTCAGTTACGGAGCTACTGCCATCGCCGCGATAGATAAGAGCGACGGTTCGGAAGTGGCGAGCAGCACTATCCTTACAGACGCCAACAATAGTTCCTCGTCCAAAATACAACTCTCAAAAGGGGTTTCCAAACTAAAAATAGACAAGGCGGAGGACGCTTCCCAGTCCGAGTTCATAAACTTCTTCTTTAAGGACGAAACGCTCGATAAATTTAAAATGTCCGCGCGAGCCGAAGCTGTTAAGGAAGTGAAGGGGAAGATAACCGAGGCCGGCAAGAAATACACGATAGACGAGAAGAAATACGAAATCGGTCTTACTGAGGATTATACGGCTACCCAGACGGCGGAAGGCGAGCTTTCCGTCAAATGCGACCTTATCGCAGATTACAAGGTGCCGGCGAAGCAATAAATTAGCAATATGATTTATGACATATTACTCTGGCAGGAAAAAACCTAAAATATTGATGCAGCGCAAGCTCCATGTCGGCAGCGGAATACGGAAAGGCGGCCGGGAGGGGGATGGAGAGCAGAAACATGAAGGCTGTTCAAAAAATAAATTACGGTGTTTACCTGGTTGCTTCTACGAATAACGGGAAGTCCAACGGCCAGATAGTGAACACTGTTTTTCAGGTGACCTCAGAGCCGCAATCAGTGGCGGTGTGCATAAATAAAAATAACCTGACCTGCGATTATATCGCGGCAAGCAACGCATTTTCCGTTTCCATCCTTGACAAAGACACGCCTATGACCTTTATAGGCACCTGGGGTTTTAAATCAGGCAGAGATATTGATAAATTCTCCACGGTAAAGTCAAAATTTGGAAAGACGGGCGCGCCGGTTGCGCTTGACTGGGCCGTAGGCTGGTTTGAGTGCGAGGTGCAGAGCGTTACGGATGTAGGCACTCACAGCATTTTTATAGGCAAAGTTGTAAATGACGAAGTAATAGACGCTTCAAAAGAGCCGCTCACCTATGAGTACTACAGGCAGGTGAAAAAAGGGAAGTCTCCGGCGGGCGCGCCTACTTATGTGAGACCGGAGGCAAATAATGGATAAGTATAAATGCGCGGCTTGCGACTATGTTTATGATCCTGCTAAGGGAGATCCTGAACACTGGGCAGCTCCGGGAACCGTTTTTGAGGATCTTCCGGATGATTGGGTTTGCCCTCTCTGTATGGTAGGCAAAGATATGTTTGAGAAGGCGTAAGGTGAAAGTGCTCGGAATAAACGGAAGTCCGCGCCCTAAGGGAAACTGCGATCTCCTGCTTGAAAAGGCGTTAGAAGGGGCGGCGGCAGCCGGGGCAGAAACGGAAAAGCTCTTTCTGAATAAACTAAGTTTCCGCGGCTGCCAGGAATGCCCTGACGCGAGAACTGACGGGAACTGCAAGATAGAAGATGATATGCAGAGCGTCTTTCCAAAAGTGTTTGCTGCTGATGTGATAATTGTGGCTTCACCGATATTTTTCGGAAGTGTTTCGTCCCAGACGAAAGCTATGATAGACAGGTTTCAGTGCTACTGGATGGGAACGTATATGCACCACAGCGTGGAACAACTTATGCGGAAGAAAGGAGCTTTTTTATCTACCCAGGGAAACGAGAAAGACGAATTTTTCCTTAACGCTAAGGGTGTTGTAAAGAACTTCTTTGCCACAGTAAATACCGAATACGCAGAAGAGCTTTTTTGCAAGAAAGTTGACGGAAAAGGGGCCATACTTGGAAGGCAGGACTGTCTTGACGAAGCCTATAGAATAGGGAAGAAACTCGGCGTCTAAAACCCTGAAAAGTTTCAATTATCAACAAGCAGCGAGAAGGTTTAAAAGGAGGAAATTATGGCGGCAAAACAGTTAGGGATCTATAAATGTGGTTTGTGCGGCAATATCGTTGAGGTTGTGAACGGCGCGGGAGGCACGCTTGTATGCTGCGGCCAGAATATGGACCTGCTTGTCGAAAACAGTGTAGAAGCGGCGAAAGAGAAGCATATCCCGGTCATTGAAAAAACGGCAGAAGGTTACAAGGTGAAGGTCGGAAGCGTTGCTCATCCGATGGAAGACAAGCACTATATCCAGTGGATAGAATTAATAGCCGACGGCAAGGCCTACAGGGAATTCCTTAAACCCGGCCAGGCTCCTGAAGCGATATTCTGCGTCAAAGCCTCCGCGGTTTCCGCGAGAGAGTATTGCACACTGCACGGATTGTGGAAAGCATAAAAATAATTACGCAGATTAGAAAAGAGATTATAGCGATTAGATCTCAAAAGGAGGATACAATGGCAAGCTTGAAAGGATCTAAAACAGAGAAAAACCTGCTGGCTTCATTTGCGGGTGAGTCACAGGCAAGGAACAGGTACACCTTCTTCGCATCCAAAGCGAAAAAGGAAGGCTACGAGCAGATATCCGAAATCTTCCTTGATACCGCGGAGAACGAAAAAGAGCACGCGAAAAGGTTCTTTAATTTTCTGGAAGGCGGCGCGCTTGAAATAACGGCGAAGTTTCCTGCCGGAAAAGTCGGAACCACTGCGGAAAACCTCAAGGCTTCGGCCGAAGGCGAGCACGAAGAGACCAAGGTAATCTATCCCGAAGCGGCAAAGATAGCCGAGCAGGAAGGTTTCAATGATGTTGCGGCTGCCTTTAAACTGATAGCGGCGGTAGAAGCGCATCACGAGAAGAGATACAGGGCGCTCCTTGAGAACGTAGAGAAAGGAAAGGTTTTCAAGAGAAGCGGCAAAGTGCAGTGGAAGTGCAAGAAGTGCGGTCATATCCATACCGGCGAGAACGCGCCGGAACAGTGTCCCGCTTGCCTGCACCCCAAAGCCTATTTCGAAGTTTCTTGTGAGTGTTACGTGTAAATAAAGAAGCGTTAAACTAATACGAGTAAAAGGGAGCCCTGCTCTGCAGGGCTCCCTTGTTTTTCCGGTAAATAATGGTGTTGAATAGGCAGCCCTCAAAAAGTATAATATCTGAGTTCCTAAGCAAGCTGGATTACAAGATGAAAGGAGGACTAATAATGCCCGCAATAATAATAGACGGTGAAGCTGTTGCGAAAAAGATCAAGGAAGGATTGAAAGCTGAAATAGAAGCTTTCAAGGCTAAAGGCAGCCCGTTGCAGCTCGTCGCCGTACAGGTCGGCGAGAATCCTTCTTCAAAGGTTTATACCAATCAGCAGAAGAAGGCCTGCGAAGAGATGGGGCTAATTTATAGTCTGAAAGAACTTTCCGCGGCAACGACCGAGCCGGAACTTTTGAAATTTGTAGAGGAACTCAATAAGGACAAGTCGGTAACGGGAATAATACTCCAGATGCCGCTTCCGCAGGGCATTAACGCGCGGAATGTCCAGGTAAAGATATCTCCTTCGAAGGATGTAGAAGGACTAAACCCTCACAATATGGGGTTGCTGGTATTCGGGAAACAGGTAGTTGCGCCTTGCACGGCAATGGGCGCGGTAGAGCTTTTGAAGAGTACCGGAGTTGAACTGAAGGGCAAGGAAGTTGTGATAGTAGGTCATTCTGAAATAGTAGGCAAACCGATTCTGCTCCTGATGCTGCAGTCGCTGACGGAATCTGCGACACCTACGGTCTGCCACATAGCAACAAAAGATACTCCTTCGCATGTGAGGAGGGCTGACATAGTATTTGTAGCGGTCGGAAAGGCGGGGTTGGTCAAGGGTGACTGGATAAAGCCCGGCGCAATAGTAATTGACATCGGAATAAACAGAGTGCCTAACATTGGTCCGGACGGGAAACAACTTATTGACGAGAAGACCGGCAAGCCCAGAATGAAGACGGTAGGCGACGTTGAGTTCGAGAAAGCAAAAGAAGTGGCCGGAATGATCTCTCCGGTTCCCGGAGGCGTCGGTCCTTTGACCGTGACGATGCTTATCAAGAATACGGTGGAGTGCGCGAAAGTACTCTACAGGTAAGTGTAATAAATACAGGGTAAAAGGGGCCCTTTGGGGTCCCTTTTCTTTTAGCGTGGTTGACTTGCTTATCGTTATATAGTAAAATTAAAACAATGAAAACAGCCTCCTGTGCGGTTCTCTTAGTGTTTTTTCTCTCGCTCAATCCCAATGCCGGCATAATCTCTCTTAAGGATTGCATCGGTAAATCCCTGACCTCCTCGACCGCTGTTTCACAGGCTGCGCAGGAAGCGCGTAAAGCGGTTAATGACGCGGGTATTAACGGTGCTCCATTCTATCCGTCACTCGAATTGAGTTTCAATGATACTCTCGCCGGCTATGATGTGAACGGAAATCCGGTAAATCTTTTCACTTTCTATCCGGACAACTATACGGCTGCTTTACAGGCGAACTATAACCTGTTCAATATGGGAAAGGATTCCGCCAGGCGTTCCTATTACATGAAAAAACAGGAAGAGGCGGAGCTTAAACTTACCAGCGCTAAACAGGATGCCGCGTGGAACTGCATCAAGACATTCTATGAAGTGCTTAAGGCCCAAAAATCCCTGATGGTTTCGGAAATCCTCCTAAAGCAGAGACAAGAGAACCTTAAGTTGACGGAAAGCCTGTATCAGGCGGGGATTAAATCAAAAAGTTATTTCCTTGACGCGCAGATTCAGCTCGCGAACAGCAATATAGCGGTTATCAGCGGGAAGAACTCTTTGCTTTCCTCAAAAGCAGCGCTGAACGAGCTGCTTGGTTTGGCTCCGGGCGCGGAGACTATTCCGGAAGACGATTTGAAGTTTGCCAAATATGAAAAGAGCCTTGATCAGTCGCTTTCATCTGCTTTCAACGGCAGACCGGACTGGCTTATACTCGCGAAGCAAAGAGAGGAAAGTTCGGTCAGCCTGGGACTGGCGGAGATTAATTTGCTTCCTTCGGTGAGCCTTGACGCTTCTTACGGTTTATACCTTGACAAATACGCGAGAGACAGCAGTTTGTGGACGCATAAGGGGGCGCTTGACCAGAATTCCGGCTGGGGGCTAACTCTCTCGCTGAATTATCCTCTCTTTGACGGCGGGGTAAATTCCCTGAAAGCTGATAATGCGAAGCTTGACCTGCAGGTAATAGATATTCAAACGGCTTCGCTGAAGCGCTTCATAAACAAAGAAGTGTATCTTGAATGGTACGACCTGGAAAGAATATTCAAGAGCGTCCCGGTTTATGAACAGCAGGTGCTTCTTTCAAAAGAGAGTATGGAAATAACCCGCAGCAAGTACAGGGAGGGGACTGCTTCCTTCCTTGAATTAGTCGGGGCGGAAGTTAATTACAGTTCGTCGCAGATAAATTGGTACCAGTCCATCTATGACTATAAATCCCAGACCGCAGATCTTATGAGGTCGATGGGAGCCAAGCTTTACAAAGAGGAGTAAAATGAATATTAGGAAGCTTTTTATTTGTGTTTGCGCAGCGGCGTTGTTATCGGGCGGCTGCGGCCAGCAGAAAAACCCGGCCCAGTCAGGCAGCTCGCCGGTTGAGATAAAACTCAAAGAAGTCAAACGCGGAGACATAATAGAAAAACTGTCAGAGGTCGGCAAACTGGAACCCTTAAGTTCCGTGAAGGTTAAGTCAAATGTGACAGGCACTGTTAAGAAGCTTCTTGTGGATGACGGGAATATCGTGAAAAAAGGGCAGCTGCTCGCCGTTATTCAGCCGGGCAGGGAAGCCGAGCAGTATCAGTCCTCCGAAGTGCGGGCAACCGCTTCAGGCGTGATAATAGATAAATCCGTTGAGGAAGGAGATATGGTAACCTCAGGGCTTTCCGAATACTCCGGCGGCTCAGTTATGATGACGATAGCGGATATGAGCAGGATGCTGGTCCGTGTAGATATAAATGAAGTCGATATCGGAAAAATAAAAGTGGGGCTTGCCGCCAAGATAAGGGTTGAAGCTTTTTCTGACAAGCAGATAGAGGGCAAAGTAACCAGAATCTCTCCCATGGCAAAACTGAGTTCTGACGGAAAGATAAATGTGTTCAATACCGAAGTTGAGGTTATAACCAAGGTCCCGGAACTTCGCCCCGGGATGAAGACCGTTGTTGAGATTAAGCTTGACGAGAGAAAGAATGTACTTGTGCTTCCGATAGAGGCAGTTTTTGAAGAGAAAGATGATGAGACCGGCGTAAACGAACAGGTCCTCTATGTTTGCACGGGACCTGAGCAGTATGAAAGAAAGAGCGTGAAGCCCGGACTTTATGATGACGCTAATATTGAAATACTGGAAGGGGCCGCCGAGAAAGATAAAGTCGCGGTCTCTAAGCCCGTTGGGTTTGGTACAACCCTGAAAGTGACCGACCGTTCCAAGGTAAGAAGGATTCCGGGCGGCAATGTCGGGAGGAGTTTCTGAACTTCATCTCTCCTTTTACCGTTCTCAAGCTCGGTCTGAAGGAGCTTTTCTCTCACAAGCTCCGTTCGTTTCTCACCATGCTTGGCATAGTGCTGGGCACGGGTTCCCTTATCAGTCTCTTTTCCATTGTTGACGGCGGCAAGCAGAGCAGTATGAACTGGATGAAAGAGGTCGGGGGGCTGGAGAAGGTAGCGGTGCTTAACCAGGAAGTCCCCCAGTCTGACAGGCTCAAACTGAACCGTTCAAAAGGGCGCACTACCGGAGACGGCATAGCGCTCAAGGAAAAAGCCGATACACTTTCCGTGGTCTCTCCCGAGGTTGAATTGTGGACTCGGCTGGAATATAAAAGGCGCGCGTATAAATGCAGCGTTTACGGGGGCACGCCAGATTTTTTCACCATCAATAAATATGAGGTGGCGCGCGGCAGGGGGGTAAACGGATTTGACCTGCGCAGGAACGCGAGAGTCGCGGTACTCGGGCCCAGGGTAGTTTCCGAATTATTCAAGAACGCGGAACCACTTGGCAAATACATTTACATCAAAGGGCAGTACTTTCTCGTAGTAGGCGTGCTCAAAAAATATGAGATGTGGTTTGGCAAAAGAAACGCGATAGATTTTAAAAATAACTGGGTTTTCATCCCAATCACAACAATGCAGAATCGTATCACAGGCAATGACTCGGTAACTTATCTTAATATCCAGGTCAAAGACACGGACCGTATGGATGGCGCAATACAGCAGGTCCGCAACATACTTTTAAAGAAACATTTCAATATAGAGGACTTTAAGTTTGATACCAAGGAAGAGCAGATGGCGCAGATACAGCAGAGTACTAATATGTGGTCAATGATACTGGGCGCAATTGGTTTTATTTCGCTGCTTGTTGGCGGACTCGGAATTATGAATATTATGCTTGCGTCAGTGACGGAACGAACGAGAGAAATAGGCGTCAGGAGGGCGATAGGGGCAAAAAAAATTCATGTTCTTTCACAATTTCTTGCGGAAGCTTTCATTATCAGCATTGTTGGGGGCATACTTGGTATTATATTTGGCGTCATAATTATCAGGGTGTTTGCCACTTTTCCGGATATAACCCCAAAACTTTCTTTCAGTGCCGTCGCACTCTCCTTTGGATTCTCTGTAACTGTAGGGCTTTTCTTTGGTGTTTACCCTGCAAGCAGAGCTGCCGGTCTGAACCCGATTGACGCCCTTCGCTACGAGTAACCCTGTCTTGATTTCAGATTGACGAATATAGGCTTTATTGTTATAATGTGAATAGATGTTGAGAATTAAGTTCTCTAAGCCAATATAGTACAGGGGAAAATTGACAGAGCAGACTTTTCAAGCTGTAATTGTTTTCTTAACCGGCCTAATATTCGGCAGTTTTTTTAATGTATGTATTTTTCGCATTCCCACAAAACGATCTATAATGTTTCCCAACTCCTTCTGCCCGAAATGCAAAAAACCTATAGAGTGGTACGATAATATTCCGGTGCTGAGTTACTTTCTGCTTAAAGGTAAATGCAGAAACTGCAGTACTGCAATTTCATTTAGATATCCGCTGGTTGAGGCTTTGACAGGTTTGCTTTTCCTGTTACTATATCTTAACTTTGGCGTTTCTTTCGCATTGCTGAGAGGCGTAATACTGACCGGATTCTTGATAATTATCGGGTTTATTGATTTTGACACGCAATATATATTCGAAGCTACCACTATCCCGCTGGTCCTCGCCGGATTATTCTTGAGTTTGCTGCCCGGAGGAAACCCCTGGAATTCATTGCTTGGCGTTATTACCGGGGCAGGTATTCTCTACATCATAGGAATGGCGAGCATCATATTATTCAAGAAAGAGGGGATGGGCGGAGGGGATGTTTACCTTGCCGGAGCAATAGGCGCTTTTCTTGGCTGGAAAGGAGCGATAGCAATGCTCTTTGTTTCATTTATGATAGGAGCATTAATAAGCTTAGTTTTAATAGGATTTAAGGTCCTAAACCGTAAGGCTATGATACCGTTCGGACCCTATATAGCGGCAAGCGCTTTGGCCGTGCTTTTCTTAGGGGATAAATTGATTTATTTGGCAATGCCCCTCTTGCCGCGCAATTAGTATGCTTGTTGACTAAATACTTAGTGTTTGATAGTATTATTACGAATACTGCTGTTTTGGGCAACAGGAGCGCAGGTCAGAGTTTATTGATTTTAGTTATTTAGGGCGGTGGATAAATGTCGCATATAGGGCTTGACATAGGCTCCTACAGTGTTAAAGCCTGCCAGCTTAAAGAAAAAGGCGGGAAATATTCTGTCGTCAATTTCGGCGTTCTTGATATTTCAGAAGAACTGACCGAGGCAATGGATCCCGCGCAGAGAAGCCTCCTCGTTCTTAACGCGGTTAAGAGAGTCCTTTCCGATAATAATATCAAAGGCGCAAGTCTGAGTCTCTCAGTTTCCGGAGAGCAGGTAATTGTCCGCTACATAAAACTTCCCTACATGACAAAAGAAGAATTGAAAAGCACCATCAGGATAGATGGCGAGCAGTATGTGCCTTTCAATATAAATGAGTGCGTTCTTGATTTCTCTATTCTTGGAGAGATTATGGAGGAAGGGCAGAGGAAAATTGAAGTTCTGCTTGTCGCCATAAAGGAAGAAGTTGTTAATCAATACATTTCTCTAGTCAAGAGCCTTGGCTTTGACATAGGCGTTATTGATGTTGACTGCTTTGCCCTGCAGAACGCCTACGAAGCGGTTTACGGCGTAAAAGAGGAAGAGGTGGTCGCGCTGCTTAATATAGGCGCCAAGTACTCCAATATAAATATAGTTGAGGGCGGTGTGACTGTCTATTCCAGGGACATACCGTATGCTGGGGCACTGCTGACGAAGGATATCGCCCGCGAGCTGGCCTGCACCTTTCCTGAAGCGGAAAAAATAAAAAGAGAAACAGGCGGCATAATAATAGAAAGTGAAGAGACTAAGCTCACCAGGATACCGAGCAAGGACGACAAAAAGATAAGGGTTTACGGCGCCATGGTGCCCACTATAAATAAACTCATAACGGAAGTCAGAAGGGCGTTTGATTTTTATGAATCTTCAGCCAAGAAAAAGTCAATCGCAAAAATTGTGCTTTCGGGCGGTTCTGCGAAACTCAGGAACCTTGATAAATTTATAAGCGAAAGGATGAAACTCCCGGTTGAGCTTTTTGACGCTTTTAAGGATCTCGAGAGGGAAGATGCTGAGATAGAACTTAAGCTGAAAGAATCGGGCCTTTATGCTCCGGTCAGTTTTGGGCTTTCTCTGCGGAGGCCAAAATAATGCTTGAATTAAACCTGGTCCCCGATAGTTATTTTAAAGCCAAGAGAATGGCCCGGATACTGGCTATTGCTATCGTAAGCGCCGTACTGCTTGTTGCAATAATGGCGCTCATCTATCTTTATATGGTAACGCAGGTATCAAATACGAAAGGAGACATCAGCCGGGTTGAGGTTGAAAGGACTAAGTACGCAAAAACACTTGCTGATATTGAGCTCCTTAACGCCAAGACCAAGGCCGTTGAAGAGCGGCTAAAATCTATTGATGACCTGCAGCAAGAGCAGGCGTTGTGGATACTCCTTGTGGATGATTTTGGAAAGTGTGTTCCTAACAACCTCTGGATAATATCGTTAAACAACAAGAAGGAAGTTAACGGCACGAGGACTTATACCTGTTCCGGCATGAGTCTTTTCAAGGAAGTTATCGCGGATTTGCTTATCCGCCTGAACTCTTCTAAGTTCTTCAGGAATGTCTCGCTTTCAACGATGACGGATACAACTGCCGCCGGCATGCGCACCTACAATTTTAGGATAACCTTCACCTCTATTGAAGACAGCAAGATCCTGCCGCCGAAAATAATAGGGATAAAGGAAGCAGGCAAGACCGGTATCTTCGACGGAACTTATGTGAACACAGAACTTGGCTGCATCCTCTCAAAATCTGCGGGCTGGACCGTTTCTGATAAAACACCGCTTTCGAACATCCTGGCAGTCATCACCAGGGACAAGAAGAAAAATTCCGGCAAATTTTCTCCAAATGTGACCCTGGCTTCTGGTAAGATTACGGAGCGCTACAAAAATTCAAAAGATTATGCGTTTGCCGTGGAAGAGTCAATCAAGAAATCAGTAAAAGGTTACGGCAGGGTTGCCGAGAGGGAAGTCTTTATAAGGAACCTCAGGTGTTATGAAACCGTCATTATCTTTAGGACTCTTTCAAAACTGGAAACCGGCAAGCAGCTGGAAATGAAACAGAGAAGAATCTATTTCGTTAAGAACTCCGTCGGGTTTGTTATCACCTGCACCGATATTTCTTCGGGCTTCGACGCGAGCTGGGAAGATTTTGAATCGATTATTAATACTTTCAGAGTTCAATAGGAAGGCGGGGTTATGAACCAAGAACAGCAGAAAGGGGCAGCCATAATAGTCGGCGTCGTCGCCGCCATCTTCTGCTATGTCTATTTCCTATATATGCCTCTTTCAGCGCAGATAAGCGGGCTGGAAAACGAGTTGAGCAAGAAGCAGCAGGAACTTGATGACGCGAAGATTAAGGTTAAACAGGTGGAAGTGCTCAAGGCCCAAAATATTGATCTTGAGCGCGACCTGAATTTCACCAGGAAAAGGCTTACGAAGACAGATGACCAGCCGGGTATAATAAAAGAAATCAGCAGGGTTGCTGCCGAAAAGAATATTTCGGTTATGTCGCTTGAGTTCCAGAAGCCCGTCGCAAATGCCAAGGGTTTCTTTTCCGAGATGCCTATAAAGCTTAGCCTTATCTGTGATTATACGGATCTGGGACAGTTTCTTACCAGGCTCGGATATTCAACGAGGCTTATTAATTGCGCGGATTGCCAGTTTTCGGCAAGCGCGGACCAGAGGGGCAGCCTGAATGTTACGGCTATATTGAAAGCCTTTGTCCTAACAGCTGACCTTGCATCCGCGGACAATATCTCGAAGGCGGAGGTTAACGAGAGGGCAATTGAGCCTCTTTACCGCTACACGCAGGATTCTGCCAAGGATCCGTTTAAGTCGCTTTCAGGGAACGAACTGCAGCAGGTGGCTTCGGAACTGAATATAATGTCGCTCCGCCTTGAAAGTGTTATTGTGCTCAGCAAAACCAAACTCGCCGTTCTTGTGGACGGCAGCAATGTTCCCTACTACCTGATAGGCAGCAAGCTCTACAATAAAGATAAAACAGACATAATAAAGAATGTAGAGGGCAGTTATGACGGCGGAAGAGTTGAACTGAAACAGACTGATCCGGTCTCGGGCAGCATAAAACAGCGTTTGTTTGAGATGCCCAGAAGCCGCTGAAATAGCTGTAATTTTTCATGGCGTTAACGCGCCGATATTAAGGAGAGAATCATGAAAATGATAAAACTTATCGGGCTTTTGGGAGTGTGCCTCGCCGGCGCGGTGTTCGCGCAGGACCCGGCTCAGCTCGGCAAGATCTCGGCCTCCGGCGACATGAAAGAGGTAAAAATAGAAGTTCCGCTGAAGAGCGGAGACGCTGTTGTCAGGGCTGTCAGCCCTTCCAAATCCGGCGAAAACATCCTGCTGGACGTCGTTCCCGCCGTGCTTTCAGGCGCAGGAGAAGAGGCGCCTGTTTACGGGATGCTCGTAACGAAGATCAAATCTGAGCAGTATGACAAATCTGTCGTGCGCTATACGCTGACGACTTCTGTGCGGTGCGATTTTACGGTGCTTTCTGCGAAAGGAAGTGTAGGTCTTTCTCTGAAACCGGCATCCGCAGTCACGCCGGCGCCAAAACAGGCTGCTGTAAAAGAACCGGCCGCGAAGCCGGCGCAGGCTAAGCCTGTCGAGGATTCCGCCGGCTCAATGGATAAGGTAGCCCAGGTCACAGGCGATGAAGTCGCAAAGACGGAGAGCAAGTCCTCGGATTCCGAACTTGTTTTCGGCCATGTCATAGGTAAAAAAGGCAACATTGATCAGCTGGTTGAACATATAAACATCCTCAATGCAGATCTTCCCTCATTATTGAATATGCTCTGCACCGAGGCCGGGTTCAACCTGGTTACAAGCAAGAGCATCAGCGGCACCATCCCGAGCATACAGCTCAGCAATGTTACTTTACGAAAAGTACTGGACCTGATTTTGAAGCAGAATGGTTATGCGTATGAGATTGAAGGGAATATTATAAGAATAGCGACTCCTGCCGAGATCAACACGGAAACCGAATCTGCCCTGCTGGAGACCAGGACTTACGGACTCAGCTTCGCGAAGGCGGCGATTGTTTCCGGGACTATTCAGCCGTTTCTGAGTTCAAAAGGAAAGATTCAGGCCGATGCCAGGACCAACGCTCTGATAGTTACCGACATCTCTAAAAAGCAGGAGGAAGTTGCAGGGCTGGTTAAGAAGCTTGACGAGAAGACGGCACAGGTCAGCATTGAAGCGAAGCTCCTGGATATTAATTACACCGCCGAACAGAACCTCGGCATAAGGTGGGATGTGCAGGGCGGCGGACAGACAAGCCCGATAGGCACGGATATTTATCCTCCGGGCGGAAATTCCGTTTTCCGCGGCACGGTTGCTCCGGCGCAGGCAACTACTTCAAACTCCGGCAGTCTGCAGTTTGGCGTGGCGGGCGCCACTAATTTCTGGGCGAGTTTGAACATGCTGATACAGAATAATGAGGCCAATGTTAAGGCCAGCCCGAGAATAACCACTCTGGATAATACAACTGCAACTATGAATATTTCACAGGCCTACCCTTACCTTGCCTCCTACAACCAGTCAACTGGAGTGGCAAGTTACTCCTCAGTAGACGCCGGCGTGACCCTTTCGGTTACTCCGCAGGTTAACAGGAACGGTTTTATAACTCTGCAGGTTATTCCTACCGTAAGCTCGGTAGTTAATCCCGGACCGCCGCCGGTTGTTGATTCCAGAACGGCCTCTACCACCGTGCTTGTAAAGGACGGAGAGACTCTGGTCATAGGCGGGATGCTCAGAGACGACGAAACGAAAGTAGTGGCGAAGGTTCCGATACTTGGGGATATTCCCCTGCTCGGACCGCTGCTTTTCTCGAGCACGTATACAAAGACCACGAAGAGAGACCTTGTGGTTTTGATTACGCCGCGTATTCTGGAATAAGTTCTGTTTAAGCTATCATCGACAGCCTGCCGGCGCGAGCTTGCAGGCTGTTTTTGTAAATGATTACGCAGATTAGAAAAAGAGATTAGGCGGATCAGGTCTAACTGTTTTTAGCCGGTGAGATGTGTTTAAAAGGAGAACTTATGCTTAATTTCAGGACTGCCGGGGAATCCCACGGGAAAGCTCTTATTGCTCTGATAGAAGGCATCCCCGCGGGCTTAAAACTGGATCTTGATCAAATTAATTCAGAGCTGGCAGAACGCCAGAAGGGCTACGGCCGTGGCGGGCGCATGCTCATAGAGAAAGACCGGGTAGAGGCGCTCTCAGGGCTGCGCAAAGGTATTACGCTCGGAAGCCCGATAACACTGATGATTCCCAATAAAGATGAAAGGATAGACACGGCGCCGGAAGTCAGGGTTCCGCGACCGGGTCACGCTGATCTTGCCGGAGCGCTAAAGTACGGGACCAGGGATGCGCGGGATATCTTAGAGCGGGCCAGCGCGCGCGAGACCGCGGCAAGAGTCGCGGCGGGAGCAGTTGCGAGACAGCTGCTCTCCCGTTTCGGTATAACGGTCTTCGGTTATGTCATCTCAATAGGAAGGGTTTTCTGCGATTGCCGCTTGAACGTGAGCGATATTCCCGCGATTCGGGCTTCAGATTTGAGCTGTCCGGACAAGAAAGCGGCAAAAATGATGAGGGCGGAAATAGACGCTGCCGCGAAAAGGAAGGACACGGTCGGCGGAGTCTTTGAACTCATAGCAAAGAACGTGCCTCCCGGGTTGGGTTCGCATGTCCAGTGGGACCTAAAACTTGACGGGAAGATCGCGCGGTCGATACTCAGCATCCAGGCAATCAAGGGAGTTGAGTTCGGAGCCGGTTTCGCTTCGGCGCTGATACCCGGTTCACGCCTGCATGATTCAATAGTAAAATCAGGGAAAAGAATAGTCCGCGGAAGCAATAACTGCGGAGGTATAGAGGGCGGTATGTCCAACGGTTCCGATATAGTAGTCCGTGCGGCGATGAAACCTATAGCGACTCTTTATTCACCTCTCAAATCAGTAGACCTTGTTACGGGAAAGCAGTCTCCGGCGTCTGTGGAACGCTCCGATATATGCGCAGTCCCGGCCGCCTGTGTTGTGGGTGAGGCTGCGCTCTCGTTCGAACTCGCACGCGCTCTGCTGGAAAAGACCGGCGGAGATTCTATCAGGGAAGTCGAGAGGAACATGAATGGTTACCTTAAACAGGCAGGGGCAGCCTTTAGATGAAAAATGTAGTCCTGCTCGGCATAATGGCTTCAGGGAAAACTTCTTCCGGTAAACTGCTGGCAAAGAAACTCTCTTTCTGTTTCTTTGATTCCGATAAACTGATGGAAAAAATAGAGGGGAGAAGCATTAAAACTATATTTGAGCAAAGCGGCGAAGCGTATTTCCGCCGGCTGGAAAGGAGTGTCCTGTCCGGACTGGCCAAAGAGAAAAACGCAGTGATAGCGGCGGGAGGCGGAGCCATAAAGGATGCCTCAAACATCAGGGCTTTAAAAAAGAACGGAATCCTGGTCTGTCTGCTCTCGTCCCCGGAAGCAATACTGAAAAGATTAAAAAAAGACTCTTCCCGGCCGCTGCTTAACAGCGCCAACCGGAAGAAGAAGGTGGAAGAACTAATTTCGGAACGCTTCCCGCTCTACGCTAAACACGCCGACCTGCTGCTGGATACCTCAAAACTCACACCTGCCAAAACAGCAACAGCTGTTTTTGGCCTGCTTTCATATTAAATTCAATTATGGTAAAGTAGGTTATATGGACAAAGATACTGAAATAGAAATACAGGAATACCGCAAAAAACTTGCCGAAAACCCGGCTGGCCTGATCTTTTTGCCGCTGGCGGAAATCTACCGCAATAACGCTATGTATGAAGAGGCCGCAGAACTCTGCGTGAAAGGCCTTTCTTACCATCCCGACTATATTAGCGCGCGACTTTTCCTGGCTAAACTGCGTCTGGAAAAGAACCGTTCCGCTGAAGCAGCCGAAGAACTGAAAAAGGTGACGGAAATAGACCCCGATAATATTATGGCCCACACTCTGCTGGAGGGCATTTACCGCACGGCCGGGAACCCTGAGCTGGCAAAAGCCGCCGGTGAAAAGATCAACTCAATTGCTTCGGCTGCAGCTGAAAGTCCGGCGGAAAAAAATCCCGGAATGGAAACTGTAACCATGGCGGAAGTCTATTTTAAACAGGGCTTGCTCGATGAGGCAATGGAAGTCTACGAAAAGATAGTTAAACGCAACCCGCTGGAAGTTAACGCAGCAGCAAGATTAAAAGAACTGCGCGCGCTAAAGGAAGATGAGTTTAAGAGTTTTCGCGAGAAGAGAGACCGCCTGCTTACAGAACTAAAGGATCTGCGGGAAACTATACGCAAGGCTGACGAGCAGATAGCGGAGCTGGAGAAGGATCTTTGAAAAGGCACGAGCTCCTTCCGGCCGCGCTCACGTTCTCGATTTTTATAGCGCTTTTTTGGGCCGAAATGTTCTTTACGGGACGTCTTCCTTTTTTTCGCGACAGCGCTCTTCAATTCTATCCCTGGCAGGAATTCGCTTCAGCCTCCATCCGCTCAGGCGATCTGCCACTCTGGAACCCTTATTCGTTCTGCGGGGCGCCGTTTTTGGCAAATCTGCAGTCGGCGGTTTTTTACCCGCTCAAAATGTTTTTCTATGTAATGCCTTACGCCGCTGCCTTCAAAACATTTTTCTTTGCCAACATGCTTCTCGGAGCTCTCTTTACCTTTGCGCTTGCGAGAAGCTTTAAACTTTCAGCCTGGGCCTCGCTGCTTTCCGGCCTGGTGTTTGTGTTGAACGGGCACCTGACAAACCGGTTAGAGTTTATGAGCGTCTTCGCGGCTTCCGTCTGGCTGCCGCTCGCAGCGCTTTCCTTCAAGAAATTCAACGAAGAGGGGAAGCTCGGATGGTTCCTGGCGCTTGTGTTCGCGCTTGCCATGCAGATATTCGCCGGCAGCGCCCAGATTTTTCTCTACACTTTCGTTTTCCTCGCGCTTTATCTTGTGTATTTTATTCTTACCGGGAAAAAATGGGTAAAAAGGTCTCTTTCTCTGGCCGCCGCGGCCGCGCTCGCGCTGTTGCTTTCAGCGGCGCAACTATTTCCTTTCATTGAGTATGTTTTTAATTCGCTCAGGTCTTCCGGATTGGGTTTGCAGGAAGCTTCCAGGCTCTCACTCCCGTTAAGCAACCTTCTGAACTTTGTTTTCCCTGATTTTTCGGGAAATCCGGCAGTCTCGGCTTACCGGCAGGGCGGAGGACTTCAGTACTGGGCAACGGCGCTTTATTGCGGGCTGCTTCCGTTTGTCTTTGCTGTATTTTTAGGCGTTAACAGGAAAAAGCCGGAAACAATATTTTACTTATCGGCTTTTGCATTCTTCGTTCTGTATGCCCTCGGATCGTCGACCCCGCTTTATGCTAATCTTTATAATGCGCTGCCTGTTTTTCGGTTTATCAGGTATCCCGCAACCGCGCTGCTTTGCGCGGTCTTCCCCCTTTCGGTTCTCGCCGGCTTTGGGCTTGACGCCCTGTTAAAAGGCGCGCCGGCTGCGAAGAAGGGCGCTCTCGCTAAACTGCCTTACTGGCTCCTCGCGGCTTCCGCGCTTGCATTGGTGCTCGTATTTGTAGCCGGGAGGCCTGAAGGTTACGGCTTATTCAGGTTAGAAACGCAGGCTTCGTTTGCCGCTCTCGCTATATGCACCTGTTTTTTGCTTCTCTTCCTGCTCTACAGGAATAAAATACTTACGAGAGATGCGTTTGCCCTCCTGCTCCTGTTGCTGATATTTTCCGATTTTGTTTTTTACGGGAACAGAAATAACCCGCTCTGCAGGGAAGCGGAGCTTACGAACTCTTCAAAAGCCGTGGATATAATGAAGACAGGAAAGAAGGAATATTTCAGATATGTAATAGAGCCCAATACCCATAAATATATTCAAAGGAAATATTTCGAAGAGGACGGAAACCTCGAACCTATTGATTATGGCAGCTTCCTCTGGGAAGCGAAGAACCTGCTCTTCCAGAACTTGAATGTAAGAGAGCATCTCTGCAACGCGAACGGCTATGACCCTATGAGGCCATCCGTAAGCGCGCCGGCTCTTTCGAAAATGATGGTTTCAGGGAATAACCGGCTGGCGGATCTTTGCAATGTTAAATATATTATTTCCTATATGGTTTTCAGCGACAAAGTTCTGAAGCCCGCTGGAAAGGCGGGACTGGCCAACATCTACGAGAACACCCGTGTACTGCCCAGGGTCTTTATTCCGACTTCACTTGAACTTAACGGCCCTGACATAACCGAAAGAGCGGTATTCGACCCGCAAAAAAAACTTTTATTGAGCACGCAGGAAGCCGTGGATGTGCCGGAGGAAATGACAGGAACAGCAGAAATACTGGAATATGGGAACAGAAAGGTAAAGATTCTTGTCAAATCTGATACGGGCGGTTTCGTCGTGCTGACAGATACCTGGTTTCCCGGATGGAGAGCCCTGATAGACGACAAAGAACAGAAAATATATAGGGCGTACGGTTTTTTGCGCGCGGTCTACGTGAAACCCGGACTGCATGAAATAACCTATCGCTACGAACCTTTGTCTTTCACGCTGGGATGCGCTTGTACGCTCCTAGCCTTGCTTTTCTGCTGCATATTTGGAGGTCTTTTCTGGAAAAAACGTATCTTAGCATAATAATTCCCTCTTACAGAGAAGCCGGAAGGATACTCGCAGCCTTAAAAGCGATTGATGAGCACTATTTCCATTCCGACAAAAAGTATGAAGTTATTGTGGTAGAGGACGGCAGACAGGACGGAACCGGAGATTTGGTGCGAGGTTTTTCTAAGAACCATCCTGCCGTGCGACTGCTCACAAATGAAAAGAATCTTGGCAAAGGCAGCGCTGTGAGAAGGGGCATGCTTGCCGCGATGGGAGAATTCGTTCTCTTCACGGACGCCGATATGTCCACTCCGATTGGAGAGGCAGACCGGCTCCTCCAATATTTTTCTGAAGGGTATGAAGTGGTGATAGCCTCGCGCAGGCAAAAGGGGGCTCGTATTAAAGTCAGCCAGCCGCCGCTTCGCAGGATAGCCGGATGGCTCTTTCATAACATCAGGAGGGCAATAATACTTCCGCGCATCAAGGATACGCAGTGTGGTTTTAAGTGTTTCACGGCTGCTGCCGCGCGCGAAATCTTCAGCCGGTCAAAAATAGACGGTTTTGTTTTTGACGTGGAGGCGCTGGCTATAGCGAGAGGCCTGGGCTACCGCATTAAAGAAGTGCCGGTAGTGTGGATAGACGACAGGCGGACTACACTTTCCGCGGCAAAGCATGCCTCAAATATCATTCTTGACTTGCTCCGGGTTAAATACAGGAGCCTTTCCGGAAAATACAGTTTCGCGGATAAAAAAAATTGAAAAATAGCGGAACCTTCCTGATAGGTTTCCATGTGCCGGTAGCGGGAGGGTTTTCTGCCGCGGTAGATTACGCTTCAGATCTCGGGATAAACTGTATACAGATATTTTCCAAGAACCCGCGGGGCTGGTCGGCAAAACCTATAGCCGGGCAGGATGCTTTGGATTTCAAAAAGAAACGCGCAGCCGCCGGAATTAAATATGTAATTATCCACACCTGTTATCTGCTTAACTTGGCCTCTCAGGATCCGGCTCTGCGTAAAAAATCGGTGTTTTCCCTTGCCGAAGAGCTTGAACGGGCTAAGCTCTTGGGCGCGGATTATCTGAACACCCACGTGGGCAGCTGCAAGGGCTGTCCGCCTGAACTCGGGATAAAGACTGTTGCGGACTCAATTAATGAGGCTTTTAAGTTATGCGTCAGCAGTCCGATGCTGCTGCTTGAGAATACCTCGCGCCTGAGGCCGTCTATAGGAGGAAGTTTCTCGGATCTTGGCGCTATTATAGGACTGGTCGCAGAAAAGAAGCGGTTGGGAGTCTGTCTGGATACAGCGCATGCTTTAGGAGCCGGCTATGAAGTGAGAACCGGGGCAGGAGTAAAAGCTCTTCTAAAAGAAATTGAATCCAAAATGGGACTTGAAAAACTCAGGGCCGTTCATTTCAACGATTCGAAGGCTCCGCTTGGCTCAGGGATTGACAGGCACGAGCACATAGGGCTCGGGGAAATTGGAAAGGCCGGAGCCGCTGTTTTGCTTAAAGCCCGGGCGCTTAAAAGTCTGCCTTTTATAATGGAAACTCCTAAAAGTAAACCTGAGGATGACAGAAAAAACCTTGCCGTCGCCAATAAACTGCGTGTTTTCCCTTAAAAAGAGAGCGCATTTCTGGTATAATTACGTAATGAAGCTTTTTCTCGTTTTTGTGCTGTTGCCGGCCTGCGTATTCTCCTTTTCTTCGTGCAAGAAAAGCAGAACAGAAGACAGGATCATAGCCTCCATAAACGGAGAGCGGGTGCCGGAAAGCGAGTTCACGCTCTTTCAGAAAATCTGCCGCTTGAAACCCGGGCCGGGCGCTTCGGAAAGGATGGCTAAAACTGCCCGCCTGAACAAATTCATTGAACGCAAAATTGTGCTGGCGGAAGCAAAGAGGCAAAAGCTCTATGCAACGCCGGCCGAAAGAGCAACCGCCGCGAAAGACCTTCTTGACGATCCTTCCGGCGGTTTTGCCGAGGCTCTGAAAAGACAGGGGCTTGGTCTTGAGGACTGGAGAAATTACTCCGCCGAGCAGGTTCTTTTTGAAAAGGCAGTGTCAGTTTTCGCCGGAGAAGTGACTGCAGGGGAAGATGAGATAAAGACCTATTACGGCTCGCACCTCAAGGAGTTTTCCCGCGGCGAGCAGGCGCATGTTTATCAAATAGTTTCCGATAATGCGGGCGCAGCGGAGAACATAAGAAAGGAACTGGAGCGGGGCGCTGATTTTGAGGCTATTGCTAAATCCCGGTCTGTCTCTCCCGATAGGGAGAACGGCGGAGACCTCGGGTTTGTATCCCCGGAGGACCTTCCGGCCGAAATGTCTCTTGCGGTATTTAAGACAGAACCGGGCAAGCTAAGTCCGGTCACAAAAAGCGATTACGGGTTCCATGTCTTCTTAGTTAAAGAGCAAAAGAAACGGGGAGCGGCAAAATTGGACGAGGTTAAGCTGCTCATCGGGGAACGTATCCGCCGCGCGAAGTCAGAAAAAGCCCTCGCGGCTAAACTTAAAGAACTCGGCGGGGCTACAGAGGTAAAAATTAACAAGGCGTACCTGGAGGAGTTAAAATGAAAATGAAATTCTTGTGCCTGCTGGCTCTTGCGGCCGCGCTTTCCGCGGCGGAAACACCCGTTGACCGGATTGCTGCGGTTGTTAATGATGAGGTAATAACCTCCGGCGAACTTGACGGTATCTTCACGCAGGCCGTTAAGGCAAAGCCGGCCATTTCCGGGGAGCAGGCAGATAAGATTAGAAAGGAGATTCTAAACGACCTCATAGCCTCGCGGCTCATAGTCCAGGAAGCAAAAAAGAGAAATTATGAAGTAAGCAAGGGCGAGCTTGACGGCGCTCTTGACCAGATAAAGACTCAGAACGGCGGAAGTGATAATCTCTCGCGCCTGCTTGTTCAGGAGAATATGACCGGAGAAGAACTGACGGTAAGGATTAAGGACAATCTGCTTTCTGAAAAACTTATTAATGATAATGTCCGCCGGGAAGTGAAACTTGATCCGAAAGCTTACCAGGAACTCTACGAGAAGAATATAAGCCAGTTCACGGAGAACAAAGTGACCTTCAAGCGGGCTAAAGTTCCCTTTGGCGCGGATGAAGCCAAGGCAAGGGCAGATGCTGCCGCGCTGGCCTCAAAATGCAGGGCAGGAACGGAGATGGAAGGGGATTCCTCAACTATGTTGAAGGAAGATTTGAATCCTGACATGGCCGCGGCGGTTTTCGCGATGAAAGAAGGAGAAGTAAGCGACCCTGTCAAGCTTGCAGATGGTTTCTATGTATTTAAAGTTACGAAAATAGACGCGGGAAAGGTACTCGCGCTTGATGCTAAAGTTGATTTCCAGGGGCAGAAAGTTGAACTCAGGGAAAAACTTAAAGCGCTGCTTTTTCAGGACAGATTTATTAAAAAACGGAATGAATTCGTAGCCAAACTCAAAGAGGGCGCGGTAATAGATCTTAGATAGGAGAAACGATGAAATATAAAATAGCTGTCATAGGCGCAACGGGTTTTACCGGAATGGAGCTGATTCGCATCCTTAAAGCGCATCCCTACGCGGAGCTCAGCCTGCTTACCTCGGAGAGTTACGCCGGGCTGACGGTGAAGCAGGCAATTCCATATTTCAATATTGATCAGAAACTTGAAAAGGCTGATCTGAAGAAAGCGGGTGAAGGCTGTGACGTGATCTTTCTCTGTTTGCCTCACACCAAGTCTGCGGCTGCGGTTGCGAAACTCCTCAAGTACGGCAAGAAACTCATAGACCTCTCGGCGGATTTCCGCCTTAAGGCCCCGAAACTTTACGAAAAATATTACAAACTCAAACATCCTTATCCGCAGCTTCTGAAAGAAAGCGTGTACGGGTTGCCGGAACTTTACGCTCATAAGATACAGGGCGCTTCTTTTACGGCAAACCCCGGCTGCTACCCGACGGGAGCGATACTCGCATGCGCTCCGGCTGTTTCGGCCGGGCTGGTAAAGGGCGCGGGCGTTGTGATTAATTCCGTCTCAGGCGTATCCGGCGCGGGGCGCAAAATGAAGACTGAGTATCATTTCTCGGAGCAGCACGCCAACATAAAAGCCTACAAACTTGTAGACCACCAGCACACTCCGGAGATGGAACAGGAGCTTTCAAAACTGCGCAAAGGCGCGAAGGTCACAGTATCCTTTACCCCGCACCTGGGGCCCTATAACCGCGGAATACTAACTACGGTGACTTTTGATCTGACAAAAAATATTTCAACGGGAAAGGCGCTTGAACTCTACAAGTCTTTCTACGCCGGGAAGCAGTTCGTGAAAGTGCTCCCCGAAGGCGTTTTGCCTGAGGTAAAGAATGTTGCAGGCAGCAATTATTGCGAGATAGGCCTGAAAGTTAACACGCGGCTTAAGAAGTTGATAGTGATTTCGGCCATAGATAACCTCGTGAAAGGCGCCTCCGGCCAGGCAGTCCAGAATATGAACCTGATGCTTGGGCTACCGGAAGCCGCAGGACTTCTTGACCTCGGGATGATGACATGAACTTCGCCGTAAAGGGTTTTAAAGCTTCATCCGTATACTGCGGCATAAAGAAGAGCGGCAGGCCGGATCTTTCTCTGATATTTTCGGAAGTTCCCGCTGTCGCCTCCGCGGCCTTCACCGTAAACAAGGTAAAGGCGGCGCCTGTTCTCCTGAGCGCGGCAAATGTTAAGAACGGCCGCATCTCAGCTATAATAGCCAACTCGGGGAACGCCAATGCCGCAACTGGCAAGCAGGGCTTGAAAGACGCTAAGCTGACCGCCTCCGCGGCAGCTGCGCTGCTTGGCGTGGCCGCGCAGGACATTTTTGTTTGCTCTACCGGGGTCATAGGTATCCGCCTTCCGGCAGCGAAAGTAATAGCCGGCGCGAAAAATGCAGCCGGTAAGCTTAAGCCGGAAGGTCTTTTTGAAGCTGCCCGCGGCATTATGACTACCGATACCTTTTCAAAGACGGCTACGGCGGCCTTTAAGCTGGGAGGCCGCGGCTGCCGGATGTTCGGCATGGCAAAAGGCTCAGGTATGATACATCCTGAGCTTGCCACTATGCTTTGTTTCATTCTAACCGATGCCTCTATATCAAAGACAATGCTGGACCTTGCCTTTAAGGCTTGTGTAAAAGAAAGCTTCAACTCCATTACGGTAGACGGTGATACCAGCACAAATGACACCGCGCTCTGCCTCGCGAACGGCATGTCCGGAAACCGGCCTGTAAAGTCGCGCGGGCCGGATTTTAGCGTTTTCAAAAATGCCCTGTCGGGCGTTATGCTCTCTCTCGCCAAACAGATTGTGAAGGACGGGGAAGGCGCCTCAAAATTCATAGAAATTGAAGTTAAAGGCGGAACGGACGAGGCTTCTGCCCGTTCGGCGGCGATGGCTATAGCAAAATCCTCGCTGGTGAAAACAGCGGTCTATGGCGGCGATCCGAACTGGGGCCGGGTGCTCTCGGCGGTGGGTAATGCCGGCATAAACTTCAAAGAAAGCAAGGTTAAGATTTTTTTCGGCCGGCTTAAGGTTGTTAGCGGCGGAATAGAACTGAAAAGTTTAAACGAAAAAAAAGCGCACCGGGCTCTTTCCGGGAAGGAAGTGAAAATTACGGTGGACCTCGGTCTCGGGAAAAAGAAGGCGAAGGTCTGGACTTGCGATCTTACGGAAGGCTACATTAAAATAAACGCTCACTACAGGACCTGATAATAAATTCAAAGAGAATACCGGGGACTGTCCTTGCCCTGTTTGACGGGTTTGGGCCGTCCCTGAATGTTTAAGGGAGAGAAATGCTTCAAATCACAAAACTTACAAAAAATTACGGTGAAAGAATAATACTTGAAGAAGCGGAAGCCTACTTCAATGACGGCGAGCGCGTCTCTCTGGTCGGGCCTAACGGTTCCGGCAAAACCACATTTTTTAGAATAATTACAGGTGAAGAACACAGCGATTCGGGAGAGCGCGTGATTGAGACGGGAGCGCAGATAGGATTTCTCCCTCAGGAGATAGATTCCATACGCGGCAAGACGGTCATAGAAGAGGTCGCGGCTTCAAGCGAAGAGATACGCGCCATTGAAGCCAAGATGCGCGATTTAGAACATAAGATGGGCGGCGAGGATGCTGCGAAATATTACGATGAATACAGCGCGGTAAGTCACAGGTTTGAGGCGCTTGACGGTTATAATGTGGAGCATAAGGCAAAACGCGTGCTCTTCGGGCTGGGCTTTAAGGAGAAGGATTTCGGCAGGAAGACGGAAGAGTTCAGCGGCGGCTGGTTGATGAGGATAGCGCTCGCGAAACTGCTGGTGAACCCGCCGGATATTATGCTGCTTGACGAGCCGACTAACCATCTAGACCTGTATTCTTTGCTTTGGATGCAGAACTATATACTCTCCTATAAGGGCATCCTGATCTTTACCTCTCACGACAGAGATTTTGTTGATAATGTTTCTACCAGGATACTGGAGATAGACAACGGCAAGCTTGTCAGCTACAAGGGGAATTATAACTTTTTTCTCGAAGAAAAGCAGAAAAAGCGCGAGATTCTTGAAAAGCAGTCCGGCCAGCAGCAGAAAGAGAAGGAACGCCTGGAAGAGTTCATTAACAGGTTCAGGGCTGTTGCTTCCAAAGCGAGATCCGTGCAGAGCAAGATTAAGCACCTGGAAAAGATGGAAGAAATAGTAATCGAGAAGGAAAGAAAGACGCTTAATTTCTCTTTTCCGCAGCCCATAAAGAGCGGGCGCGAGGTAATCGCGCTTGAGAACCTGCATAAAGCCTACGGCAGTACAAAGATATATTCAGGCGTCGATCTTTCTATAGAAAGAGGGGACCGGATTGCGCTTGTCGGCGTGAACGGCGCCGGTAAATCAACCCTCCTGAAGATTATGGCGGGGGTGCTTCCTTTTGAGAGCGGAAAGAGACGCCTCGGTTTTAACGTTAACGCGGTTTATTACCCTCAGTACAGGCTGGATGTGCTGAATCCTGACAATACCGTCCTTCAGGAAATTGATTCCGCGGCCCCTATGGCTGCGGAACTCTCTCTCCGGAAAATGCTGGGTATGTTTATGTTCAGGGGAGATGATGTCTTTAAGGAAGTGAAAGTCTTAAGCGGAGGGGAGAAGAGCCGGCTGGTTCTGGCCAAGGTGCTGATAGATCCCCCGAACTTCATACTGATGGACGAACCGACCAACCACCTGGATATTCCTTCAAGGGATATCCTGATAAAAGCCTTAAACGATTACACCGGGACAATCTGTTTTATCAGCCACGATGTGCACTTCATCAGGTCGATTGCCAATAAAATCGTTGAAGTGAATAACGGTAATCTGACGCCTTTTGCAGGCGGTTATGACTATTATGTGGACAAAAAGCGCTTGATGGGAGAGACCGTCGGTGTTGCTTTGAAAGAAAGGACTACCGCTCCTAAAGAAAAGCCTGCTCCCTCAAAAGCCGTTTTGCCGGAGAAGAAAAAAAGGATCAACCCTTCTATGGTCGCGCACAAGAAGAAGGAACTTGCCGCCAGGATAGAAGAAATCAATCTGGAAATGACAGACCTGCATGTCAAGAACGCGGAAATGATAAGGCAGATGGAGAGTCCGGAATTCTACAAAGACCCGGGACATCCGGAGCAGGTGAAGCAGTTGAAATTCGACGAGGAAAGGGCTAAGAAGCTTCAGGAAGAATGGCTTAACCTCTCGCATGAACTGGAAAAACTGGGGCTCTGAAGCGGGCGTTGAGGGCCCCTTAGTATTTCTCGAACTTACTGAATTTTGCGTGGTTCTTTCCGTTTGTCTTCACCTCATACATAAGCTCGTCGGCTTTCTTAATCATTTCTCTCGCGTTGCAGGAACCGGATTCGCAGCTCAAGACCCCGATGCTGAACGAAACAGGCCAGATATCTTTATTGATGGAGGCGTTGAGTTTCTTAAGTAATTTCGAGATGGCTGCTTTAGCCCGCTCACCGTCAGTTTCCGGCAGAAGAAGTATGAATTCATCCCCGCCCATTCTTGCCACCAGATCTGAAGTGCGGATATTCCGTTTCATCTGGTTTGCCACAAACCTGAGAAGTTCGTCGCCGCTGTCGTGGCCGAGCGTGTCATTAATACGCTTGAAATTATCCACGTCAATATAGGCAACTGTGAAAGGCCTTCCATACCTCTCCGTCCTGTAGGCTTCCTTGTCAAGTTCTTCGTAGAACATTTTCCTATTGGGGACACCGGTCATAATGTCATAGCGCGCAAGCATTTTTTCTTCAAGGTAAGCATGTTTTAGCGCCTGGAATACCAGCGTGACGATGACAAATATTATCAGGGCGGATGTTCCATTCCAGATTAGAAGAAGGGGGTTAGCGTGAACTTCTCCGTTCAGCAGTTCTATCAAAGCAAGGGCTAGACCGCTCAGCAAAGCAAAAACCAGAGCAAGTTTTCTGCCAAGCAGCCAGGCAGAGAAGATGATGGGTATAAGATAGAAAAGGTCCATCAGCAGTTCGTTGCCGGTAATGTAATCAATGTAGCAGACTGCCATAAGAGCCAGCAGGCTTACGATAAACGCAAAGCCCTGTGATTCAACTGATAGAGACTTTACCAGCTTTTCCCTTATTGCCCAGGCCAGCTTAGTGTCTGCTCCGGGTTTCTGCAGTTCATCAAAAGGAGCCTCTTTGTTTTTTTCTGCCATAATAAGCCTCCAAGCGCAATACAAGTTTATTACCTTACTCATTTTTTGTCAACCTATATCGGAAAGTCAGGGAAAAAGACTCTGTGGATCCTCTAAAAATGTTGTGTAATCAATAATAATTCCGGCAAGAAAACTTATATTCTTTGTAATTCAACGGGTTATCTGAGTTATATGCCCCGTGCAAATGTTTTTGTAAACGGCGGCTATGAAGGGATACATCCCCGCTGAGAAAGTACGAGACTTTTAGGCTGGTTAACCGCCTCATTCAAGAATATAAAAAGTGGGGAAAATCCTGAAAAAGCTTAAACACCGGGCAGAAAGCAGGGTTTTCCCGTTTATCCCGCACAAATATCTTGAAATTTACTCTAAATTCCTATATCATTTAGATACTATCGCGCCGCCAAGGCGCAGACCCGGTAATTTACCGGGAATTCACACGCTCTTCATAAATGCACGCACAGGTCCCGCGGAGCCAACCGGCGCCCGGGAATGCGGGCCGAATGAGCGGAGGTAAAAACCTTAAGGAGGTTTTTTGTATGCCGGTCATTTCAATTAAGCAGTTGCTCGAAGCTGGTGTTCATTTCGGACATCAGACCAAACGCTGGAACCCCAAGATGGCGAAATTCATTTACGGTAAGAGGAACGGTATTTATATTATCGACCTCCAGAAGACCGTAAAGAAGCTCAAGGAAGCCTGCGACTTTGTTAAGGAAGCGGCCGGAAAGGGCGGTTACATACTTTTCGTCGGCACCAAGAGCCAGGCCCAGGACATAATCACCGAAGAAGCAAAAAGATCAGGGATGTTCTATGTCTCCTTTAGGTGGCTCGGCGGCATGCTGACCAACTTCAAGACCATCAAGAAGAGCATCAAGAGGCTTGAAGACCTTGAGAAGATGAAGGCGAACGACACTTTCTCCAAGTTCACCAAAAAAGAAGTCCTCGGGTTTGAGAAAGAGATGATAAAGCTTTCCAAAGTCCTCGGCGGAATCCGCTCTATGGACAGGCTGCCTGCGGCGGTTTACGTGGTTGACACCAAGAAAGAACACACCGCGATTCTTGAAGCAAAAAGGCTTGAGATACCAGTCATTGGAATAGCCGATACAAATTCAGATCCTGACGAAGTTGATTATGTTATCCCCGGCAACGACGACGCTATCCGCGCGATTAAGCTTGTAACTTATCTCATTTCCGAATCCGTCCTTGAAGGAAAGAGGGGCGTAGCCGAAGAAGCGCTGCTGGCAGAGAAAGCAGCGGCAGACGCGGCCGCTGAAGCAGCAAAGGATCTTCCGGCGGACATTGACGAGGAAATGGAAACTGTAATTGAGAAATTTGCAGAGGATAAGACCGGTCTCAAGAAGAAGCCGGGCAAGGGAGGCGTAGAATAATGGCAAGCACGAAAGAGATACAGGAACTCAGGGAAAAAACCGGCGCGGGCATGATGGCCTGCAAAGAGGCGCTTGATGATTCGAAAGGCGATCTTGAAAAAGCCGTTGAATTTTTAAGAAAGAAAGGGCTCGCGACGGCGCAGAAGAAAGCCGTCAGGGTTGCGGCTTCAGGACTGGTTTTCTCCTATATACATATGGAGGGCACTGTCGGCGCGATGGTGGAAGTAAATTGCGAAACCGATTTTGTCGCCAGGACCGAAGATTTTAAAGAACTCTGCAAGGATATAGCTATGCAGATTTGCGCGATGAACCCGCTTTATGTAAAACGCGAAGATATTGCTCCCGAGGTGCTTGAGAAGGAGCGTTCCATCTTCAAAGAAGAGGCAATCAAGTCAGGCAAGCCGGAAAACATAGCCGAGAAGATTGTTGACGGCAAAGTTGAGAAATTCTATAAAGATGTATGCCTTGTCGAGCAGGCGTTTATAAAGGACGACAAGCAGTGCATAAAAGATCTGGTCACGGCGAAAATTGCCAAGACCGGGGAGAACATCGTAATCAAGAGGTTCTCCAGGTTCAAGGTCGGAGAAAAGTAATCAGAACCGCGGGCCAAAAGCCCGCGGTTTTAGTATCCGAGAGCTACTAACGCCAGGACTCCGGAGGGCAAGATGCGCAAGGCAAAGTATAAAAGAGTGCTCCTGAAAATAAGCGGCGAAGCGCTGTCGGGCGAGGCCCAGCAGGGACTGAACCCTACCATTCTCAAAGAGCTTGCGACAGAGATAAAAAGAACGCAAGAACAAATGCATATTGAGTTGGCAGTCGTCATCGGCGGAGGCAACATCTTTCGCGGCGCCTACGCCAAGAATATGGACAGGGTCTCGGCGGATTATATGGGCATGCTGGCAACCGTAATTAACGCGCTCGCGCTCCAGGACGCGCTCGAAAAACAGGGCGTCTTCACGAGGGTGCTTACCTCTCTGGAAATAGAAAAAGTCGCCGAGCCCTATATCAGGAGAAGGGCGATAAGGCATATGGAGAAGGGGCGGCTGGTTATTTTCGCGGCCGGCACGGGAAATCCGTATTTTACTACCGACACCGCCGCAGCTCTGCGGGCTATTGAAATCGGCGCTGATGTCCTGCTTAAAGCCACCAAGGTAGACGGTATTTTCACTTCCGACCCCAAGAAAAACAAAGCGGCAAAGAAGTTCAACGAAATAAGCTACATGGAAGTTATCAAGAATAAGCTCAAAGTGATGGACGCTACTGCCGTCACTCTCTGCATGGAAAACAATATTCCCATCATCGTGTTCGATTCCGGAGCTTCCGGCAGTTTCTCAAGAGCTATTTCCGGCGAGAAAATCGGAACAATAGTATCCTAAAAAATGTCTTAAGGAGGTAACAGATGCCTTTCAATATCAAAACGACGGAAGACAAAATGAAGAAGGCAGCGGAGCACGTCAGCGTTGAACTCGCGACCATCAGAACGGGAAGGGCTTCAACGGCCATATTTGACAACATAAAAGTGGAATACTTCGGCGCAGATGTGCCTCTCAAACAGGTGGCAAATGTGTCGGTGCAGGCCAGGACCATAGAGATAAAAGCTTTTGATCCTTCGGCGCTCCAAAATATAGAAAAGGCCATAATGAAATCCGACCTGGGTCTGACCCCGGTGAACGACGGCAAGCTTATCCGCATCAATGTGCCATCGTTAACGGAAGAGAGAAGGAAAGAGCTTTCCAAGTACGCGAGAAAACTCGGCGAGGAAGGCAAGGTAGCTCTCAGGAATATACGGCGCGACGCCAATGACGAGTTGGATAAGGCAAAGAAATCCGCAGAGATGTCCGAAGATGACAATAAGAGGAATAAGGATGCAGTGCAGAAGATGCTCGACAGGTTTATCGCTGATGTCGATAAGTTTCTTGTGAATAAAGAAAAGGAAATAATGGAAGTTTAAGGCAGGAAAGAAGATAAAACCGAAAATCCCGGCCCACATAGCGATAATAATGGACGGTAACGGCCGATGGGCCGTAAACCGCGGACTGCCTCGTATTGAAGGGCACAGGCGGGGTGTCAATGTAGTGAAAGATATAGTTACCGAATGCAGGCGCATCGGTGTGAAATACCTGACTCTCTACGCTTTTTCTTCTGAGAACTGGTCCAGGCCGGAAAAGGAAGTTAGTTTTCTGATGCGGTTGCTCAAACTGTTCCTGCTTAAGGAAAAGCGGACCATGATGAAGAATAACATCAGGTTCAATGTTATAGGCCGGTATAAAGAATTACCGGCTTTTGTGCAAAAAGAGCTTACGAAGGCGATGAAGGAAACCTCCGGCAATAAAGGGATGGTGCTCAGTCTCGCTTTGAATTACGGAGGCAGGATAGAGATTGTTGATGCCGTAAGACGTATTGTTTCGGATGTGCTTTCTTCCGGCTCCGGGATGGCTCCGGAGAACGCTGCGCAAGCCGTGAACGAGGATTTGCTCTCCGATTATATGTACACGGGCGGCATGCCTGACCCTGACTTGCTCATCCGCACCAGCGGAGAACTGAGGGTTTCCAATTTTCTCCTCTGGCAGATTGCCTACTCGGAGTTCTATGTAACACAGACTCTCTGGCCGGATTTTACGGCCGCCAGCCTGCACGAGGCGCTTGAAGCCTACAGAAAACGCGACCGGCGTTTCGGGGGGATATGATGGAACGGTTTGTTCGCATAGCGGTATTTCTGGTATTCCTTCCGATTTTTCTATTCTCGGTCATCAAGAGTCCGCTTGTTTATGACCTGATAATAATCGGGGCGCTTGCGGGCGCTTTGATAGAGTATTATCTTATGCTTAAAAAAGCGGGTATACGGACCATGCTCTGGGCTAACCTTCTCTTCCTGGTAATCTGCTTGTACGAATTGCTGAACAGGACTCCGTCTGACACCGCATTTGACCTAATAAAGGTATTCGCGCTGATGATACTTTACGCCGCGCTGGTTCTGGTCCCGCCGATCTTCAACAAGGATATTAAAAGCGGGATGCTCTCAATGGCTTTCACCGTGCTCGGCGGATTTTATATCATCGTCCTCGGCGTTCAACTGCTGCTGCTCATTAACCACGGGCCCAGAAACACCCTGTTTCTTTTCGGTGTTGTCTGGGGTTATGATGCAGCCGCGTATTTTGTAGGAACGGCGTTCGGCAAACATAAACTGCTTCGTCAGGTCAGCCCCAAGAAATCTATGGAAGGACTCTTTGGCGGGCTGGCGGCGGTTGCGCTCACGGTATTGGTCCTTAAACTCGTATCAGGCGTCAGCATCATTGAGATAGACACCTTTAAAGCAGTGCTCTTTGCGGTGATACTCGGCCTAAGCGCCCAGGCGGGAGATCTTACAGAGTCTCTAATTAAGAGATTCGCAGGAGTAAAGGATTCTTCAAATATAATACCCGGGCACGGGGGCCTGCTGGACAAGCTTGATTCTTTCCTGCTGGCGGCTCCGGTCTTCATACTGCTCCTGCACTATTTCAAATGATAAGAAAGAAGATAGCAATACTCGGCTCAACGGGTTCCATAGGCGTAAATGCGCTCAGGGTAGCCGCGGCTTTCCCGGCGCGCTTTGACGTTGTCGCGCTTTCTGCCTGGGGTAATGCCGAATTGCTCAAGGAACAGGCCGAGAGATTTAAGCCTTCACTGCTGTGTATCAAGGACGATGAAAAAGCAGGAGCGCTCGGAAGGGCTTTCGGAAAAAAATACAGGCCAAAAGTTTATGCCGGCACGCAGGGGCTGATTAGGCTAATTCGCGAGACACAGGCGGAGCTGGTGCTTGTTGCAGTTGTAGGTTCGGCGGGGCTGGTGCCTGTTCTGGAATCCATTAAGCGCGGCAAGAATGTTGCTTTGGCAAATAAAGAAGCCATCGTAACGGCGGGCGAGTATTTGATGAAACTTGCGCGTTCAAAAAGTGTCAAGATACTCCCGGTAGACAGCGAGCATTCAGCGATTTTTCAATGCTTAAACGGCGAGTCGGCGGCAAGCGTAAGAAGACTGATACTCACCGCTTCCGGCGGGCCTTTCAGGGATCTTTCAAAGAAAGAACTTGCGAAAGTTTCGGTTGAAGACGCGCTTGCGCATCCTACCTGGGATATGGGAAGTAAAGTGACGGTGGATTCCGCGACGCTGATGAACAAGGGTTTCGAGGTTATTGAGGCTCATCATCTTTTCAATATGCCTGCCGAAAAGATAGATGTCCTGGTTCACCCGCAGTCTATAGTGCATTCACTGGTTGAGTTTTCGGACGGTTCGGTTATGGCGCAACTCGGAATAGCTGATATGAGGCTGCCGATACAATATGCTTTGAGCTGGCCGGAGAGGATGAACAGCAACCTTCCGAGGTTGAATCTGGCGTCCTGCGGGGCGCTTACTTTCTCGAAGCCGGATGTGTCCAGGTTTGAGTGTCTTGGGTTTGCTTACTTCGCGCTAAAATGCGGAGGGACAATGCCGGCGGTTCTGGCCGCTTCGGCTGAGACAGCGGTGAACGCTTTTCTTTCAAAGGCAGCCGGTTTCATGGACATACCGAGAATAATTAAAAGAGTAATGGCTTCTCACAAGACGATAAAGAACCCGAAACTCACCGAGATACTCGCGGCGGAGTCCTGGGCAAGGTCGGAAGCTGAAAAGGAGACGGCAAATGTCAGGTAATTTAATGCAGAGTTTAGGACTTCTGGTATCCGGCGCATTGCCTTACATCGCCGCCTTATTTGCTTTCGGCGTTGTTGTTTTTGTCCACGAGGCGGGGCATTTCTTGGCGGCTAAACTTATGGGTGTGAGAGTCCTGAAATTCTCTCTCGGCTGGGGCGGAAAGCTGATCGGCTTCAAAAGAGGGCACACGGAGTATATGCTCTCTTGGTTTCCTCTTGGCGGCTATGTGAAGATGGCGGGCGACGAGCCTTCCGAAGAAATAAATAACACTTTGAGGCGCAAAGATACCTTTGAGAAATACGAGTTTCTCGGTCAGCCGTGGTGGTCAAAGATTTTTATAACTTTCGCCGGGTCCTTTGTCAATCTGGTTCTCGGAGTCATCATATTCTTTCTTGTATTTCTCTCTGGGATTCAATACGGCACCGGCCCTTCTGTTGTGGGTTCCGTAGAGAAGGGGTCGATTGCCGAGCAAAGCGGTTTTAAGAAGGGAGATACCATAGTTGCTATTGACGGCAAACCGGCCGAGCTTACGCATAAACTTTACGATGAGATAGGAGATAAAAAGGCTTTTACCGCGGAGATAGAACGCGCCGGCCAAAAGAAAGATCTCAAAGTGGACCTTTCCGGCAACAAGCCCTTCGGACTCATAATGTTCATGCCCGCGCTTGTGGAAGTCAGCGTCGGCACTCCTGCCTACAAAGCCGGCCTGAAAAACGGCGACTTGGTTCTTAAGGCGAATAAAAAAGAGATAACACAGTTTGCGGATATCTATGATGTGGTGGGGTCTTGTGAAGGCAGAGATATAGTTTTTCTGGTAAGCCGAGCCGGGAAACAGCAGTACAGAACAGTTACCCCGGTAAAAGACAACATAATATCAAAAAGGTTTATGGTGGGAATTTCTGCCAAACCTGTGATGTTTTACAAAAAGTCCTACGGATTGAAAGACTCATTCCTTATGGCAGTAGAAAAACCGGTCTCGTTGACGCTGCTTCAGGTAAAGGCGCTCTGGCTTATGGCTAAAGGCAAGCAGTCGGTAAAAGATTCCGTCGGCGGGCCAATTATGATGTTCCAGATGGCGGGAGATGCCGCTGAGAAAGGGATTACCCAGCTCTTGTTTCTGACGGCGCTGCTTAGCACCATAGTCGGGGCGTTGAACCTTATACTGCCGATTCCGGTGCTTGACGGCGGTGTAATACTCATTTATCTTTTTGAAGGGATAATCCGAAGGCCAGTGCCGCTAAAGACCCAGATGGCGCTTATGTATGCCGGTTGGGCCGTGGTTCTAGTGATGATAATCGGAGTATTTTCGCTGGATATCTTCAATATGATACTAAGGACCATAAATAGATGAGGCGCATTACCCGGCCGGTCAAGGTAGGAAAAATAACCATAGGCGGTAAAGCCCCGGTTTCCGTGCAGTCTATGACCAAAACGGACACAAGGGATGTTGCCGCGACCGTCGCTCAAATAAAGGAGCTTCAGTCGGCAGGCTGTGAAATAATAAGATGCGCTGTTCTGGACGAAGAAGCCGCGCGCGCGCTAAAAGATATAAAGGCGGGAATAAAGATACCGCTGGTTGCCGATATTCATTTCAGCAGCAAGCTGGCCGTCCTGGCGATAGAGGCCGGCGCGGACAAGATCCGCATAAATCCAGGCAATATCGGAAGCGACCTGAAAGTAAAGGAGATAATTTCAGCCGCGAAGTCAGCGCGTGTTCCCATAAGGATAGGCGTTAACGCCGGTTCTCTGGAAAAGTATTCGGGAAGACAGAGGCATGAAGGCGCTGCGGCAACAGCGAAGAAGATGGTGAAGAAAGCGCTTTCTTTCATAAGATTCTTCGAAAAGAATAAGTTTGAAGATATTGTGCTCTCGCTAAAGGCTTCCGACACGCTTACCACCATTGAGGCCTACACGCGCATGGCAAAAGAGTGTGACTATCCTTTCCATGTGGGTGTGACCGAAGCCGGAACAATTTCCGGCGGGACCATTAAATCTTCGGTAGGCATTGGCGTGCTGCTGCATTCAGGCATAGGAGATACAATACGCGTTTCTTTGGCGGGTGATCCAGTCGAGGAAATCAGGGTCGGCTACGCCATCTTGAAAACGCTTAAGCTCCGCGAAAAAGGTGTTGATCTTATTGTTTGCCCAACCTGCGGAAGATGCGGAGTGACTCTTTTCCCGATAGCTGAGGAAGTAGAACGTCTCGTCTCTGGAATTGCGCGCCCACTCAAGATCGCCGTGATGGGTTGTGTGGTAAACGGACCAGGGGAAGCAGGCGGAGCGGATTTCGGTATCGCCTGCGGAAAAGGCTCCGGGCTGTTGTTTAAGAACGGAAAAATTCTCAGGAAGGTCCCGGAAGCAGGACTGGTTAGGGAATTGATGAAGGAAATAAATAAGTTATCAAAAAGTTAAAAGACTAAATTATTAATTCTAAATACTAAAAAATGAATAAAAAGCAAAATACTAAGGGAAAATAAATTCAGAGCGTGTATTTTGATTTATGCTGTTTGCTTTTTGTTTAGAATTTCGTGCTTAGAATTCGCAGTTTGGTCTGCAATTTGGGCTTTTGTTTTGATAATCAAAGTATTTCGGGAGAGGCTATGTTTGAAGTCAAGGTGCTTGGAGGGTTCGCGTCCGCTCATTATTTAAGGAAGTATAAGGGCAAGTGCGAAAATATGCACGGCCATAATTATAAAATTGAAGCGGTGGTTGCCACGGGTAAGCTGAACGAGATAGGGCTCGCCGTAGATTTTGGAGACGTAAAAGCAGCGCTGTACGAGATAACGGAGACTCTGGACCATAAGGTGCTTGATGAACTTGCTCCCTTTAAGAAAGTAAACCCCTCGGCAGAAAATATTTCCAAGCATATCTATGCCGAGCTTAAGAAGAAAGTTAAACTCAAAGGCGTGAAGGTGGCGCGTGTTTCCGTCTGGGAGACCGAGAGGTCTTGTGCGACCTATTTTGAATAAAGGCTGGGTAAGCGAGATCTTTGTTTCCCTGCAGGGCGAGGGGCCTTATACGGGTGTAAGGCAGGTATTTGTGAGGCTCTCCGGCTGTTCCTTTGGCTGCGGCTATTGCGATACGAAGCGGGCAAGAAAACGCGCAAGAACGGCTGATTTTCCAGGCAAACGCGTTCTGAACCCGGTTTTGGTTAAGGATGTTATAGCGGCCGTAAAGTCATTCGGTAAAATTCATTCGGTGAGTGTTACCGGCGGCGAGCCGCTCGAACAGCCGGAATTTACATCAGAACTTATGAAAGGCTTGAAAAAAGCCGGCTATACGAACTATCTTGAAACAAACGGAGCTCTTCCTGGAGTGCTTAAGAAACTGCTGAAGTATGCCGATATAATTTCGGCAGATATTAAGCTTTCATCGGCAACCGGAAGAAAACCGGCGCTTAAAGCGCACAGAGAGTTCTTCAAGCTCTCGGGAAAGAAAACTTTTGCGAAGATAGTGGTTACGGGAAGAACTTCCGGGCGTGAACTTGAAGCGGCTCTCAGGATGCTAAGAGGGATTGTTCCGGGTATAACGGCATGTATTCAGCCCGATCCGGCGCTCGGAATTAACGGTGTTCTTAGAAAATTCGGGACAGTTCTTGAAAAAGGAATTCTAAAGGACCTGAGAGTTACGCCCCAGGTCCATAAAATTGCGGGGTTGAGATGACAACAAAGAACGGCTACGCTGATCTGCACATACATACAAATGCTTCGGATTCAACCTTCGGGCCGGAAGATGTAATCTTTAATGCCAAGAATGTCGGGCTTTCAGCGGTCGGAATAACAGATCACGATACGGTAGATTCCCTTGACCGGGCGCTTCTGCTGGGAAAGGAAGCCGGCGTAGAAGTTATCCCGGGGATCGAGCTTTCGGCGGAAGAAGGGACTGCTGAAATACATATCCTGGGGTATTTTATTAATCACAAAGACGCCGCTTTTGCCGCGACGCTCAAGATGCTGCGCGAATCCAGGCTGGAAAGGGCAAAACTAATAATACAAAAGCTCAAAACCCAGAATGTTAACCTTGAGCTGGAAGATGTCTTGAAACTCACGCAATCTTTCACCTCGGTTGGCAGGCTCCATATCGCGCGCGCGCTTAAAGACGCGAAGCATGTGTCTACCATCGGAGACGCTTTCAGACGCTACATAGGTCAGAACGGACCGGCCTATGTGGGGAAACATAAGATGAGTCCTCTGGAAGTTATCAGGTTGATTAAAGCCGCCGGCGGTGCCTCGGTAATTGCCCACCCGGCCGTGCTAAACAACGATGAACTTGTTAAAAAACTTATCACAATGGGTTTGGACGGCATAGAGGTTTATCATACAGAGCATAACACCGCAGCAGTGGAGCGCTACAAGAACATGGCTAAGGCAAACGGACTGGCAATGACCGGCGGTTCAGATTGCCACGGAATGAGCAAGAACAAGATGCTGCTCGGCACCATACTTATTCCTTATGAATATGTGGAGCAACTCAGACTTCGCGCCGGAGCGAAATAGTGCTTTTCATCCTTGATCTTGACGGCTGTGTATACAGGGAATCCCAGGTGGTGAAAGGAGCCGTGAAAACGCTGGCCTGCCTTCAGGAGAAAGGACACACCGTAACTTATGCTACCAATAATGCCCTGCTCTCGCGGAAGCAGTACTTTAAAAGGCTTCGCGGAATGGGATTCAATGTAAAACCGGAAGAAATTATGTGCGCCGCGTATGCCGCAGGCGAGTTCCTCAGAAAGAAGAAAGCGAAAAAGGTGTTTGTAATAGGAGCGAAGGGTCTGAGGGATGAAATCAGAAAAGCCGGAACGCGCATAGTCGGGGAAAAACACTCCGTGAAAGGTGTCGATTTTGTCGCTGTTGGGCTTGACAGGCAGTTTAGCTTTGAAAAACTTCTCGCAGCCCAGCAATTCATTCTGGGCGGAGCTAAACTGCTGGCTACAAATAAAGACGCTACCTATCCGGGAGCCAATAATACGGTATTCCCCGGATGCGGAAGTATAGTAGCATCGGTAGAAGCGGCATCCGGTAAAAAGGCTTTCGTGGTTGGAAAACCCGGTCCTTTTATGCTTGAAAAACTGCTCGCGCAAACAGGTTACGCTCTCAAGGATACACTTGTGGTCGGCGACAGGTATGAGACCGACATACTCTTTGGCAAGAACGCCGGAGCCAAGACTGCGCTTGTTCTGACCGGAATTACCTCCAAAAAGGACCTGAAGCGCGTGCCAAAAAAACTAAGGCCTGATTATGTGCTGCAAAGCGTGGCAGAACTCGCGAGGTTCGCGTGACAGACGAGAAGCTTGTCGAGAAGCTGATTTCCGCCAACAGAAAGGCCACTTTTGATTACGCTATACTTGAGAGATACGAGGCCGGACTGGCTCTTACAGGAACCGAGGTAAAGTCTGCTAGAGACGGCAAGGTTAACATAAAGGACGGATTCGCGCGGATTGACAACGGCGAACTCTACCTATATAATGTTCATATAAGTCCGTATTCTTTCGGAAGCTACAATAATGTTGACCCGGAGAGGAAAAGAAAACTTCTGCTCCACAGGCGCGAAATTAACCGCTTAATGGGAAGGTTGACGGAAGGAAATCTTACGCTGCTTCCGCTCAGGATTTATCTGAAAGGCAACGTTGTAAAAGCGGAGATAGGGCTGGGGCGCAGCAAGAAAGCTTACGACAAGCGTGAAACTATTAAGAAAAGAGAAGTTAACAGGGAAATACGCAGGGCTTTGACAGACAAGCATTAAAGGGAGGATATATGAAGACATTTATTTTCGCAGCTATTCTTTCTTTGTTTGGGGGGGTGCTTTCCGCTGAGCCGGTAAAAATGACGGCGCCGGTCTCAGGAACTGCTCCGGTTGCAGTTTCAAACGGAGCCAAGTCGGTAAAGGCAGTAGAGAAGAAAATGATAAAAGACAAGAATTGTGTCACCGAGGAAAGGTATTGCTGCGAGAAGCACGAAAAGTTTGAATCCCTTGGTCCGGGCAAGTGTCCGGTTTGCAAGAGTCCGCTGTCAAAGCAGATAAAGAGTTTTACCTATAAATGTCAGGCTTGCGGGATGACAAGCGATAAGCCTGGAACCTGCCAAACGGATAAAGGCGCAAAGTTGAAGAAGTTCAGGGTGATTTATACCTGCGTGCCGGATAATATTACCTCCGGCCTTCCGGGGAACTGCCCGAAGTGCGGAGAACCGCTGAAAAAAATTGTTGGTGTTCCTGTGAAATAGTGTTCCTGAATTAGATTGGGCCTCCACCGGAGGCCCTTTTTATTTTGGGATTCTGTGGGTTTATTTACATAAGGAAAGACTCAAGAGCAAAAAACGGCAGATTGAATATGCTCTAATGCCCGGTCTTACTTTATTAACCTTATAAACTTTAAAAACCTTTTATTTTTCTTACCACTACCCTTGCAGGAGCGCCTTCAAGACCCACGGTTTTCAGCGGCAGACAGAAAAGATAATATTTGCCGGGCTTGACCTTACTAAGATCCAACCCTTCAATAAGCCAGATTCCGGCTCCAAGAAGGATTCTGTGCACCTCGGTACCGTCTTTCTTGAACCCGCCTACCGAAAGATAATCTATTCCAAGAGTCCTAACGCCTCGCGACACAATATATTTCGCGGCTGAATGAGAGATATAGATGAAGCTCTTCCTGAACTTGCCTTGTTTTATGAATCCGGAATTTCCGGTCTTAAGAAGCAGGCGTTCGCCCTTGCGGATATTAAAGCGTTTTAGTTCTTCTGCGTTAACGCATTCTTTGTTTCTTATTTCCAGCACTCGGGCAGGCCCTACAACGGCTTCAATTGGCATTCTATCCAGGCTCTTTCCGGCTGCGAAGAAATGAAGGGGAGCGTCCATATGTGTGCCGGTATGTGACCCGAGAGAGATAGAGCTTAAGTTGTTCTTAGCGCCTTTTTTCATTACTTTTATCTTATTAAAGCGGACTAAAGCGTCGCCCGGCCACCTAAGCATGCCCGGCTTTATAGGTAATGTTATATCAATGTATTCTGTTTTCATATCAATCCCATGAAACGACAGACCCTTTTAGGAGGGAATTAGCAATAAGTAATCAGCAATTAGTAACCGTATTTATATGCCGGAGGAGAGAATCGAACTCTCATGACCGTGAAGTCGGAGGATTTTGAGTCCTCTGCGTCTACCAATTCCACCACTCCGGCATTTGTGAGTGATAATAATAACATTAGCAAAATGAATTATCAAGATTATTCAAAAAACATGAATTTGTTGACTTTTTGGGCTCTGTGTGGCATAATTACTGGACAAAAAGAAATCCTCTGGAGGCACACTTTATGAGGTTAATAGTAACAATCCTCGGTGTTATGTTCCTATCTGTAGGTGTCTTCGGGCAAGCTTTTGATGAAGACGAACCTGCTCCCGAAAAAAAACCAGCTCCCAAAGCAGTTATTCAAGAAAGAAAAGTTGAAGTGAATGTTCCTGCTGAAACTCAGAAACCTGTCGTCGCGCCAAAACAAACCGAACCGGCAAAAGCCGTTGAACCGGCAAAAGCCGTTGAACCGGCAAAGACTCAAGAAACAGTAAAGCCCGCGGAGCCTGTAAAGGCGCCTGAGGCAGTAAAAACGGCGGAACCTGTAAAAGCACCGGAGGCTGTAAAAGCGGTGGAACAGGCCCAGCCGGTAGTTCCGGCTAAATCTGCTCCTGCTGCAAACCCTGCGGAAGTAAAAAAAGTTACGGCTCCGGTTGAGGCAGATGCAATTATTCTTTTGGACACTGTCTGCGCGATTACCGGCGCAAGCATTAAAGTGACAGACAAGACTCCTTCCTCGGAATATCACGGTGTAAGGTATTACTTTGTCGATGAAGCGCGTAAGAAAGAATTTGAAAAGGATCAATGGAAGCACACAAAAGATATTGTCACTTGCCAGGTTTGCGGCAAGCAGAATAAAGTGAAAGGGCGCGGAAGGAACACCTTCCCTGACGCTCGGTATGAAGGCAGGATGTATTTTTTCTGCAGCAATGCGCACAAGAGCCTGTTTGAGGCAGGCCCGATGCAGTATATTGACGCAGATAAGATGTTTCTGAAAACCGTGCTTAAGAAGCCGGTTGAAAAAGCAAAACCGGCGGATACGGCAAAAGGGAAATAGCGGTTGTAAGAATAAGAGCTTTCAGGCCGCGTCCGCTTTTTGCGGGCGCGGCTTTTTAAAAAAGGAAAAGATGCCAAAGAGAACAGACATAAAGAAGATACTGCTCATAGGTTCCGGGCCTATAGTTATCGGGCAGGGCTGCGAGTTTGATTATTCCGGCACGCAGGCATGCAAGGCCCTAAAAGAAGAAGGCTATACGGTAATACTCGTTAACAGCAATCCCGCCACAATTATGACCGACCCTGAATTTGCCGACAGGACTTATATAGAACCTGTTACGGCAGAAATGGTCGCAAAAATAATAGAAGCCGAAAGGCCGGACGCGCTTCTGCCAACCATAGGCGGCCAGACAGGACTAAATGTCGCGGTTGAACTTGCCGAGAGCGGCGTGCTGGCTAAATTTGGAGTTGAGCTAATAGGCGCGAAACTGCCTGCAATAAAAAAAGCTGAAGACAGGATACTCTTCAAAGAAGCAATGCAGAAAATAGGGCTCTCGGTTCCAGCAAGTCACCCTGCCTACAATATCGAAGAAGCCGTGAATATCTCAAAAGAGCTCGGTTTTCCGCTCATAATCAGGCCTTCTTTTACTCTTGGCGGAACCGGCGGCAGCATTGCCTATAACCTTGACGAGCTCAGGGATAAAGCGAAGATAGGTATTGAAGCCAGTATGATTGGGCAGGTCTTGCTCGAACAGTCAGTTATAGGCTGGAAAGAATACGAACTTGAGGTCATGCGTGATCTTAAGGATAATGTTGTTATAATATGTTCTATTGAAAACTTTGACCCAATGGGAGTTCACACCGGCGACAGCATTACGGTTGCCCCGGCTCAGACGCTAACCGATAAAGAATATCAAAAGCTCCGCGACGCATCTATCGCGATTATGAGAGAAATAGGCGTGGACACCGGCGGTTCAAATGTGCAGTTCGCGGTTAACCCTGATAACGGAAGCATTGTTGTAGTTGAAATGAACCCCAGAGTTTCAAGAAGCTCGGCGCTCGCCTCAAAAGCGACCGGATTTCCTATAGCAAAAATAGCGGCGAAACTCGCCGTTGGCTATACGCTTGACGAAATTCCGAACGACATCACCCGATACACAAAAGCTGCCTTTGAGCCGACCATTGACTACGTAGTCACCAAAATCCCGCGCTGGGCTTTCGAAAAATTCCCGGGAGCAGATGAAGTCCTCGGGACTCAGATGAAATCAGTCGGAGAGGTAATGGCCATCGGCAGGACCTTTAAGGAATCTTTCCAGAAGGCGATAAGATCTCTTGAGATAGACAAGTTTGGCCTCTTTAACCGCAATAAAAAATATTCACAGGAAGAGCTGAAGGAGAAGTTGCGCATTCCCAACTGGGAACGCCTCTATTATCTGCGCGACGCTTTTTTAGCCGGTTTCTCCATGGATAAAATATTTGAACTAACCGGAATAGACAGGTGGTTCCTCTCTGAACTTAAGGACCTGATTGACGAAGAAGACATTATTGCCGCAGCCAAAGGTAAGAAGAAGGACCTGCCGGCTATAATCAAGCGCGCCAAGCAGAAAGGTTTCTCGGACAGGGCAATAGCAGTGCTTCTTGGAAAGAAGGAAGCGGAAATCAGGATGTTCCGCCTGCAGAACGGAATTGTTCCGGTGTATAAAATGGTAGATACCTGCGCCGCGGAATTTGAGGCCTATACCCCGTATCTTTATTCCACGTACGAGACCGAGGACGAGGCCCTTCCGACAAAACGCAAGAAGATTGCGATCCTGGGCGGCGGACCGAACAGAATAGGTCAGGGCATTGAGTTTGACTACTGCTGTGTACACGCGGCATTCGCGCTTAAAGCAGACGGTTACGAAGTTATAATGGTCAATTGCAATCCAGAGACTGTCAGCACGGATTACGATACCTCGGACAGACTCTATTTTGAACCGCTCACCTTTGAAGATGTGATGCATATAATGAAACGAGAGAATCCTTTTGGCGTAATCGTGCAGTTCGGCGGGCAGACCCCGCTGAAACTTGCCGTTCCGCTCTGGAAAGAGGGAGTCAAAATAATCGGAACGACGCCTGAGAGCATAAATGTTGCCGAAGACAGGAAACTTTTCGGCGCTCTGCTGGACAAGTTAAAGATCCCTCAGCCGGCTAACGGGACTGCGAGATCTCTGAAAGAATCCTATAAGGTCGCGGAAAAGATAGGTTACCCTGTGCTGGTGAGGCCCTCGTATGTTCTCGGCGGCAGAGCAATGGAAATAGTCTATGACGAATCACAAATGGAACATTTTGCTACGAACGCGCTGCTGGTATCCGGCGAGCATCCGGTTTTAATAGATAAGTTTTTAGATGATGCCGAGGAAGTTGATGTTGACGCGGTATCAGACGGCAAGCAGACCATTATCTGCGGAATTATGGAACATATAGAGGAAGCCGGGATTCACTCGGGAGATTCCGCCTGTGTAATCCCTACGTTCTCGCTCGGCAAGAACCAGATAGAGACCATAAGGCAGTATACCTATTTGCTTGCGAAGCATTTGAAAGTAAAAGGCCTGATGAACATCCAGTACGCCATCAAGGGAGAGACTGTTTATGTTCTTGAGGTGAATCCCAGGGCTTCAAGGACCGTGCCTTTTGTAAGCAAGGCGACGGGAATTCCCTGGGCAAAGGTCGCGGCGCGCGTCATGGCAGGGAAGACTTTAAAAGAGCTTGGCATAACAAAAGAGCCGGTGCTTGAGCATATTGCCGTGAAAGAATCAGTTTTTCCGTTCGTAAAATTCCCCGGGGTTGATTCCGTGCTCGGTCCTGAAATGAAATCAACAGGCGAAGTAATGGGCATTGATATGGATTTCGGAAGCGCGTTCGCGAAATCGCAGATAGCAGCGGGAGGGGCTCTTCCCGTGAAGGGGACGGTCTTCCTTTCCGTCATAAACAGGTATAAACGCGATATTATTTTTGTCGCCAAGCAGCTCGCGGATATGGGTTTTAAACTGGTAGCGACTGCCGGAACTGCGGAGACTCTCAAGAAGAACGGGCTTGAGGTAAGATCGGTGAATAAAGTATTTGAAGGGCGCCCCAACATAGTAGACCTAGTCAAGAATAAAGAGATAGCGCTCATCATAAATACGCCTTCAGGCAAGGGTCCCAAGAATGACGGTTACCAGATCAGGAGGGCGGCCATAGTTCACGGTGTGCCCTGTATTACAACCATATCGGGGGCGCAGGCCGCCGTAAACGGGATAGAAGCGATTTTAAAGCGCGGCTTGACCGTTCGCGCCCTTCAAGACTATATTAAAAAATAATATTTTGATTACGCAGATTAGAAAGTGAGATTACGCGGATTCAAGCGCTCTAATCTGCGGAATCGCTTAAATTAATTCGTCTAATCAATTTATCAAAGGATGGGAATGGACAGTTCCAAGACCATCGTAGGACATCTGGAAGAGCTCCGCAGGAGGCTTCTGGTTGTAATAGGATGTTTCCTGCTCTTCTTCGCTATTCCTCTTGTCTTTCCGAATTTCTTTGATTCCTACGCGGCTCGCCTCCTTAAGTTTCTCTTTCAACATTTCATGCCAAAAGCCGGAGAGTTTGGACTTCTGGAAAATCCGAAACTCATTTTCACCCAGCCGCTCGAACCGGTTTTTGCGGGAATGAAAGTTGCGGCATTCCTTGGACTCGCAGCTGTTTCTCCGGTGCTTGCCTGGCAGGCCTACGCCTTTATCTCGCCGGCCTTCTCAAAGAAGGACAGAATCCTGCTGGCCTATGTTGCCTTTGGTTCTCTTTTCTTCTTCGCGGCGGGAGCTGTTGTTGCGTATCTCCTGCTTATACCGGTTACAATTGATATTTTTATCAAATTTGGAACCGCGGCCGGAGCTGTCCCGATGATAGCAATGGGCAGTTTTACTAACTTCCTGTTCTGGATGATAGTTATCTTTTCGCTGCCGTTTGAACTGCCGCTGGTGATAGGTATGCTTGCGCGCGCCGGTGTAGTGTCTGCGAAACTACTCAGAACTTCCAGGAAAACGGCCATTTTGATAATTGTAATCTTCTCGGCGCTGATAACTCCGGATCCGACTCCGTTTTCGATGCTGGTCTTATCGGCCTGCTTGATATTGCTTTATGAATTGGGGATAATAGTAGCGGTCTTTACCGGAAAGGGTGTTGCGGTAAGCGCGGCAAGGCGTAAAAAAAAAGCGTAGGCCGGAGGTTTAATGGCAATTGAGATATCCTTTTTAGGAGCAGCCCGGACTGTTACAGGTTCAAAGTATTTGATCTCTGACGGCAAACACAAAATCATGGTAGACTGCGGAATGTTTCAGGGTACGAAGGACCTTACGGAAATGAATTATCAAGATTTCGCGTTTGAGCCCTCGGAAATCAGCTATCTTATACTCACGCACGCGCATATTGATCATTCGGGACTGGTGCCGCGGCTGGTCAAGAAAGGGTTTAGAGGGAAGATTTATTGCACCAAACCGACCATGGAGCTTTGTAAGATAATGTTTGTTGACGCGGCCCACGTTGAAAGCATAGAACTTGAATGGAGGAACCGGAAGAGGGTTCGGGCCGGCAAAGAACCTTTGGATCCGGTATATACTATTTCAGACGCGGAAGAGTGTATGAAGTATTTTGAGACGAGAGAATATAACAAATCCTTTCCCGTCAACGGCTACAAAGTGAGATTTGTTGACGCCGGGCATATTCTCGGCTCGGCCATAGTGGAGATTAGTTACACCGAGAAGAACAAGACGAAAAGAATAGTTTTTTCCGGTGATGTGGGCAATGAGCGGCAGGAGATTCTCAGCGACCCGACAAAACTAAAGGATACTGACTATCTTATAGTAGAGTCAACGTACGGCGACAGGCTTCACAAGTCGAGACAGGAGACCGTAAAAGAGTTCGCCGGTATTATAAAGAAAACGAAGAACACCGGCGGCAATATAATAATACCCGCTTTTGCGATTGAGCGGACGCAAGAAATTATTTACGAGCTGCGCCTGCTTTACGACAAAAAGAAGCTTGACGGGTTTACGGTCTACGTCGACTCGCCGCTCGCCATTGCCGCCACAGAGATATTCAGGGCTAATACCGGCTTTTTTGACAGGACGACAAAAAATCGTATGAAAAAAGGTATGGAGCCGTTCGATTTTCCGAGTCTCATTTTTGCGAAGCGGGCGGATGATTCAAAGGCCTTGAACGAAGTTAAAAGCGGCGCCATAATAATATCGGCAAGCGGAATGTGCGAGGCGGGAAGGATAAAACATCACCTCAAGCATAACCTCTGGCGAAAAGAGTGCAATATTGTCTTTACCGGTTTCCAGGCAAGAGGCACTCTCGGCGACGCTATAATAAAGGGAAACAAAACCGTGAAAATCTTCGGTGAAGAGATAGCGGTTAACGCGAATATTTATACTCTCGGCGGTTTCTCTGGGCACGCTGACCGGAAGGGCCTCCTGAAGTGGGTTTCAAATTTCAAAAGCAAAAAGCCAAAAGTATTTGTTGTTCACGGTGAAGAGAACTCAGCGCTCAAATTCGGAAGTTTCCTGAGAAAGAAGTTAAAGCTAAGGGTAAAGGTGCCAAAACTCGGTGAAAAAGCAAAAATATAATATACAGGTCTTCGCTGCCGGAGTGCTTTCGCTAAAAGAGACTCCGGGGGGCTATTTCAAGATGAAACTTGCGGCTTCTGGTATCGCGAAAGCCGCAAGACCCGGCCAATTCATCAGCCTTCAGGTGAATGCTTCCGGGATGCCTCTAATGCGCAGGCCAATGGGAATCTTCTCTGCGAATAAGGGCGCTGTTGAGATTCTTTTTAAGGCGGCAGGCAAAGGAACGGAAATGCTCTCGAGGAAGAAGCAAGGAGAGTCAGTCAGCGTGCTCGGGCCTCTCGGCAACGGGTTTTCCGTAAGGGAAGAATTAAGGCATGCCATTCTCGTAGCCGGTGGGTACGGTGTTTCGCCTATCGCTTTTCTTTACGAAGAACTCAGAAAAAGAAAAATTACGACGACAGTTATTATAGGGGCAAAAAACAAGAAGCTGATTTTTAAGGAGGGTTTTTCTAATCCGATAATAACCACAGAAGACGGAAGCGAAGGGTTTAAAGGTTTGGTTACAGAACGCTTGAATGCGGCCTGTGCCGGGTTCGCTTGCGGTTCCTCGGCGGTTTTTGCCTGTGGTCCTGTGCCGATGTTGAAGGCGGCTGCGGAGGTCTCGGAAAAGCACGGGATAGAGTGCCAGGTCTCGATGGAATCTCTGATGGCTTGCGGGGTTGGCGTCTGCCTCTCTTGTGTCTGCGCAGTGAAGGAAGGTATGGATACGGGCTATAAGCGGATTTGCGCCGACGGTCCGGTCTTTGATTCAAGGGAGATAGTTTGGCGGACTTAAAAGTAAAAATAGCCGGCATTAAAATGAAGAATCCGGTAATGTTAGCTTCGGGAACCTGCGGGTTTGGCGAGGAGTTTTCGCGCATATTCGACTTAAACCTGCTCGGCGGCATAATTGTTAAGGGCACTACGCTAAAACCGCGCGCCGGGAATAAACCGCCAAGAGCGGCCGAAACCCCCTACGGTATGCTTAACTCAATAGGTTTGCAGAATCCCGGCGTTTTTGCCGTGATAAACGAGAAACTTCCGTTTCTTCGGCAATTTGACCTCCCTGTTTTTGTCAATATCGCCGGGAACTCAAAAGAAGAATACGCGGAACTGGCGCGGCTGCTTGGAAACGCGAAAGGAGTCTCCGCGCTCGAAGTGAATATTTCCTGCCCGAATGTCAAGCATAAGAACTCCGGGTTGTTCTGCCAGGACCTTGGTGATGTTTACGCGATAACCAGAGCAGTAAAGAGGCAAAGCAGGGTGCCGGTCTTCGTTAAGCTCTCAGCTGAGGTGAGCGACTTCAAGGAGACTGTGAAGACTGCCGTTAGAGCCGGCGCGGACGGCCTATCCCTTATTAACACCCTGAGAGGAATGGCCATTGACATTAAGACCGGAAAGCCAAAACTTGCGAACATTATCGGCGGCCTTTCGGGGCCGGCTATAAAACCGGTGGGGATTCGGGCTGTATATGAAGCGTTCTCGCAGGTAAAAGTTCCGATTATCGGTATGGGCGGCATAGCTTCGGCAGAAGACGCTCTTGAATACCTTATTGCTGGCGCATCCGCGGTCGCAGTAGGCACCGCCTCGTTTTACGACCCCCTCACACCCATAAGTATTACTAAGGGACTGAAAAAATACTTTGAAGACAAGCCTTCAGACTCTGTTTCCAAGATAAGAGGCAGAATTTCCTTCTAATACAGTTTACTCCGGAGGACCATTGAAAAAACTCTCGATTGCGTTATTATTTGTTTCATCCTTGCTGGCTGCCGCTAACGAAACCATAATTAAAGAAAAACCTTCCATTTACGCTACCATGCAGTGCGCCGGCATACAGTGGAATATTGAAGGGGACAGCAATAATAACGCTCTCTGCAAAGTTGAATTCAGGGAGAAAGGCGCGGTTGAGTGGAAAAAGGCGATTGACCTTTTTCGCGCGGGCGCAGTCACACCCGACAAGAGCTCTCTTGAAACGGCTGTCGGCTGGAAGAATCATATGAGCATATATGTTCAGGAGCGCTGGAAGTTGAATTATCTTGCCGGCTCTATTTTCAATCTTAAAGAAGGCGCGGAGTACGAAGTGAAATTATCACTAAAGGATCCTGACGGCGGGGAGGCTTCCGAGCTCCTCACAGTAAAGACCAGAACTTATCCGGTCCTGCCGGATTTGAAGTCTTCAAAAGTTACCGAGGTTAGGCCGGTTACCCGGGGAACGCTGAGGAAGGCTGTGCTTGGCGCGAAAGAAGGAGATGTGCTTCTGGTCTGCGCAGGCGTCTATGACGGCAATTTTAAGGTCCTTGCCCCTATCACGATTATGGCCGCCGGCGACGGAGAGGTAATAATAGAAGGTTCGATGAAACAAGGTTCTGAAACTATTGATCGCGGAATAGATGTCTGCGCTCCGGGAGTGATACTCAGCGGAATAACGGTCAAAGGGTTTCCTTATGGACTCCACTTGATGCCTGGCTCGGACAGAACCTCAATAATGAGCTGCAAGTTCATTGGCAACCATTATTCCATTGAAGTTAAATCAGGAGAAAATTATATCTCGGATAACAGTATTACAGGTGATAATATACCGGCTGACGGCAGCAATGACGGGGAAGGAATTGAAACTCACGCCGGCGTGGGGCAGGTAATTTGCAGAAATATAATAACGAGAGTGGCGGATCCGCTTTCCATTGAAACGCCAAACAGCGATGTATTCGGCAACGATTGCTATGGATCCTCCGATGACGCCATCGAAACTGATGATTCCGGCCCTAACCTCAGAATATTCAATAACAGGTTTTATTCCTGTCTGCATAACGGTCTGAGCTTCCAGCCCTACCTCGGCGGTCCTGTTTATGTAATCAGGAATCAGTTTGCAGGTTTCCGGGAAAATTATTTCAAGGACCGTTATTTATCAAACGGCGCGGTCTTTATTAATAATACTTTCCTGAATAATACTAAGGGCTCGCTTCCGAACCACGTATATTCAAGGAATAATATCTATTCCTGCTGGGCCGGGCCTCTTGATTATCACGATATCGGACCTATTAACCAGGGTTATGACCTTGACTATGACTGCTTTGTCAGCCGGATGAGCGTTTCTGCGGGGGATTACTTTGAGGATCTAGGCCAGGAAACTCACGGGATAGTACTCAAGAAAGAAAACCTTTTCGCGGCTGATTGGGATATCGTCACACCTCCGGTTCTCATTTCTCCGGCTCCAATGTTTGAACTCAAAGACAGATGCCCGGCCATAGATGCAGGAGCGGAAATACCAAATATAACTGATGGTTTCATTGGAAAAGCGCCTGATATGGGCGCGCTTGAAAAGGGAGCTCCGCTGCCCTTGTACGGTCCGAGAAAATAGAAAGAGGGTGTATTGACTTATTTGTCTTTGTCGTATATAATTAGAATACCTTCAGGGCAGGGTGAGATTCCCTACCGGCGGTAAAGCCCGCTACTCCGTCACTGTGACGGACTGAACCGGTGAAACTCCGGTGCCGACGGTTAAAGTCCGGATAGAAGAGGGTTTTTCTTTTTGCATCATTTATGCCTTGCCCTAAAAAGAGCAAGGCATTTTCATTTGGCAGGCGGGAAAATGAAAAAAACTAATACTAGATACATAGAGCTTGCCGTAAAGGAAGCTTTGCGCGGGGAAGGCTACACTAAGACTAATCCTCTTGTCGGCTGCGTGCTGGTAAAAGGCGGAAAAGTAATCTCGAGAGGTTTTCATGCGGCTTTCGGAATGGAGCACGCCGAGGCGATGGCGCTTAAGAAGGCCGGAAAAAAAGCGCGGGGAGCGACTGCCTATGTTACGCTCGAGCCTTGTGTCTGGTTCCCTGGAAAGAAGACCGGTTCCTGCGCAAAGAGGCTGGTTGAAGCAGGCATAAAAAAAGCGGTAATCGGCATGAGAGACCCTAATCCAAAGGTCTCCGGAAAGGGAATAGCTTTCCTGAAAAAAAACGGTTTAAAAGTTGAAGAGTCAGGCCGGGAAACAGAGTGCGTAAAGATCAACGAACCCTACATGAAGTGCGTTTCACAAGGCCGCCCGCTTATCACGGTAAAAGCCGCGGTTACGCTGGATGGAAATATCGCGACTTCCTCGGGAGATTCAAAATGGATATCCTGCCGGGAAAGCCGCCGGCTGGTTCACAGGCTGCGCGCGCGCTGTGATGCTGTTATGGTTGGAGTCAATACTGTTTTGGCGGATAATCCTGAACTTTCTGTCCGTCTGGTTAAAGGCAGGAATCCTATAAGGATAGTTGTGGACCCTAAGCTAAGAACGCCGCTCTCCGCGAAACTCGCCGGTGAAGGGACCATAATAGCTGTTTCCGATAAAGCCGGCGAAAGAAAGAAGAATGCTTTCAGGAATAAAGGCGTTGTTCTGATTACGGTGAGGCTGAAAGGCGGACTGCTGGATCTGCGGGAACTTATGTCCAAGCTTCCGGCCTTTGGGATATCCTCGGTCCTGGTTGAGGGCGGAAGCGGTATCATAACCAGCCTGCTGAAAGAAAAGCTTGCCGATAAGGCTGTTATATTCATCGCGCCGAAGTTTTGCGGCAGGGGTTTGAGTCTTACGGGAGAGCTTGGTATCAGGCGTATGGAAGATGCTCTTAAACTTAAAGAGGTTAAGTATTCGGTGTCCGGAGAAGATATCGTCGTTTTTGGAGACATTCACGGCAGTAATTGAGCGGAGGGTGTTTGTTTACAGGGATAATTGAAGAAATAGGCCGTGTGGCCGGTATTAAAGGTTCAGGGGATAATCTCCTTATTGGAATATCTGCCCCGCTTATAAGTTCTGATATTTCGCTTGGAAAGAGCGTTGCAGTCAACGGCGCCTGCCTTACGGTCGTCTCCTGTTGCGCCGGGGAATTTACTGTTGAGGCGACAAAGGCCACGCTAGCCGCGACCAACCTTGGTCTGCTAAAGAGCGGAAGCGAAATCAATCTGGAAAGAGCGATGCGATCTGACGGCAGGTTTGACGGGCATTTTGTCCAAGGGCATGTAGACGGGACGGGAAGAGTCCGGCGCTTGTCAAAGAACGCTTCGGCGGCTTCAATCGAAATAACCGCGGGAAAGGATTTGCTCTCTTACATGACGGAAAAAGGGTCAGTCGCGGTTAACGGTGTCAGTCTCACAATAATGGGACTAAAATCGGACGCGTTTGTTCTTAACATAATACCTCATACTTTGAAAGAGACAACGCTTATAACTCTGAAAGAAGGCGATATTGTGAATATCGAAACAGATATGCTCGCCAAGTATGTTCTTAAGGCGAAGGGGAATAAGAGGGAGATTGACGAGAAGTTTTTAAAAGAGAAGGGGTTTTAACAATAGAAAGGTTGTAAAGTTTATAAGCCGCACTTCGTGCGTCTTGTTCTGTAAGGTAGGATATAAGCCATGCCGGACTACGTCCGGCACAGCAGAATAACGTTACTAACTTTTGTTTTATTTTTAAAGGACGGTTTATGACAAAGAAAACTGTATTAGCAACAATCCCTGAAGCCGTAGCCGACATCAGAAAAGGCAAATTCGTTGTCGTGATTGATGACGAGGACCGCGAGAATGAAGGAGATCTTGTCCTTGCAGCGGAGAAGATAACCCCGGATAAAGTGAATTTCATGGCCAAATACGGCCGGGGGCTCATCTGCGTTCCCCTTGAAGGGAAAAGACTCGATGAGCTCGAAATCCCAGATATGGTGTGCGAAAACACCTCCGCACACCAGACTGCTTTTTCGGTTTCCGTAGATGCGAAACACGGAGCGACCACCGGTATTTCCGCTGCGGACAGGTCGAAGACGATAAGGGACCTGGTAAGTAAGAAGACGCGTCCGGCAGACCTGGTCAGGCCCGGACATATTTTCCCTTTACGCGCTGACATCGGCGGCGTGCTAAAGAGGGCAGGACAGACGGAGGCTTCAGTTGATCTCGCAAAAATGGCCGGCTTGTATCCGGCCGGGGTAATCTGCGAAATAATGAAAGAAGACGGCACAATGGCAAGACTTAACGATTTAGTGCCTTACGCGAAAAAACACGGGTTGAAGATTATCTCGGTGGCGGAACTCATAGAGTACAGGCGCAAGAATGAGAACTTTATAAAACGGGCGGTGGAAACGGTAATTCCAAATAAATACGGTAGCTGGAAAGCGATTGCCTACGAAAACCTTGCTGACCACGATTTCCCTATTGCGCTCGTGCTCGGTGATATTTCAAAAGAAAAGAGCGTGCTGGTAAGGATGCACTCCGAGTGCCTCACAGGAGATATTCTGGGCAGCTACCGCTGCGATTGCGGCGACCAGCTTGAAGAGGCAATGCGCATTATTTCAAGAGAAGGCGCCGGAGCAATAGTTTATATGCGGCAGGAAGGAAGGGGGATCGGGTTGGTAAATAAACTTAGGGCCTACGCCCTGCAGGATGAAGGTTATGATACGGTTGAAGCAAATGTCAAACTCGGGTTTAAGCCGGACCTTCGCGATTACGGAATTGGAGCGCAGATACTCTGCGACCTCGGGATAAAAAAGCTAAGGCTGCTTACTAATAATCCCCGAAAGATAGTAGGCCTTGAGGGTTACGGTTTGAAAGTCGTTGCCAGAGTTCCCATAGAGATAAAACCGAACGCAGTTAACTCAAAGTATTTAAAGACGAAGCGCAAGAAAATGGGGCACTTTTTGCATGTATAGTGGATCCGTTGATGGAGGGTTGGAAGGTTAGATGGTTGGAGGCTTAAGAACTGAGGATGTAAGACTGAGGACAGTAGACGGAGGGCAGAGGACTGCAGAGGTTTGTGCTAAATCTGCGTAATCTGTCTTTGTAATCTACGAAATCATTTTTCAAGGAGGAAATATGGTAAAAGTTTACGAGGGGAAATTGATTGCAAAAGGGTGCAAATTTGGTATAGTAGTTAGCAGATTCAATGAGTTCATCACCGGGAAACTTCTTGAAGGCGCCATTGATGCAATAAAGAGGCACGACGGCGACGACAAGGATATAGGAGTCTATTGGGTTCCCGGCGCTTTTGAGATACCTTATCTCGCAAGCAAGCTAGCGAATAGCAAAAAGTATGATGCGGTCATTTGCCTAGGCGCTATCATCAAGGGAAGCACTACCCACAACGAGTATATAGCTGCTGAAGTTTCAAAAGGCGTCGCTGCCTCGGCAATGGAAAGCGGTATCCCTGTAGTTTTCGGAGTTCTTACCACTGAGAACCTTGAACAGGCCATTGAACGCGCAGGAACCAAGTCTGGAAACAAGGGCGCGGAAGCTGCGATGTCGGCGATAGAGATGGTAAATCTTTATAAAAGCCTATAATAAAGACAAGCTTCTTAACGTTTATAACGTTCGTAAGGTTTATAACGTTAGTAACGTAAAGCGCAAGGAAAGTGAGAGTGCATTTTGTTTTGAATTACGTTAAGAACGTTATAAACGTTCTAACGTTATAAACAGAAGGACATTTAATGGGCGATCGGCGCAGAGGTAGAGAACTTGCCTTGCAGATTCTCTTCCAGATTGACTTGGGTAAGGAAGAGAAACCCTTGACATTGGAAGACTGCAGGAAGGATTTCCTTGAGAATCAGGATGAAAATCCGGAGATAAAGGATTTTGCCTATCAGCTCGCCAAAGGCACGCTCGAAAATCTGGAAAAAATAGATATCCTGATTAAAGACAGGCTTCAGAACTGGGATTTTTCCAGGATTGCGACTGTTGACAGAAACATACTGCGCTCGGCGGTATACGAACTGGTATTCCGCGATGAGATACCGGTTGCAGTTACGATAAATGAAGCCATAGAAATAGCCAAGGACTACAGCGGAAAGGAATCCAGCAAGTTCGTTAACGGTATCCTGGATAAGATAAAGAAAGACAAGGATATCCTTAAACGGGACAACGGAGGCAAGTAAGTGAGATCCGTAATCAAAAAAGCGGTCATACCGACAGCGGGTTTGGGAACGAGATTCCTCCCCGCGACAAAAGCCCAGCCGAAGGAAATGCTTCCCATTTTCGATAAACCTGCAATACAATATATAATTGAAGAAGCTGTTGCCGCCGGCATTGAAGATATAGTTCTTGTGACCGGCCGGGGCAAGCAGGCAATTGAAAATCATTTTGATAAATCTTTTGAGCTTGAGTATTACCTGAAAAAGAGAGGCTACAAGAAGCTGCTTGACACGGTCGAGCAGGTGGCAAAGATGGTGGATATCTTCTATATCAGGCAAAAGCAGCCGCTGGGCCTCGGTCACGCTATTTACTGCGCCAGGGCTGCCATAGGAAACGAACCCTTCGCGGCCTTTCTCGCCGATGATCTCATCTACAATGAAAAATCAAGCGGCATTGAACAGTTGGAAAAGGTTTATAACGAATTTCCGGGCGTTATTTTCGGCGTAGTTGAGGTGCCGGGTGATCAGGTTTCTAACTACGGCATAATTAAGGGGAAGAAACTCTCCGGTAATGTCTTCAAAGTAGAAGACCTTGTGGAAAAACCTTCGCGCAGAGAAGCTCCTTCAAATCTCGGAATTATCGGCAGATATATCCTGACACCTGATGTACTGTCCGCGCTCGGCTCGGTAAAAAGCGGAAAGAACGGAGAGATACAACTTACCGACGCCATTAGGGCTGTCTGTAAAGACAAACCTGTTTACGCGGTTAAAATTGAAGGCAAAAGATATGACACCGGCGACAAGCTCGGATATATGAAGGCTTCAATAGAATACGCCCTTAGGGACAAGGAAGTCGGGCGGAAACTTATGGAATACCTAAAACGGCTATGAAGAAACTGAACCTCTTCCTGAGCATTGTAATCGGGGGCGTTTTCCTATATTTTGCTTTCAGGGGAGTCAGCCTTTCCGATGTCTGGTCTGCGCTAAAAAAAGCAAATTACTTCTATATTCTTCCAGCTATGGGCGCTCTTGCCGCTTATATTGCAGTGCGCGCCTACAGATGGGGGCTGATTTTCCGTCCCGGCGCTATACCTTCTTATCGCGGACGGCTCTCCTCAATTCTTATCGGAATAATGGTAAATAATATCTTTCCCGCGAAACTCGGGGAAGTGGCGAGAGCTTTCATAATAGGCAAAAGTGACAGAGTAAACGTAAGCCGTACTTTTGGAACTATCATTTTAGAGAGGGTTTTTGATTTTTTGGCCCTGCTCTTTTTTCTGGTACTGATAGCGCTGGCGTCTCCGGTAGAGAGGCACATTGTTTTCAGCAGTTCAGGCCTGCTTCTTGCCGGTTTCATAGCTACCGCTGCCGGATTTCTCGGAATACTCTTTGCCTTGCTTGCGATAAAATTCTGGACCGCTAAGGCCTCTTTCTTTGCGGGAAAGGCCGCCGGCGTATTTTCAAAGAAAGCCGCAGTCAGCGTTTCCGGTTTCGTTCATTCTTTCGCGGACGGTCTCCGGCCGCTCAATGACCCGTTAAACGCGGCGAAGATTTTTCTTGTTTCTCTCGGGCAATGGTGCCTCTCGGGGCTCATGACCTATTTGATTATGCTTTCCTTTGGAATTACCCTGAGCCCGGTTTCCTCTTTCTTTGTTTTCATAATTGTAACGCTTGGCGTAGTCATTCCGCCTTCACCGGGCGGAGTCGGAACAACTCAGTTTTTTGCCAAATTCGGGCTTTCCTGGTACAATGTAAATCAGGCCGATGCCCTGAGTTTCGCGCTGGTAAGCAACTTTCTCGTCCTTGCCGTGCTAACGCTGGCAGGATGGTACTTTCTGGTAAGGGAGAGCGTTAAATTCGCCGACATGCTGGGCAGCCGGGCGGATAAGGACTCCTCATGAAGTGCGTAGTCACAGGAGCGGCCGGTTTTATCGGTTCGGCTCTCTCAAAGAAACTGCTTTCGCGGGGGCACAGAGTCGTCGGCATAGACAACTTTTCACCTTATTACGCAAAAGCGCTAAAAAAAACAAACCTTGACCGGTTAAAAGGTCTCAAAGGTTTTTCCTTTATGGAAAAGGATATTCTTCGCGCGGGTTTGCCTGAACTCTTAAAAGGAGCGGAATATGTTTTCCACCTGGCGGCGCAGGCCGGGGTGAGAAGCAGCTGGGGCGAAGAATTTAAAATTTATACCGATAACAATATAATGGCCTCTCAGAAACTTCTGGAAGCAGCCAAGAACTGCCGCAGCTTAAAGAAGCTGGTTTATGCATCATCTTCTTCTGTTTACGGCGATGCCGATGAACTTCCGGTAAGAGAGACGACGCCAACAAACCCGATGTCGCCTTACGGCGTTTCGAAATTAGCCGCTGAAAAACTCTGTTTCCTTTATGAAAAAAATTACGGTCTTCCGGCTGTAGCGGTGAGATTGTTCACGGTTTACGGGCCGGGGCAGCGGCCGGATATGGCCTTCAATATTTTCGTCAAGAAGATACTGAGAGGCGAGCCGCTGCCGGTTTTCTCGGGCGGGCGCCAAACCAGGGACTTTACCTACATAGATGATATCACTGACGGAATAATACTGGCCGCGGGGAAAGGGACTCCCGGAGAAGTTTACAACCTCGGCGGAGGCAACCGGATAAGTCTTAACGGCGCCATCAAGATAATAGAGCGCCTGGCCGGCAGGAAAGCCGTGGTCCTTCGCAAAGGTTCTGCGAAAGGGGATGTGAAACATACTTGGTCTGACATCTCCAAAGCAAAAAAACAGCTCGGGTACTCTCCCAAAACAAAGATAGAGGAAGGCTTGAATAACGAATACGCTTGGATGGAAAATACGCTCGCTTAACGGGGGTTTTGGACAATGGAAAATGTAACTGAATGGACTGAAGAGAAAGGAAATGCAGGGTCTAACATTGATGATTTAAAGTTCATAAAATCAATAGATGTTTCTGACATGCTAGGGCTTGTGCTTGCCATGCCGGAGCATATCCTTGCTGGAATCGCCGCAGGAAAGAAAGCTAAGCTGCCAGAGGCCTCGAAAATAAAAAATATTCTGATTACGGGGCTCGGAGGTTCGGCGATAGGCGGAGATGTTCTTCGCTGTTTCCTCTCAAAGCGCTGCAGCGTACCGATAGCAGTGAACAGAAATTATCACATACCCGCTTATGTGGGCGAGGATACACTCGTCTTTGCCATAAGTTATTCCGGAGGCACTGAAGAGACCCTCTCGGCCTGCAAAGAGGCGCTGGAGAAAAAGGCCTCGGTTATTACGATAACTTCCGGCGGAAAGATTAAGGAACTTGTAGCCAAGGCCGGCGGAATCGTTGTTGAAGTCCCCGGCGGGTTCTCTCCGCGCGCGGCGCTCGGGCATCTATTTTTCCCGCTCGCGCTGATTGTTTCACGCCTTGGTCTGGCGGAAATACCGGATACCGAACTCGAAGAGACTGTTAAAGTTCTTGTCAAGATGAGAGAGAATTTCAAACCGGAAGTCGCAACGGAAGGCAACCTGGCAAAGCAGCTCGCGAATAAACTCTTTGCCAAAGCCGTGATAGTTTACGGTTCTGCAGACTTTACCGAAGTAGTGGCAAACCGCTGGAAATGCCAGTTGGCGGAGAATTCAAAAGTATTCGCTATGCACAGCGTGATTCCCGAAATGAACCACAATGAGATAGTCGGCTGGGACCTGCTCAAGAAAGTGCTCAGGAAATTTGCTGTAGTCTTTATCAGGGACAAGCAGGATGACGCCAAGATTCAGAAACGCGCGGATATTACGAAGACGATGCTCGGAAAGCGGGCGAACTGGGCCGGCGAGGTTCACTCCATAGGCGAGTCTCCTCTTGCGCGGCTCTTCTCTTTGATTTACCTTGGAGATTTCACCAGCGTTTACCTCAGCCTGCTCTACGGCATAGACCCTACTCCCATACAGGCGATAAATCACTTCAAGGAAGAACTCGCGAAGTAAATGAGAACTTACAGGGTGCTTGGCATAAGGGTTGACAGCCTTTCCTTCTATGACACGCTTGTTGAGGCGGAGCGTCTGATAATCAGGGGAGTTCCGTCATACATTGTTTCGCTCTCAGCGCTTACCGTATTGAGGGCGAGGACCGACCCCGAATTCGCCAGTATCATAAGGAAGTCTGCTATTGTTAGTTGCGACGGCACAGGCGTGAAATTCGCGGTGCAGCTGCTTTACGGCAAGAATATCCGGAGGGTGAGCGGTGTGGATCTGCTCCCGCACCTTTGCGGGTTATGCGCAGAAAGGGGTTTTGGGGTTTATTTCCTCGGTTCCAAGAAGGAATCTGTCTCCGGTGCCGTTAAGATGATGAAAACCAGATTCCCGGAACTTAAGGTTAAGGGTTTTTGCGATGGATTTTATGACGAAAAAAATGTAAAATATGTGGTTTCCGGAATCAAGAAGGCGGCTCCGCAGGTGCTCTTTATAGGGCTTGGCCAGCCGGCTCAGGAAAAATGGATTAACAGCCACAAAGCAGAGCTTGGTGTTCCGCTGTTGCTTGGAGTGGGCGGCAGTTTTGACGTGCTGTCAGGGCATTTAAGAAGGGCGCCTTACCTGTTCCAGAAGACCGGGCTTGAATGGGCTTACAGACTTTTCATGGAGCCGTGGAGGATTAAGCGAATCCTCAGGCTCTTTGATTTTCTTTGGCTGGTATTAAAAGAAAAATATTCCATAAGGAGGAATAATAAATGAGCCAGAAATATATCTTCACTTCCGAATCGGTTACGGAAGGACATCCCGACAAAGTCGCGGACCAGGTCTCGGATGCGGTGCTAGACGCAAACCTCGCTCTGGACGGAAAGGCCAGGGTAGCCTGCGAAACGCTTGTTACCACTGACACGGTGGTGATCGCCGGAGAGATAACCAACAAGAGTAAAGAGGCAATAAACTACGAAAGCATAGTAAGACAGGTCATCAGAAATATCGGGTATGTGGGCGGCGATATGGGGTTTGACGCCGAGACTTTCAGGTTCTATAACCTGCTCCACAAACAGTCTCCTGACATAGCCATGGGAGTTGACACGGGCGGCGCGGGCGACCAGGGTATAATGTTTGGTTACGCGAGCAATGAAACGGCGGAGTTAATGCCGCTTCCTATCTCGCTGGCGCAGAAGCTTGCCATCCGACTCTCCGAAGTAAGAAAGAAAAACATAATAAAAGGTTTGAGGCCGGACGGCAAGACTCAGGTCTCGGTCGTATACGAGAATTCCAGGCCGGTTGCGGTGGACGCGGTCGTAGTCGCGGCGCAGCATGCGCCGGAAGTCGGCCAGGCGAAACTCCGAAAAGAGATAACCGAAAAAGTAATCAAACCGGTACTAGGCCCGGTATTTTTTAAGTCGCTTTCCGCCAAGAGTATTTACATAAACCAGACCGGGAGATTTGAAATAGGCGGCCCGCACGGTGATACCGGCCTGACGGGCAGGAAGATTATAGTTGATTCCTACGGCGGTCGCGGCAGGCACGGCGGAGGCGCTTTCTCAGGCAAGGATCCCACAAAGGTTGACAGGTCGGCTACTTATATGGCGAGGTACGTGGCAAAGAATATAGTCGCTGCGGGACTTGCCGCTGAGTGCGAAGTCCAGCTGTCCTATGTTATCGGCAGGGCAGAACCGGTTTCAGTGCTCGTGAATACCTTCGGATCGGCAAAGATAAGCGAAGGCAAAATAGGCGAGATTATTACAAAGAATTTTGACCTCACGCCGAAAGCGATAATCAATTTCCTGAAGCTCCGCAAACCTATTTTCTCAAAGACTGCTGCGTATGGTCATTTTGGCAGAAAATACGAGAAGAAAGGCGGGCTTGAGTATTTTACCTGGGAAAAGACGGATATGGCTGTAAAACTTAGAAAGCAGGCGGGAATATGATAAAACACGACGTTAAAGACCTTGGGTTAGCCGCAACCGGCAAACTCAGGATAGAATGGGCGGACAGGCAGATGCCTGTTTTGAATCTCATCAAAGCGAGATTTAAACGTGAGAAGCCTCTTAAAGGCCTCACGGTTGCGGCGTGCCTGCATGTGACCACCGAGACCGCAAACCTCGCGCGCGCGCTTAAAGAAGGCGGCGCTGATGTCTGGCTCTGCGCATCAAACCCGCTCAGCACTCAGGACGATGTTGCATCCGCGCTGGTCGAGCATTACGGTATTCCGACTTTCGCGATAAAAGGAGAGGATAACAGCACCTACTACAGCCACATAAACGCCGTGCTCGACGCCAAGCCGGCAATGACAATGGACGACGGTGCGGATCTGGTTTCTCTTATCCACTCCAAGAGGAAAGATCTGATAAAAGGTATAGTAGGCGGCACTGAAGAGACAACCACAGGCGTTATCAGACTCAAAGCGATGGAGAAAGATGGGGTGCTGAAGTATCCTATCATCGCGGTCAACGATGCGGATACAAAGCATATGTTTGACAACAGATATGGAACAGGGCAGAGCACGCTCGACGGCATCATCAGGGCTACAAATGTGCTAATTGCGGGGCAGACAGTGGTTGTGCTCGGCTACGGCTGGTGCGGTCGCGGTTTCGCGATGAGAGCGAAAGGCATGGGTGCGAACGTCATAGTCACGGAAATTGATCCTTTAAAGGCGCTCGAAGCGCATATGGACGGTTTCTGGGTAATGGACGCCGTTTCCGCGGCAAAGCTCGGGGATATATTTGTCACGCTTACCGGCGACATAAATGTGCTGGATGAGAAACATTTCAAGCTTATGAAGTCCGGCGCGATAATCTGCAACTCCGGTCACTTTAATGTCGAGATTAATATTCCCGCGCTGAAGAAGTTGTCAAAAGCGGTAAGGGAAGTCAAGTCCGGCGTTGAGGAATTTTCTCTCAAGAGCGGGAAAAGCATCTATTTGCTCGGAGAGGGAAGACTTATAAACCTTGCGGCTGCTGAAGGCCATCCCGCTTCTGTTATGGATATGAGCTTCGCAAACCAGGCGTTTAGCGCCGAGTATATGAAGAAGAACTGCAAGAAACTCGGCAAGAAAGTGTATTCAGTCCCTGCGGATATTGACGAGAATATCGCAGCGCTAAAACTGAAATCGCTCGGCGTGACGATAGATAAACTTACACCTAGGCAGAAATCCTACCTTGCGTCCTGGCAGGAAGGCACCTAAGCGAAGCGAAGTCAGGGGTTCAACGACAGAGTGAAGCGCGTGAAATATTAGACATTGACACATCAGATAAGTGGTGTTAGTATAAATATGCGGGAATGACCCGTAAATGTCAAAACAAAAGAAGGGGGTGAGAAATATGGGTTGCTGCTGCAAAAAAGCGAAAAAGAGCAAGAAAGGTTTTACCCTTATCGAGCTCATGATAGTCGTAGCGATTATCGGCATTCTCGCGGCTATCGCAATTCCGAGATTTGCTCAGATGCTTGAGAAATCGAGGGAAGGCGCGACAAAGGGAAACCTTTCGTCGATGCGTTCCGCTGTTTCGATTTATTACTCGGAAAGAGAAGGTACCTGGCCGGGTGACATGACTACAGCGTTCACCAGCTATTTGTACCCGATACCGCCTGCAAAAGCAAGTCCGCTTGGAAACAGCGCCGCGATTGCAGGTATCGCCGCTGCTCCGGCCGCTGCTGGCACAGGTTGGGCGTACATAACTGATTCCGCAAGCGTGTATGCAGGTTCCGTGTTTGCCAATTCAACTGCTACTGACACGAAAGGAAATTCCTTCACCACATATTAAGTTTCACGGGCCGCCGCGTTTTTCGCGGCGGTCTTCCGGCATCATAAAAGGGCCTCTGTCGAAAGACAGAGGCCCTTTCTTTAGAAAGGCAGATGGTCAGAGGCTCAGATGCTCTTACGCTGTATTGAACATAGGGACTACATACTTCCGGCCCTCCAAACATCCAAATATTTGATTTGCTGTTGTTGACTTACAAAGCGCTGATTGTTATAATCCTTAATAGCTTCTAATGAGGGGGTACCTCAGTGGGGTTCATTTCGGCAGGCAGCTTAATTCAGAGTTTTATCAGTAAAACAGGCAATTCTCGTCTCTTCTTCTGTGATATAAAACGGCTCATAGGGGCCTCAAAAGAAGGTGTGAATTTGAAAAGAATACTCGCTGTCGGCCTGCTCGCCGCTCTTGTTTACTCCGCGGCATTTAGCGACACTTTCACGGATAATTTCTCAAACACAAATTACCTCGACGCGGGGGGGAGCACCATTACTTCAACAACTACTTCCTCGACCTCCGGGATAGACACTTCAAATCAAATGATCTCGTTGCCCTTCCAACCCTTCACTAATCTTGGAACCAGTATTGCGACTTATCTTCAAAGAAGCGGTCTTACAACCTACACCAGCATCAATGCCATTTGCTACGGCGCGCAGCCCTACGGCTCGTCTTCCGGTTACTGGCTGATAGGCGGAACACATGCAACAACGGTAGGCGCGAGCACCGTAAAGTTGCTCAGGTTTGACGGCACAAATTTCTTGCAGCTGCAGGATGATGTCTCGGGACAAGTGCCCGAAGGGGCTAACTTCGATATCATAAAAATATTATTTGCCAACAACTTTTTTTATCTTCTAAACAGCAACGGCTGTTTTAAGTATGCGCATTTAAGTTCCGGTCCAAGTTTGACAAGGCTTACGGATCAAAATCATAATTTCAGCAACACTCCGCCGCCTTACAATCTCTTTAACACCGGGGCTTTCAGCGGGTCGCGTCTTGTTTTTGGTTCAAGCAACGGGGCTATGAACGTGACAGATACCAACACTGCCGCGCTGACTGACTTGAGTACAACTTATGTGACAGGAACGCCGTTTTGGCTCTACAACACCGAAGCAGTCCGCGCAATAGCTTCAAACGGCTCCTACTTTCTGATCGGAGGAGGAAGCGGCGCCACGGGAACGGGGCGTCTGTGGAAGTTTGATCCTTCCCAAACTGGTACGGCTGCCTGGACAAATCTTTGCGCTAACAGCGGGTCTGATCTTAATTTTGGGGCAAGCTGGGTGTATTCAATAGCCTGGAACGGTTCATATTTTCTGATAGGGGGAAGCAACGGGCAGTTAAAAAAATTCGACGGCGCGACCTCTACCTTTACGGATCTTTCAACAGCTGTTTCTACTGCCACGGGCGGCAATTTCGGCACCCAGACTATTTATAGTCTGCTTTGGACCGGAGCTGAATGGATAATCGGCGGTGCCGGCGGTAAACTCTGCAGGTACGACGGGAATGGAACTACCGCGGCCAATTTCAAAAATATCAGTTGGCTGCTTGATCCTACCTGGTTAGCTTTTGATGTGACGAGCTCGGGGCTTGGCAATAATTATATGTTGTTCGGCAGTTCTAACGGCGATATTGACGGGTCAAGCGGTATTTATGCGGCTCCGTCAGAAATGAAGGTGCAATCCAAACAGATCAATGTCGGCTCTGGGCGCGTCTATAAAGCCACTCTTACTGCGATAGACAGCCGGCCTGCGGGAACTTCTATCATTTACTATTTAAGCGCGGATAATGGGGTTACCTGGCAGCAGGTGTCGAGCGGTGTTGAAGCTGCTCTGGCGTCTACAGGCAACGTACTTAAATGGAAAGCGGTTTTTTCGGGCAGCACGGCGACGCCTACACTCTCACAGATATCCATAGCCTATACTGCCACCGATATGTCTGTTATTCCTGCCGGAGTAGGCGGCACGGTATTCACGCCTTTTTCAGCAGCCACGGGCGCTGCGAATGTGAGCATAGTGGCCCCCAACGGGTCTTCAGATGTAGATGTTCGGTACGATATAACCAGGGATGCTGCTCCGCCTGTGTCTTCTGCGCTTCCTACATCAGCAATAATCGCTTTTGATGTGACCGCGGTAAACGGAGCTAACGGCAGCAGCATATCAACTTTCAACAATCCGTTGACTCTTATTATCAGCTACTCCAATATCAGCGGCACTTATGTTGATAATACTTCGTCAACTATCCCGCTTTTCTCCGCCCCGACCAGCCTTGCGTTAGCCTTCTGGAACGGGTTGAACTGGATCCCGGTGTCTTCCACGGTTACGACTTCCGCGGGCAACGTGATAAATGTTTCGGCAAGGGTCACTCATTTCTCAAAGTATGCTATTGTAGCGGCTTCGCCAAACTCTTTGGTGGTAAAGGCGCAGCCGAATCCCTTTACGCCGCTGAGCTCGAATCCGCTCTTCAATC
>CAIOVX010000090.1 GCA_903861835.1 Candidatus Firestoneibacteriota bacterium | reverse complement strand
CCGCGGGCAACGTGATAAATGTTTCGGCAAGGGTCACTCATTTCTCAAAGTATGCTATTGTAGCGGCTTCGCCAAACTCTTTGGTGGTAAAGGCGCAGCCGAATCCCTTTACGCCGCTGAGCTCGAATCCGCTCTTCAATCGGCTTACTGTTTCTTTCCCTAATTCCGGCGGGAACTCTGTGGTCTTTAAGGTGTGGGATGTTAACGGCGTGCTGCTGCGGACCATTAATGACGGCGGTTCAACACAGGTCATCTGGGACGGCAAAGATTACAGCGGCAAGTACGCTGAGACCGGGCTCTATATCTACGAGGTAAAGGTTGGCGGCACGCAGGCGGGCAAAGGCACTTTTGCGGTTGCCAGATAATTAAGGAGCGGTGTTAATGAAAAAGCTATTTTTCGCGCTATTATTCTTCTTCGCGGTGTCTGCGCAGGCGGCCTTTGAGTACTACGATTATTCGGGCCGTGCTGTCGGCTTCGGGGATGCTTTTACGGCGATGGCGGATGATGTCTCGGCGATGTATATAAATCCTGCCGGCACGGCCTTCATTAACAAGAAGAGCGTTTCTTTCTCCTACAGCAAACCCTATGTCGGTGTCGGCGAGGAACTTTCAAACGGTTATTTGGCTATGGCTCTTCCTATAGATGAAAATGTCTCGGTTGGCGTCTACTACACCGGCTTTGGACTTGCTATCTATAGCGAGAAGACTTATGCGTTTACTGCCGGCTACAAGTATTCCATGGGCAATAAGGAGTATCTGACTTTCGGCCTTTCCGCAAAAAATCTCGTGAAAGAGTTGGGAAACGGAGATAGTATCGACGCTAATCCTCTCTTAGCCGCAAAACACAGCGTTTCCGCTTTAAGTTTTGACGCCGGAGCCATCTATCGGGTTGGCGGTGCCAGTTTTGGTTTGTCCTTGCAAAATATAAACCAGCCTGACATAAACTTTGGGACTGCCTCAGATCCGGTGGCTATGAGGATAACCGGAGGGGCGGCTGTTAAGGTAATGGCAGGGCTGGTAGCCGAAGCCGATTACTCGGTCTTTGGTAACTCCTGGGTTGCCAGCGCCGGCGGTGAGTATAACATAAATAAATCCAACTTCTGTATGCGGCTTGGCGGAGGGATTGGTTCGGATTCCTACTCAAGGGTTAACGCCGGTATCGGGTACGATTACACTCTGCCGGGGTCCGGAGTAAGCATAGACATTGATTACGGCTTCAGTTATCAACTTGGTTTTATTGACGGTTCCGCCGGGTCTCATATTATAACCCTGACCTTCAGAGAACTGCCAAAGAAGCCGGGAAAAGAGGGTGAAGATGCGAAATAATATAAAATATATTACCGGAGTGCTCTTTTTTATTCTTCTTCTGTCCGGACCTGCTTTCGGGGCTTTCAACCAGCTGGATTACTCCGCAAGGTCCGTCGGTATGGGAAATGTTTTTGTTGCCGTCGCGGACGATTCTTCCGCGCTTTTTGCAAACCCGTCAGGGATTGGCAATATGAAATCCTGGGAAGTACAGCTAAGTTACAATAAACTGGTGATCGGCACCGGGGATGATATCGGGGAGAATTACCTGGGAGTCGTTTATCCAATGAAGAATTACGGTTCACTCGGATTTAGTTGGTACACTTTCGGAGACACCGTATATTCTGAGACGGTTTATCAACTGGCCTACGCTTATTCCGCGCTAAATTCTTCTTTTGGCGTAAATGTTAAGTATCTGTCAAATGCTTTTGCCGCTAACGATTGGACCAATATTAATCCCTATTTTAGTTCGCTCTCAAAAAACGTTTTCTCTTTTGGAGTTTCTTTCTGTTCTAGATTCTTTAACGACTTTACTGTCGGGTTCTTCATGGATGATTTCAATTCTCCGGATATAGGGCTTTCCACGGAAGAGAGACTGCCGGTCACCCTTAAAGGAGGGGTTTCTTACCGCCAAAAAGACACGTTAGTGGCCATAGAAATAATATCCAGGGCAAATCTGACTAAGTTCCAGGTGGGCGGAGAAATAAACGGCTTTAAGGCAGGCGACCTTGGACTAATGAGTTTCAGGCTCGGAGCAGGTTTCGGCGACGGCAGCTACTTTAATATCTGCGCGGGCACAGGGTTAAAATTCAATATACCGCTGGTTGGCGCGGGCTGTTCTTTTGATTACGGATTCATGCTTCCGACTGCGTTTGCCGACGGTACCGCGGGAACCCACAAATTCACTCTTACCTTTACGGAACTTTACAACCTAAAGGACGACAAGCTTAATCCTGAGGGAGGTCTGAAATAATATGAAAAAACTTATAATATTAGCGGCCGCGCTGTCGTTGGCTCTTACCGCCGTAGCGGCTGGTCATCGGATGGATGTGTCTATAGTAAACACCACCGCGAGCAGCGTGACTATTACGGAAAGCAAAGTAGACCTAACTAATACCGGCACGGGTGTTTCTACCGCCGCCGAAAGTGTTTTTTGGAGTACAGTTAGGTCTGACGGCGGAGATATAAGAGTGCGAGATAATAACGGAAATCCCGTACCCTACTGGATCGAGTTATTCAACAATACCGGGAGCTCTCCGTCTACCTCTAATAAATCAAAGGCAGTTATCTGGTTTAGACTGCCGTCTCCGCTTGCGCCCGGTCTTTCCACAATAGTCAAAATAGATTATGGCGATTCCTCCCAGACAGTTACCTCCGGCAACGGCAACGGTGTTTTTGATTTTTTTGATGATTTCACTTCTTCTGTTGTCGATCAGACCAAGTGGACTAAGTCCACCGGTTATACCATCTCGCCGACCCTAACAACCGGAGTTTCAATAATTGATGCGCTCGGCGTGGCCGCCGGAACAAGCACCTTTGCGATGAATACTACGCTGGCTTCAACGATCAATGCGTTTCGGATAGGCGCGAGAACTCTTGCCACTGCTAATTCGACCAATGCTCCTTTTATGATAAGCACTTCTACAACTCCTGACACGGACAGGTTTGGCATTGTAGACAGCACAAGCGCAACTTCTTCTACAAACATTTTCAAGTCCTATGTGAAAGCAGGAGTCGCAGTAGGTACGGCAGTTACGCTTATGACCGCATCTTCAAATACCTGGAACAGAATGTCCGTTACCAAAAAATCTCCGACGGTTTATAGTCTCGCGCTAACGGCTGATGACGGGACAGGGACAAGCTCGCAAACAGTTACACAGGCAGCCTGGAATACAGTAAGCTGGAACTGGACTTCCTTCTTTACCAGCACTACGGCGCACCAGCAGTATGAATGGATATATCTTGCCAAACAGTATGACTATGACGCCAGCACCACGGGAACGACAGTGGCATCATCCTATTCACTGTACCATATGACCGGCAAGATTTACTCCGGCATAAACGGAGTGGACGGGGTTGCCGTAACGCTAACCAAAAATAGCGATCTAACAACACAAAGTTATATTTCCCAGGTGGGTGGTAATTACGAGTTCTGGATACCTTCCGGTCCGGCCGGCTTGTACACTGTTTCCTTTTCAAAATCCGGGTACTGTTTCTTCCCGGCCTCCATACAGGCAAGTGTTGCCGCAGATATGACTGTGAGTTCAGCCTCGGCTGTTCTTATAGAGTCAAGCCAGGCGGCAATTTCCGCAAAAATATTCACTCCGGCTTCCTTGGACGGCAGGTTTAGTGCTGTTACTTTCGCCGTGGTTAATCAGGGCAACGCTGAAGTGAAATTACGGCTCTTTGATTCGGGCGGCAGGTTTTTCAGGGAAATAAAGGGCGCAGGGACCGGCACTTCCTGGGACGGAACTGACGGCTCCGGCACGCTGGCTAAGGGCGGTATCTATCTGTATCAACTAAGCGTGGGCGGCGCTACTGTGAAAACCGGCACGGTGACTCTGATTAAATAGAATGAAACTCCAAAATTAGCGGTAGAAGGAAAGCACTGCACGATAGAAAAGTTTAAGGTGTTTTCAAAGTAAGATTAACGCTACTTTCTCACCCTGTAGAGCATGGCGGCGCCGAATATCAGGAAGAGAATATTCCCAAACCAGGCCGCAAAGAAAGGATTTAAGAGGTTGTTTGAGCCGAGAGACTGGCCTATAAAGAGCAGATTGTTATAGATGAGCGCGAATATCAGGCTTACCACAAAACTGAAAATAATCCCGCTGTACTTCCCGGCTCCAAGGCCAAAGGGTATTCCAATCAGCGCCAGTATCACATTCGCGAACGCCAGGGAAATCTTAAACTGGTAATTCATTTCCTGCTGTTTGAATATTCCGCCGGATTTTTTAAGATTATCAATGTATTTTCTCATTTCGGCAAGGGTGAACTCTTCAAAGAGTTTCTTGCTCTTTACCAGATCTTCCGGCCGCTCCCGCAGAGCGATTGAGAGAACAGCTGTCTTCTTTAGAGTTTCTACCTGGAGAGGTCCGGAAAAATCCCTTATACTGCAGTCATAGAACTTCCATTCTTTCCCGTCCCAGCGCCCCAGCGGCGAGTCGATGCGCCTGAAAACAGACCCGTTTGATTTGCAGTAAAGGAGGAAAACGTTCTCCAGCACTCCTTTGTCAGAGTCAAAATGTCTGGCATACGCGGTAATCCCGGCTCCTGAACTGAAAGCCACGTTATCGGCGGCTGAGACCCTGTCGTCAAAACCGGTTTTCAATATCTGATTGTGTTTCAGCATTTTCGATTTATAGTACAGTTCTGCCGCGAAAGATTCGTGGATTATGATTACCGCGAAACTTATTAGAAGCGAGGATAAAAGAATTGGGGCGGCTATTCTTGCCAGGTTCATGCCGCTGGTCTTCATAGCGGTTATTTCGTTGTGCTTAGCCATGTTGTTTAAAGTGAAAAGAACGCTGAGGAGCGTAGCAATAGGCGATATTTTAAGGGAGGTCAACGCTGCCCTGTAAGCGAAATAATTAAATATTGAGGAAAGGGACGCGCGGTAAACCAGCATCTCGTGGATTACTTCAAAGAACTCGTTGGCCAGCATTATTATTGTAATAGCCGCAACAGATGCGGCGAAGGCCTTGAAGAATTCTTTGGTTATGTAGAAGTAAACTGTCCTGGGTTCTCTCATATCCCCTTGTGTTTTAATCCGGATAATCTATTTCCGAAATAAGTCTAATTATTAATTAGCTAGAATTTGACTTTTTCCCTCATTGCCAAAAGCAACAGCACCGCCCCGACCGTTCCTATTACAATATTTGGCAGCCACATTCCGAGGACGGGAGAAAGAGTCCCTTTCTGCGCAAGCGCGTCACCCGTTATCAGGAAATAGTAATAGAGTACAATAAGCGCCAGGCTCATAGAAATGCTCCAGGACATGCCCTTAATCCTGACTGATATTCCGAGAGCTATTCCGGTAAGCGTAAGCGCCAGACAGGCGAAAGGGATTGAAATCTTTTTGTGGTACTCTATTTGAGGTGTTACATCCCTTATGCCGCTTTCCCTGAACTTGGTGATCTCCTCGGACAATTCGGAAAAGGTCATTTCCCTGAAGCCTTTCATATTCGAAACGCCAGACAAGGCGCTGTTAATGTCCAGGTCAAGGTCGTAAGAGTCGAATTTGATAAGATTGTAACCGCTTAAGCCCGGCCCGAGCGCCTGGTGAATGCTTCCGTTCTTAAGTTTCAGGATAAGGCGTTTCTGCCCCTTATCCGAAGCGAGCATTCCCTCAGGGGCAGTGATGGTATATACGGGGGAGTTGTTCTTTTCAAGAACATGAACAAGGATATTGCGAAGCACTCCGGTTTTCTCGTCTTTCTTATCAACATAGAATATAAAACCGTTGAAATCATTAATAAATACCTTTTCCTGGACTGCTACATTGGCCCTTTTCTCTACGATATTGAAATACAGCTGTTTGAAAGCCAGGTTGCTCCTGGGTAAAAGCGTTGCGTTAAAAAGAACCATAACAAGGGAGACGCAGAGTCCAAAAACCAGCACCGGCGCCGCAATGCTGTTTACGTGCACGCCGTTCGTTTTCATGGCCGTAATTTCATTGTCCGAGTTAAAGCGCGAAAATGCGAAAAGCACCGCGAAAAGGAGGCCCATCGGGACGGTAATAGCTATGTAAGCGGGAAGCACATAGGCAAAGAGCTGAACAGCCGGCAGAAAGCCAACTCCGTAGCGGACTATTAGTTCTGAAAGTTCCCTCGTTTTGTCAATCAGGAAGATAAGCGTGAAGACCAGGAACCCGAGAAGGAGAGGGGCGCTTATCTCCTTGACTATGTACCTGTTGATGATCTTCATTTTGAAATTATACCCCAAAAGACGTTCAAAAGCCATAATTAAGAGCCCCCAACTCCTAACGCGGTCATTGAAAACACAGGGGTAATTTGCTAAAATCTCTTACTGCACGAGTTGAGAGGGAGGGTCCATTGAACAGGTTTTCTACACCGGCCGTGCTGTTCCTGACCTGGCTCTCAGTGTGCCTTGCCGTTCCCGCGTCCGCCTCCAGCGCCGCTTTTCTTGACGTTATTCCGGATGAACTTGCCTTTTCCCCTTCAATGCTTCCTTTTATTGAGCCCGATTGCGGGGCTGGCCTTGCGCTTTCCGGATTTAATAATTCACCGAATATCTTGCCCCTGCTTTCAGGTTTCCCTGTGATTGAGGATATTTCCTATGCGCTAGAAGATCACTCAGGCACTGATATGAGCGGCGTCTTTGTTCCTAACATGGCCCTGGCGTTTCGAGGTTTATTTGACGGTGAGCTCAGGCAAAACTTCAATGTTGAACTGGACAGGCTGGATCGTGACGCCCGACTGCATCCCCATATTGAAAGGAAAGTTGCGCTTCCGGGCGAGGAAAGGGATATCAACGCCGAAGTTTCAATGAGGGATCAAATACCGGAAGGCATAGGAAAGATAGGTTTTGACCTGCCGCTGGAATCTAAACTGGAGATTTCCGGGAGAAAAGGGGTTTCGGTAAATTATGGAAATGTGATCAGGACTAACCCTCCGGCCGGGCAGAATAATATACCGGGAGCGGCCCCCGGCATAACCAACGGTTTCACTCTTACCCAGGACCTGCAGGTCAGGCTGACCGGCACCATAGGCAAGCGGGTAATAGTCAATGTTGACTACGATGACACAAAAATTCAGCAGAGGGATATTTCACTCGTTTACAAAGGAGAGGCGGAGGAGTTTATACAGAAAGCTGAGTTCGGCGACGTGACCCTCTCTCTGCCAAACACGCAATTTACCGGCTACAATAAAAATATTTTCGGTGGAGACGCCGAGATGAAACTCGGACCTATTAACCTGAAGGTTATTGGAGCACAGACAAAAGGCACAACTGACATAGACAAGTTTACCGGAGGCTACACGCCGGTGAAGCTGGATATCCTGGATGTGAATTTCATACGCTATAAGTACTATCAGATAATGTCCGGCACCACTAGGGTTACGAATATTGATCCTGGTTCTGTGCAGCTCTGGATGGATGACCAGAACGGATCGAACAACAACTACCCTCCCGGTTGGCCGTCGAACCGGGGAGCTGACCCTACCCTCTATACCCAGTACAGCTCAAGCAACACCTTTTCGCTGGATTACCTGCATCCCGGAATAGATTATGTGATAGATTATGTCAGCGGCATAATTACGGTGAACAAGTCGGTGCAGTCTAACTATATTTTAGCCGTCGCTTACTCGATAGGCGGCGTTAAGGCGGGTTATGATATCAGCGGGCAGTTTGATTTTACCGAGGCAGGAACTCCCCCTCATCTTATTAACTCAATTCAACCGCTTATGGCGGACCCTAAATATTACGATGAACAGGTAATGAACTTCTATAGCTTGGGCAATAAGAAGATACTTTTGCCGCAGTACGATGCTGAGTTTGTCTTTAAGATTTATGACAACAACAACGCCGAGCAGCCGCTCTCAAACTATGGCTACGCCATCGATGTAGATAACGGACTGGTGCGCATCCAATCCGGGATAGTTGCAAATCCGGACCGTCCTTTTTCTTATGTATCTCCGCCTGACGCCTATCCTACTTTCGCTAACCCGACGACGCTCAGCAGGTACAGGATACACATAGAATACAAATACAAGATAAACTCCTATCAGCTGAAACATATGAACATAGTTAAAGGCAGCGAAATTATCACCGTAGGAGGGGTAAGATTCTCGAGAGACTCGCAATACAGCATTGATTATGACAGCGGCTTTATCTCCTTCTTTAATCTGGACGACATAACCAATAAAGAAGTCGTAGTTACTTACGAGTATTCTCCGTTCGGCGGTTCCGGCCAAAGTAATATTTTCGGGGCGAGGGCGGAGCTTAACCTCACCTCCTTTTCGCTAGGATCCACTTATCTTTTCTCCGGCAGCCAGTCGCCTCTGGAGGTCCCAAGCATAGGAGCCACGCCGACCAGTCTCAATGTTTTCGACATAGATTCAAAGATCACACTGACTCAGGATATGATACGCGGGGCGCTGGGTGATTCCTGGATACTGCCCACGGATATCAGTTTCTCCGGTGAAATAGCAAAAAGTATGTTCAATCCCAACACCTTTACCGCTAAGAACGGCGAAAAAGGCCCGGCGATGATAGACAGTATGGAAGGTACCGATAATATTTCCGGCTTTCCGACGCTTTATACTTCCTGGTTTGCTTCCAGTGTTCCGGTTGAAGATGCGGCTTTGAAGAACGATAGCGCGAATCCTGCCCTAAACAACAGGTCGCGGCTGCTCCTTTCTAATTTCAACGGAAGCGGTCATGATGAGACCTCCAACGCATCTAAACAGCTCCTCAGGCTGGATTACGATTTCAGCTCCGGGCTTTGGGGCGGTATCAGGTATCCGATATCGGCTTCAGGCGCGGATTACAGCAACTACAGATACATGGAAGTCTGGATGCTGGCAGACTGGTCCCAGGCTGTCTCGGTAAATGTTGACCTGGGGATCACCTCGGAGGACAGCACCGGCAACAGCGCGCTTGAGACGGAAGATGTGAACCGCAACGGCGTGTTGGATAACGGCGAGGATATAGGCATACCCATAAGGTATGCGAGCAATGTTATAAATGAAGGGGTTTCCAATAACCTTCTTGATACGGAAGATATGGATGCAAACGGTTCTTTAGACACAAATGAATCGTATTTTTATTACAATTTCGACCTAAACAATGCCAACGCTGGTTCGTGGGTGGCAAATACGGTCACTAACTCCGCCGGCACCTGGAAACTATTAAAAATCCCGCTCAGCTTTGATGATACCGGGACCGGCAAGGTGACAGGCAGTTCGGTGCCTTCAAAAACCCTGATAAAACACGTTCGTCTCTGGCTTAAAAATAAAACCGGAGCGTCTCCCGCGGGAAGCGTCGTGGTGGAATCTATGCAGTTGACAGGCAACAAGTGGCAGCTTAAGAATATCTCGAGCGCCTTTATATTTAATGTTAAGACTATAAGCAAGGATACGGATTCTTCCTACATACCGCTGACCAGCAATTTCTACACGCTCAATACGGCGGCAGATGCCACCAGAGAACAGTCTCTGGCGCTTGCCTACACCGGTTCTACTACTTACTCTAATTATGCCGTTAAGTTCTATTCCCAGGCCGTCAGTTTTATGGATTACGCGACATTGAGATTTGATATCTACAAGGTAAATGCTTTCCCGGGTGACATCGTTTTTATCAGGCTGGGAAGCGATGAGACAAATTATTATCAATACAATTTTCAGCTGGACAGCGCCGGGCAGGGTTGGCAGACAATGTCCGCGGCGCTCTCAAGCCCTGCTGTCAGGAACGGGACTTTTTACATAAACAATGTGAAGCAGATCAGCATCGGTGTGCTGAGTCCGACAGGGGGAGGCGGCGGCATAGTATGGGTTAACAACCTCAGGGTTGCCGACCCCTTAGCTACCGAAGGAATAGCCGAAAGGCTCGGCGGCAGCGTCAAGTTCGGAGACACACTGGCAGTCACACTCGACTACAAAAATATGCAGAGCAGGTTTACCCTTTTTGAAAATGCGAGCACCAACACGGCCATTTCTCTGGCCCAATCTAATCAAAGCGTTAAACAGTCAATCAGATCAACTCTTGCGTCGGGCACTTTAAAACCTCTCGCGAGCATCCCTATAAATATAACCTACAGGAAGGACGAACTGCTTACTGATGACTCGGATAAGAATAACCCTAATTATCTTTCTTTCCCTGAAAGGCAGACGGAAGCCTATTCGGGAAGCGTAGGGCTGAGCTTTCTTGCCCCTTTTATCGTCTCAGTAAACGGAAGTTATATGGAGGATATTTCTAAATACTTGCCCGGAGCGCAGTCCCTTAATGTTGACAATACGCAGTCAAAAGCCTACCAGCTCACTTCGCATGCTTCTTATTCACTGCCGGCAGACATATTCGGAATTCCTCTCGGCAAGAATGACCTGGCAGCTGATTTCAATTATGGCGAGAACAAGATCTCTCATGACCTGCTCACCGCGAATAATACCTACACGATAACCCGTGAGACGCTTTACAGGTGGAGCGGAGGCTATGAAATTTTGCCGGGTATTCCGCTAAGTCCGATGTATTCGTACCGTACTCAGGAAAAGAGAGGAAATGTCTATGTCTCAAACACATCGATAAACATATCCAACCCCTATGTTTCCGACTTCACGCCGCAGACCTCTTCTAAATCAGCCGGTTTATCAGCGGCTTTTACAAGAATGCCGGGTTTCACTCCGAGGGTAAACTACAGCGGTCAGGTAGACAGAGATTTCAATGTTAATCAGCTTAGGACAAATAATGTTATAGAGATAGCCTCAGAATTTAGGTTGAGTGAGTGGTTCTCAGAGCTAGCCCCATTGTCGCCTTCATTGAATGTAAGCCACAGGATCGGTTCCAACGCGCTCTATGATCAGTACTCCGGCGGAGCAAGTTCCCCCCTGGCAACCCTGCAGTTGATGGACGAGTGGGGCTTATTGCCGCTCGAAAAACTGGCCTTAAACAGCTCGCAGGTTATTTCCGACAACATCAACGGAAGGGTAAAACTGGGCGCGCTCTCGTTTAATCCGAGAGGCAGCCTTTCAAGCGAAAGAAACCTGCAGAGCCAGTTCCTCACGCGCACCGGCATCTATTCGTTAGGCACGGGGTTGGTGATGGAAAATCCCCCGATTCCGCTGCTTGACTTCCTGAAGCCGGTCTCGCTTAACGTAGATTATGATTTTAAGAATATACAGAGATTTGATTCAAACAATCTGAAGATCTCTGATGACTATCTTCACACAGGCAATATTACCTCGCCGTTCCGCATTTCAGATGATTTTAACGGGTCCATAACCTTCTCGACCTCAATAGAGGACAGACTGGAGAATAACATACTTTACCAGAACCGCAGTTATACACCGGGCATAGAGATAAATCAAAACCTTGTTTTCAGCGATCCAATTCACCTGCCTGATTTCTGGCCCTTTAACGGGGCAATAATCAGGATAGACCAGGCGCTAAGAATGAACTACAGGCTTAATGTAGCTCTGACACGAAACCTGATCTCAGGTTCAACGCTCAACAGCCAGATCAACACAGATTCTTACAATGCCGGGACCACCTTACAGTATAAATTCTCCAAGAACATCCAGGCCGATATGGGTGTTGTGTTGACTTATTTTACCGACAATATGGCGAGTGTAAATAATTACATAGGTTACGGCGTGAACCTTAAAGTTAGCGCCGTGTTCTAAACAGGGGGAAAAGTGAGGTTGTTTGAAGAATTGCTGGACTTGATTTTCTCGGCGCGCTGCCGGGAGTGCGGTGAAAAATTGGATCTAACGCGCAGGGCCTGCCTCTGCGGGAAATGCTGGGACGCCATACGGCTGATTCGGCCTCCTGCGTGTGTCTCCTGCGGAAAGCAGATGAAAAGCGATCTGGAAGCGATATGCGGCGAATGCCGCCTGTCAAAGCATCTTTTCATCGATAACCGTTCTGCGGCAGTTTATGACGGTGTGATGCGCAATGCCATTCATCTTTTCAAGTACGAAGACAAGAGGAAGCTCGGGGAATACTTTGGGGAAATGACGGCGGAAGCGCTTTCTGCCTTCGGCGGTGTTTCCGGAATAGACTGCCTCATTCCGGTTCCTATTTTCAGAAAGAAACACCGCGATTTCAACCAAGCGGAAGTCCTTGCCGGGTATATTGGCAAGAAATTCGGTCTTCCAGTCTATTCCGATGTGCTTTTTAGGGTAAAGGACACCAAGCCGCAACATGAATTGAGCAGAGACGAGCGCAGGCAGAATGTCAGCGGCGCTTTTTCTCTCAGAAACCCGGAAAAGCTTGATTCAGCAACAGTGCTGTTGGTTGACGACATACTTACCACCGGGGCTACGGCGGATGAATGCGCCGCGGCTATTCTGGGAGGGAGTAAGGCTGTTTCAGTGCGTGTTTTCACGCTTGCCAGGGCTGAATAAAGTTAAGTATTGCAGGCCGGATTCCAAAAGGTCATTTCAATTGAAAATCCGGCTCCAATATGATAAAATCAGATTAAATATAATAGAGTGTTACGGAGGTTAAATGCACATATGCCTGCCTGGTGATGACTATTTACCGTCTTTTGACGGCGCCGTAACATCTATTAGAGCCTATGCCAAGGAGTTTCGGAAGCTTGGGCACAGAGTTTACATCCCCTGCCCGGTTTATCCCGACCCCAAAGATCCCTCGAAGAGCTATGCCGACAACGAACCGGACATTATCAGATATGTGTCCCGGTCAGCTCCGTTTCCTCCGAAATACCGCCTTACTTTTACCTGGCAAACCAATGTGAACTGGAAAGATTGGAATCTTGATATTGTTCACTCACAATCGCCGTTCCCGCTGGGTTATCATGGTTTGACCTGGGCCAGGAAACTCGGTATACCGGCGATGAATACGTACCACACTCTCTATCCTGAATACGTAAACACCTACATTAATCAGCCGCTTATTAAGAAACCGCTTTCCTATATCACAAAGAAGTTTTCAAAATGGGTCCTGAATAAGTTCGATTTGGTAATTTCCCCGTCGCCTCAGATGGCTGAAGACCTTGTCAAGTACGGCGTCAAGAAGCCGATAGAGGTAATGCCCACCGGTATTGACCTCGACAGGTTTAAGGTAAACTACAGCGGTGACGCGTTCAGGCAGAAATACGGCATCAAGAAAGAAGAGAAGATGCTTCTCTGCATGTGCCGTCTAGGGCGCGAGAAAAACGTGAATTTCCTGATAGACGCTCTGCCACTTATTTTGAAGAGGCTTCCAGATACAAAACTGGTCATATGCGGAGAAGGCGTTGCCAAGCCGGAACTTGAAGCCCAGGCGAAGCGCCTCGGCGTTGAGAATAAAGTAATTTTCCTTGGGTTTCTTACTCCGGAGGATTGGGTCAACGCATACGCGGCGGAAGATCTTTTCGCCTTCGCGTCTGTCACCGAAACCCAGGGGCTGGTCCTGCTTGAAGCGATGTATTTCGGCAAGCCTGCGGTCTCAATAGGCGAGATGGGCGTTATTGATGTGCTTCAGGGTTTTGAGAAACAGACCGGCGGTTTTCTCACAAAAAATGACGTAAACGATTTTTCGGATAAGGTAGTGTCTTTGCTAAGCGATAAGGCCCTGTACGAACGCAAGGCGAACGAAGCCAAAGCCAGGGCTCTTGAGATGTCCTCGGAAAATATGGCGATGAAAATGCTTAAGATTTACGAGCGCCTGATAGAAGAGAATAAAGCCAAGATTGGTGGAAGTAAGTAAGTGAAGGCCGGTTTTCTGGCTTTGCTCCTTTTAACGCTGCTCTTTGAAAATATTTTCTGCGCTGAAATAGGGCTGATTGACGGAGATAACAGGCCGCTGGGCCAGGTTTCCTCGTCGCCCGGAATCAAAATAGCGGATTTTACGGAGCCGGCGATATTGTTTGCGGCGGGAGCGCTTCTCTATACGCAGGACGAGGCAATGCACGATATCTTTCTGAATATTAAAAGCCCCTTTCTGGATGCGGCTGCGAAAATTAATTATCTCGGAGACGGCACGCTGCTTCTGCCGTCTTACGCGGTTTTGTACCTGCTGGGGGCGGAAAAGGAAAAGACGGTTGCGGTCAACGCTCTTGAGGCTTTCGTCGAGTCAGGCCTCCTGGGCTTGGCTATAAAATCAGCGACGGGAAGAGCAAGGCCTCCGGCGGGGGGAAATCCTTATAGCTTCAACCCGTCATTCGGTGATAATTCTTTTCCCTCCGGACACACGACGGTCGCGTTTGCCACGGCGGCGGTTATTGGCGGGGCGTATGATTGCAGAATAATTACCTATCCCGTTGCGGCGCTGGTCGGGTTCGGACGTATTTACAAGGAAAAGCACTGGGCCTCGGATGTATTCTTCGGGGCCTTGCTTGGGGCTGTTGTAGGCGAAGCTCACGCGGCGGGAATTAAGAAAAATGAAAAGTCAAAACTGAGTTTTTATGTTGAACCGGATAATGCCGGGGCAATATATGGAATAAAAATCAGATTTTAAATTTTCAAGAGGAGGAAAGTATGGCAGTGAAAGTCGGAATAAACGGTTTTGGCAGGATCGGCAGGATGGTTCTTCGCGCAGCGGCGCAGAACCCGGAAGCGTGGAAAGCTCTTGATATCGTCGCGGTCAATGATCTCGCGAAAGGCAGCATGCTTGCGCACTTGTTCAAGTATGACTCTGTCCACAGAACTTTCAAGGGTGAAGTAAGGCTTGAGGGAGATACTCTGGTCGTCAACGGGAAGAAGATCAAGATAGTCTCCGAGAAGGATCCGGCGGCTCTTCCGTGGAAAGCGATGGGCGTTGACATTGCCATCGAATCCACCGGCAGGTTTACGGACAAGGAAAAAGCCGTGTCGCACATAACGGCCGGCGCGAAAAAAGTTATCATTTCCGCTCCCGCGAAGAATGAGGACCTCACTGTGGTTATCGGAGTCAACGACGAAAAATACGACCCGAAAGCGCACAATGTGATCTCCAACGCTTCCTGCACAACGAACTGTCTTGCTCCTGTCGCGAAAGTGATTATGGAGAAGTTCGGGCTGAAGAGGGGCCTGATGACCACAATCCATTCTTACACGAATGACCAGAGGATTCTTGACCTCGAGCATTCCGATCCGAGAAGGGCAAGGGCAGGCGCGGTAAACATGATCCCGACCTCAACCGGCGCGGCAAAGGCAGTAGGTCTGGTGCTCCCGGGGCTTAAAGGAAAACTCACCGGTTTCTCGATGAGAGTTCCGACCCCTAACGTATCGGTAGTTGACCTGGTTGCGGATGTTGATAAAACGGTAACTGTTGAAGAAGTCAATGCTGCGCTTAAGGAAGCCTCCTCCAAGATGCCGAACATTCTCGGCTACACGGAAGAAGAGCTTGTTTCCATGGATTTCTGCGGCGACCCGAGGTCTTCCATTGTTGATGCGAAGTCAACCCTGGTGATCGACGGAACCATGATCAAAGTAGTCGCGTGGTATGACAATGAATGGGGTTATTCAAACAGGGTCGTTGACCTTGCCCAGATACTCGCTAATAAAGGTTTATAATTGAAGAATCGGGCGCGGCAGCCCTTCGGGGCTGCCGTTCCCACTAAATCAAAAGGCAAATTCTAAGCACTAAGCACTAAAGAAAACACGAAGCAAGCGGATATATTCTTTTTCTTATCTTTTGTTTCTTGTTCTTTGTTTCGAATTTAGAATTTAGAATTCAATATCTTTCCCGGGGGCTACTATGCCAAAGTTATCCATAAGAGATGTTGATTTCAAAGGTAAAAGAACTCTGGTCCGGGTGGACTTCAACGTTCCTCTCGATGCTTCTCTCAATATTACGGACGACACCAGGATAAAAGAAGCGCTTCCAACCATCAAATACATCGCCGAAAAAAGCGGTAAAGTTATTTTGGTTTCACACATGGGTAGGCCTGACGGCAAGGTTGTGGAGAAAATGAGAATGGCGCCTGCGGCTAAGAAACTAGAGCAGCTGCTCGGCAAACCGGTGCTGACCGCGAAAGACTGTGTCGGCCCTGAAGCAGAGAAAGCTGTTGCGGCAATGAAGGATGGTGAGGTTCTGCTCCTTGAGAATGTTCGTTTTCACGCTGAAGAAGAGGAAAATGATCCGGCCTTCGCAAAGCAGCTTGCGGCGCTCTGCGAGGTCTATGTTAACGACGCGTTCGGCACCGCTCACAGGGCCCATGCTTCCACCGAAGGCGTGGCAAAGTTCGTAAAGATAGCAGCCTGCGGGTTCCTTATAGAAAAAGAAATTAAGTACCTGGGTATGATTGTCAGCGGCGCTCAGAAACCGGTTGTTGCTATAATAGGAGGCGCCAAGATTTCAGGTAAAATAGATGTTCTGACAAATCTTCTCGGCAAAGTGGATACGCTAATTATCGGCGGAGCTATGGCTTACACATTCCTTAGGGCAAAAGGCCTAAAGACCGGCAACTCGCTTGTCGAAGAAGACAAGATCAGCCTGGCGGCGAGTATAATCGAGGCGGCCGCAGAAAAGAAAGTCAAACTGCTGCTTCCGGTTGATCATGTTGTGACCGCAAATAAGGATAATCCTTCGGATGCGAAATGCGTGAAGGAAATACCGGACGGCTTGACCGCGCTGGATATAGGCGACGAAAGTATAAAGCTTTTCACGGACGAGATTAAGAAATCCAAAACAGTGTTTTGGAATGGACCGCTGGGTTTCTTTGAAATACCGCGTTTTGCAACGGGAACTATGGCCATCGCGAAAGCTATCGCAGACTCCGGGGCTACCTCTGTCGTTGGCGGCGGGGATTCCGTATCCGCTGTCAAGAAATCCGGAGTTTCCGGTAAGATAACCCATATTTCCACTGGAGGCGGCGCTTCTCTGGAATTTATTGAAGGGAAGGAGCTGCCGGGTATTGCGGCGCTAAACGAGAAATAAAGCCGCAAATATCGTAATTAACTCAAAAAGCTAAGAGGATGAAAAATATGAGTCTTGCAGTCGTAGGGTCGGTGGCGCTTGATTCCATAAGAACGCCTTTTAAGTCTGTGGCCCGGGTGCTCGGCGGCTCGTGCACCTATTTTTCCTACGCAGCGAGTTTTTTTACTCCGGTGAAGATGGTGGGAGTTGTTGGTATGGATTTTCCGGCGAAATACCTGTGCGAGCTTAAGGGGCGCGGTATAGACACCGAGGGTGTTGAAGTGGCTGCCGGAAAGACCTTTAGTTGGACCGGAGAATACAAATTTGACATGAATGTCAGGGAAACGCTGAAACTTGACTTGAATGTTTTTGCGTCCTTTAGCCCGAAAGTACCAGACAGCTATAAGAAGAGCACGCATCTTTTTCTGGCCAACATAAACCCGGGGCTTCAATTAAGGGTGCTTGAGGAAATTAGTTCCGCCAGGCTCGTTGCCTGCGATACTATGGATATCTGGATCAAATCAGACAGGCTGAAACTCCTGCAACTCCTTAAGAAAGTCGACATACTCTTCCTTAATGATTCTGAGGCCAGGGAACTTTCCGGCGAGGCGAATCTTATCAAGGCGGCCGCCAAAGTAAAGAAGCTTGGCCCTGAAATTGTGATCATCAAAAAGGGCGAGCACGGCAGCATATTGTTTTCGAAGGATTGGCATTTCGTCGCTCCGGCTTATCCGCTGGAGAACGCGATTGATCCGACAGGCGCAGGTGATTCGTTTGCCGGCGGTTTTATGGGCTATATCTCCACCGTAAAGAAGATAACAAAAGAAGAGATAAAGAGCGCGCTGGTTTTTGGCACCGCCGCGGCTTCGTTTTGCGTTGAGGATTTCTCGGTAAACAGGTTTCGGAAGGCTGACCGGGCGGCCATTAACAAGCGCTATAAAGAGATAAGAACCTTCACACAATTCAAAGATCTGTAAAAGGAAAATAAATGATAGATTCCAACAGAATAAAAAGACTGCCACCGTATTCGCTCGGGAAGATAAAAGGCATTATGTCCGAGCAGAGAGCGAAGGGTATTGATGTAATTGATTTCGGCATGGGAAACCCTGACAAGCCGACTCCGGCCTACATCGTGGATAAACTCTGCGAAGTGGCACGTGATCCCAAGGCTCATAGGTACTCGGTGTCGAAAGGCATGCTGAACCTGAGAAAAGCCATGGCCAACAGATATAAAGAGGATTTCGATGTAGATCTTGATCCGGAATCCGAGATCATTGCAACTATTGGAGCGAAGGAAGGCATTTCGCATCTTGCGATGGCCATGATTGACGAGGGCGATGTCGTGCTGGTGCCCAACCCGACCTATCCCATTCACCTTTACAGCGTTGTCATAGCCGGCGGCAATTTAGTCAGCATTCCGCTGACTAAAGAGAATGGTTTTAAGGTGGATCTCGAAAAAATCAAGAAGAATAACTTCTGGCCAAAGCCGAAGATGATGGTTCTGAGTTATCCCCAGAATCCTACGACCGCTTCGGTTGACCTTAAATATTTTGAGGATGTGGTTGCTTTCGCAAAAGAGAACGATATAATGATTGTGCATGATCTGGCCTATAAAGATCTGGTTTTTGACGGCTACAAAGCTCCTTCTTTCCTGCAGGTCAAAGGGGCAAAAGATGTAGGCGTTGAGTTATTCTCCATGTCCAAGTCCTATAACATGCCCGGTTGGCGCGTCGCCTTCTGCATGGGAAATAAAGAAATGATTGCGAATCTCGCCAAACTTAAGAGTTATATGGATTACGGTATGTTCATCCCTATACAGGTGGCGGCCATCACGGCGCTCCGCGGGCCGCAGGACTGTGTTAAGGAAATCGCGGAAACCTACAGGAAAAGAAGGGATGTGCTTGTGGACGGTCTGGCAAAGGCCGGCTGGGTTATTCCAAAACCCAATGCAACAATGTTTATTTGGGCCGAGATTCCGGAAAAATTTAAGGCGATGGGCTCACAGGCTTTCGCGCAAAAACTGCTCTTAGAGGCCGATACTGTCGTCTCTGCAGGCGTGGGTTTCGGCGAGTACGGCGAGGGCTATGTGAGGTTTGCATTGATAGAAAATGAAGACAGGACCAGGCAGGCGATTAGGAACATTAAGAAGCTGCTGGAGAACGCCTAATTGGATGGTCAGATGATCAGATGCTCGGATGATTGGACGCTGGAGAAGAACAGATGCCTGAGAGAAAGGTAAAAGTAAATAAGGAAAGATGCAAAGGATGCATGTATTGCATTGAGTTCTGTCCCAAGAAATCGCTTGTATTAGCGAAAGGTTCTAACGCGAAAGGCTATGCTTTTGTTGAGTTCACTGATGACGGCAAGTGCACTTCCTGCGCCATCTGCGCGTTGATGTGCCCGGAAGCAGCGATAGAAGTGCAGAAGGATGTATGAAAAATAAAAAACATCTAATGAAAGGCAATGAGGCGATAGCGGAAGCGGCTATACTGGCCGGCTGCAGTTTTTACGCAGGGTACCCGATAACGCCGCAGAACCAGATACCGGAGTACATGTCGTGGCGTATGCCCGAGGCCGGAGGCTCCTTCATTCAAGCAGAGAGCGAGCTTGCAGCCATTAATATGGTGCTCGGCGCGTCAGTGGCCGGAGCGAGGGCAATGACCTCGTCATCCAGCCCCGGCATCAGCCTAAAGCAGGAAGGAATATCTTATATGGCGGGCATGGAACTTCCCGCTTTTATCGTAAATATGCAAAGGGGCGGTCCCGGGCTTGGCAACATCCAGGGCTCTCAGGCAGATTATTTCCAGTCTGTAAAGGGCGGAGGACACGGCGATTACAGGCTCCTGACCTTCTCTCCGTCCACAGTGCAGGAAGCCGCTGATCTTACGGCAGAAGCTTTCTATCTCGCGGACAAGTACAGAAACCCTGCACTGCTCCTTTCCGACGGTATTCTCGGGCAGATGATCGAGCCGGTGGAATTTTCAGAAAACAAATTCCCTAAGCTCCCGCCTAAGGATTATATCCTTGACGGCTGCAAGGGAAGAAACCCAAGAAGCCTTTTTTCTCTTATGATGGGGCCGGGCGTTCTTGAAAAACATAATTTTAAGCTCGCGGCGAAATACGCGAAGATAGAAGCCGAAGTCAGAAAATTCGAGGAGTACAAGCTTGAAGATGCAGAGGTAGTCGTAATAGCCAATGGAATAATAGGAAGAATCAGCAAGGGAGCAGCCAATCTGTTAAGAAAAGACGGCATAAAATGCGGAGTTTTTCGCCCGATAACGCTGTGGCCTTTCCCGTACGCCGAGATTAAAGCTGCCGCCGCAAATGCAAAGAATGTCCTTGTGGTAGAGCAGAATATGGGTCAGATGGTGGAAGACGTAAGGTTGGCTTTGCTTGATGATTCCAAAGTCAGTTTCTTAGGCAGGCCCGGCGGCGGTTGTCCTTTCCCCGAAGAAATTGCGGGCAAAGTCAGGGAGATAATTAAGTGAAACAGATATATTGCAGGCCTGAGAGCCTGAAAGATAACGCTAATTCTTACTGTCCCGGCTGCGGTCATGGAATAGTTCACAGGCTGATCGCGGAAATAATTGACGAACTTGGTGTTCGCGAGAAAACCATAGGCATTGCTCCTGTCGGCTGCGCGGTTTTTGCTTACGACTACTGGAATTTTGATGTTACAGAAGCCCCGCATGGCAGGCCGCCCGCCGTTGCGTGCGCTGTTAAGCGTGTTCTTCCGGACAGGGTGGTCTTTACCTATCAGGGCGACGGCGATTTAGCCTCAATCGGCACGAATGAGATAATCCATTCCGCTAACAGAAGCGACAACATCACGGTAATCTTTATCAACAACGCTAACTATGGAATGACCGGCGGGCAAATGGCTCCAACCACGCTGCCGGGGATGAGGACGACTACCACGCAGAACGGCCGCGATGTAAAAGTATCCGGCTATCCCGTCCGTGTCTGCGAGCTGCTTGCTACACTGGAAGGAACAAGGTATCTGGAACGCGTTATGGTTACCGATCCGGCAAATATTAATAAAGCGAAAAGAGCCATTAAAAAAGCTTTCCAGGCGCAGCTTGACGGTAAAGGTTTCAGCCTTGTTGAAGTACTCTCGCCCTGCCCGGTAAACTGGGGGAAGGTTCCTCTCGAAAGTTTGAAATTCGTAAAAGAGGAGATGGCTAAATATTTCAAGCTTGGCGTGATTAAGGACGAAACGGTTTAGCAAAAACATAAAGTGTAAAGGAAAGGAAAATGGAAAGAAGTCTGATAATGTGCGGGAGCGGCGGGCAGGGAATTCTCCTCGGAGGAAGCCTTGCGCTTGTGGCGGCGTTTTGCGAAGGGAAGAAAGTAACCTGGCTTCCTTCCTACGGCGCGGAAAAGAGGGGCGGTCTCTCTTATTGCGCGGTAGTCATCTCCGATGAAGAGATTATGTCTCCCGTGCTTAGTCACGCCGAATGCATAATCGGACTGGATACGATTGGTTTTAATGTTTACAAAGGAAGCATAGCCCCGGGGGGAGCTTTTATCGTAAACTCGTCTTTGGTGAAAGACGGAAGGACCCTTTCCGGCTGCAAAGTACTGGAACTTCCTATCAGCGACATCGCAAAAGATGTAGGTTCTAACCGTATCGTTAATATGGTTTCGCTCGGGATTTACGCCGCAGTTTCGAAAGCGGTCAAACTTGATTCCCTTAAGACCGGCTTGGAAGAGGTAATGTCTTCAAGGCATAAAGATATGATAGCGATGAATATAAAGGCGCTTGACAGGGGTTTTAAAGAGGGGGGCGGCAAATAATGGCGGTATATTCCGGCAGGATTAATTTTGGCACCAAGGGTAATGCTGACATAATAAACATAACCGCTCTTATAGAGAAGAAGGTAAAGGACAGTTCAATAACTAACGGTTTGCTCAATGTTTTTGTTCCGGGAGCTACCGGAGCGTTGACTACCATAGAATATGAACCGGGTTTGGTAGCGGATCTAAAGTCATTTTTAAACCAGATATTGCCTGAGAAAGGAATGTACAATCACAATCTGACGCATCCTGATTCGAACGGTCATTCACACATCAGGGCAAGCCTGATAGGTCCTTCAATAACTGTTCCAATAGTTGAAAGCAAAATGAAACTCGGGGTCTGGCAACAGATAATCTTTATAGATTGTGACAATATACCGAGGGAGCGCGAGTTGGTGGTGCAGGTGGTAGGCGAGTAACACGAGAATAGAATAACAGTATTTGAGACGCCGGTTGGCCGAAAGGTTGACCGGTTTTTTTTATTATTTTTTGAAACGAAATGCCTCGTCCCGGGTATATATACGCGGAGGCGGAAAACCGCCCAAGGAGGCAATATGGAAGAAAAAGTGAAACAACCGCCGGTGTACTCCGGAGTATGTAAATCGGGAAAGAAGGTGTTCTTCTTTGACGTTAAAAAGGCGTCGAATAACACCAACTACCTAATTGTCAGCGAATCCTCGTTTGACAAAGAGGGGAACAAGCGCAGAAGCTCGCTGGTTATCTTCAACAACGAGCTAAACGCCTTCATTGAAGAACTGAAGAAAGCAGCAGAGCATTTTGAAGCAGCGGAACCTGCGGGAGTTTAACCACCCCCGGCCAAGTTCAGATATGAACGCGGCAAAATTAAACTCTCCGCTTAGTCCGGAATGCCTTGCGGGATAGTGCCACCTCTGGTACTATCCTGCAATGGCAAATCCGGGTAAAGGCGAGATAGAAAGATTGCTATGCGTTTACAAAAAGGAAAACAACGAAGAGAACCTTCGCGCCCTTGCTATCGTCGTAAGCAGTAAGGTGAAAGCAGACCTCTACAGGTTTAAACTCACGAAACAGCAGTCGGAAGAAGCCTATTCTGAATGTATGGAAAAATTATTTATTAGAGGCGCTCTTGACGCTTTTGATGCCGGCAAGGCGATTGCCGGGACCTACATGGGCGCCATAGTCAGAAACACAGTCTTCTCTCTCTTTGAAAAAGCCGGCCGAGAGAACAAAAAGATTATTTCTCTGTCAGCGCCTCTAACAGAAGAGGCGGAGTTTGCTCCGCAAGACTGTCTTAAGTCTCCGGAAGTCCCGCCTGATTCCGCGGTGCTTGCAGATGAACTGCTAAAGCAAATAAAGGCAGCGGTGCTTTCCATCCGTAACGGAAGGCATCGGGAGATTTACCTGCTCTATCTAATGAGCGGAGCCTCTTTAAAATACGAGGTTCTGGGCGCCGTTTTCGAAGAAAAGCAAACCAGCGCGCGGACAGTAATAAACCGGTGTAAACACCACGTTGCAGCTAGGCTGGAGCAGGAGCTCGGAGATGTCTTTTGCGCTCTTAGCGCTGCAGATCTTGAGGCTGTCAAGGCTAAGGCTGCTAAAGTTGAAACCTGGGCCGGAACATCGGTCTTAGAAGGAATAGAAGAACTTGAAGCTCTCGGTTCTGCCGGTTCTCTCTCCGGAGCTTCCGCGATTTGCGGTAGAAGCGCCGGGCAAATATGCGCGGCTGTGAGAAAGTTTACGGCTAAGGCTTCCGCTAACCTGAAAGCCACTGTCAATGAAGTAACTGCTTCCTTCTATACGGTAAAAGAGACTATCCCTGAAAAATATGGTTTGGAGAGCTCTATTATGAAAACAATCAAGAGTGGAATTACCGGTTTTGTTGACTCCATAGGCAAGAGGGCTCCGTCTGCCGGAGTTGGGCGCGGCACCGGAGTTAAAGAAGAGCACGGAAACTTTGCCGGCAGGGAAGAAACTGCTCTGATTTCATTGGTTTTTGAGGAGAAAGTCATTTCCGGCATTGTGAGAATGGTAAAACGATAGAAAGCAGGGAATAGTTATAGTATAATGGATTAGTACGGCAGGATAACGCAAAGCCGCTCAATTCCGGAGTACTATGTCCCGTAAGAGTATACTTCAAGTTGCGCTTGATTTCGTTGATATGCACAGAGCCCTTGGCTGCGCTCGCGAAGCGGTTGCAGGAGGGGTTGACTGGATAGAAGCCGGAACTCCGCTGATAAAGGCCGAAGGCCTGAATGCCATTAGAGAGCTGCACAAGGCCTTTCCTAAGCATGTAATAGTGGCTGATATGAAGACTATGGATGCCGGGCGTGCGGAAGTTGAGATTGCTGCGAAGGCCGGCGCTAAAGTAGTGCATGTCCTTGGCGCTGCTTCTGATTCTACCATTGCGGAATGTGTTGAAGCCGCCAAAAACTATGGTGCTGAAGTGATTGTTGACATGATAGAGGTTAAGGATCCGGTTAAAAGGGCTAAAGAAGTTGAAAAGCTCGGCGTTAACTACATCGGTATTCACACCCCGATAGACGAGCAGATGAAGGGAAAAGAACCTTTTGAGATGCTCCGCAAGGTTGTCTCGGTAGTCAGTATCCCTGTGGCTGTAGCCGGCGGCATTAACTCAGAGAATGTTGTAGAAGCGGTTAAGGCCGGCGCTTCCATAATTATAGCCGGCGGTTCAATAACTAAGTCAAAAGACGCGAAGAAGGCCGCCTCAGAGATTAAGAAAGCGATGCTTTCCTTGAAGAAAGTTGACAGCAAGTTCTTCAAGCGCGTGGGCGAAGAAGATATACTTAAGGTACTCTCTCTCGTTTCAACAGCCAATATTTCAGATGCTCTTCACAGGCTGCCCTGTCTTTCAGGTATCAAACCGCTTGCCCCCGGTATGAGAATGGCCGGAAAGGCGGTAACAGTAAGAACTTATCCCGGGGATTGGGCAAAACCGGTTGAAGCAGTTGATATCGCGAAACCCGGAGAAATTATTGTTATAGACGCCGGCGGAGTTGCTCCTGCGGTATGGGGCGAGCTGGCCACGCAGAGCGCGAAACGCCGGAAACTGGGCGGTCTCGTCATTGACGGCGCCATCAGGGATTCACGAGAGATAGTTGACTTAAAGTTTCCTGCTTTTTCACGCCTTGTTACCTCTCACGCAGGTGAGCCGAAAGGTTTCGGAGAGTTGAATGTTCCCGTTATGGTCGGAGGGCAGAAAGTTTTCCCCGGCGACTGGATAGTGGGTGATGATGACGGCGTAATGGTAATTCCTGCCGACAAGGCAGTGGAGTTCACCAACAGGGCGATGGATGTGCTTGAGAAAGAGAACCGTCTGCGCAAAGAGATACTCGAAGGTTCGACGCTTTCTTCCGTGATGGATATCCTGAAGTGGGAGAAGAAGTAGGCTACGTGTAAGCTTTGATTTCGTTCTGAGGCAAAACCGTCCAGTCAAGTTTTGAAGTAATTCTCTCCGAGCAGACCACTTTTGAACCGTGGTAATCGGCATCATAAAGCGTGTAATATTCCGGCCATTTTGTAAATTCTCGAAGAGCGAAAAGATTTTTCCCGTCCGAAAAGAGCAGGTTTAATGCGGAATAAGAATAGTTTTTGCGTATCTTTGAGACCGCTGCGGTGAACGCTTTTTTCACGCTCCACGAGTTCTGCTTCAAGGCGAACCTGAGCAATGCTTCCGTGTCAAATCCCGTAAATGCCGGCTCGCCCAGCATATCTTTATAATCCTTGATTGTTCCGTTATGCGCCAGCATCGCGTTATGGAGCAGGAAGGGATGCGCGTGTTCCTTGTATTCGGTTCCTTTCCAGGCAGATAACCTCAGATGCAGAATGAGAATATCCGCTTTTCCGATAGACCGGATAGTTGAAAGGAAAAGTTCCTTCTCTGAAGTGATAGGTTTGCCGCTTTTGACAATTTCACCGTGCCCGCCCTTGTACCAGCCGATTCCCCAGCCGTCAAGATGCCCCGGTTTGTGGTCCGGGGGAACGTTGCCTTTCTCTGCCAGCGCGAAAAAGTCCATTGCCAGACCGAGGTGGTGTTCAATATCAAACTTTGTAATTCCGAATAATCTACACATTAAAGAAGAATCTCCTCGCGATAGTTACAGCCAGCACAATCCCAATAACGTCCGATATCAGGCAGACCGCCACCAGGTATCTTGAATTCTTAATGCCGACCGAACCGAGATAAACCGAGATTACATAGAAAGTGGTCTCGGTGCTGCCCATTATTATAGCCGCGGTCAGCACCGTGATATTATCCGGTCCGAAGGTTTTAAGCATATCCGTAAAAACAGCTGTGGAAGCGCTGCCGGATAGTGGTTTAATCAAAGCGATAGAGATAACTTCAGCCGGAACGCCGGCCAGAGCGAAAGCGCCTGAAAGCATATTCTTGACCGCATCAAGAGCCCCTGATGCCTGGAAACATTTAATTGCAATAAATATACCGACTATGTAAGGGAATATCTTGAAAATTGTCGGCAGACTCTCTTTTGCTCCCAAAATAAAGGAATCGTAAACCTTAACCCTTCTCGCCAGCCCGTAAACTAATACGAAGAGGAAGAAGACCGGGATAATTAGCGCTGATATGTACTTGACTGCTTCCATCATTTAAAGAACCTCCTGAAGAGGAAGAGGTTTGTGATGGCTATGGTAGTCGTTAACACGGTCGCGATTAGTATGGGGACTATAACTATTGTCGGATTCTTTGAGCCAAATTGCGACAGCAGGCCGATTATAGTGAAAGGCACAAGCTGGATGCTTGAAGTATTGATGACCACGAAGAGCATCTGGTCAAAGGAGATGGTCTCTTTTGAAGGATTCAGTGTTTGCAGGTCATTCATCGCCTTTATGCCGAGCGCGGTGGCGGCATTCCCTGTCCCGAGCATGTTTGAAAGGATGTTCAAGGTGATTGAGCTTGTTGCGTTGTGCCCTTCAGGTATGCCCTTGAAGAGCTTTGAAATGACCGGACGGAAGAAATTTGATATTTTCTCTCTCATTCCGGAGTCTTCAATTATCTGCGTCATACCCAGCCAGACGGCAATGATACCGGCCAGCATCAGGGATATTTCAACGCCTGACTTGGCTCCGTCAAATATTGCTTTTGTGAACTCCGCAGTCTTGCCGTTTATCACGGCGAAGATCACAGAAAGTATCATCAGGCCTGCCCAGATATAGTTCATTTGGCCAGCCTTGAGGGAAGGACCGGCGACGGGCCGGTTATAAGGAGAGAGCCGTTTGCGGTATCCAGTGTTACCGAAGCTCCGACAGGCAGAGTTATTTTATTCTTCACATGCCCGATGTAGGGGCAATGGACTACCGGTATCTTGAGCTTCAATTGCGAAGTTAGCACCTTAAACACCTGAGCGGTCTCTGTGCCCCGGAAATCCCCGAGAATGAGTCCCTTTACTTTATTAAACTTGCCGTTAAGTATCCATTGCGAGAGCAACCTGTCTATCTGGTGCGGTTTCTCGTCGATATCTTCAAGAAACATTATTGTTTCGTCCGTGTTTATTTCCCATTCAGTCCCGGTCAGGGAGGTCAGGGTTACCAGGTTCCCGCCCTTGAGAGTTCCCGAGGCCTTGCCGGGTTTCAGAACCTTTACCGGGGCTTCGCTGAAAAGTTCTTTGTTGGGGTAGCCGTCCAGCGCGTTAAGGAATGAATTCAGCGTGAAAGTGGTCGGCTCCGAGAGGTTCCAGAGCATTGGGGCGTGGAGCGTCACCATTCCGGTGCGTTCATATATGGAGTTAAGCAGCGTGCTCATGTCGGAGAAGCCTGCAATGGGTTTCTTATTCCGTTTGATAAGGCCGTAATTAATATAGGGGAGGACTCGAAGTGAACTGTACCCGCCGCGCTGGGCTAGTATAAGATCAGTACTTTTATCTTGGAAGGCGGAGTGTATCTGGTCGGCTTTCTCTTTTTCGGAAGGCAATTTAGCGGCGAACCCGCCGTTCTTGACCGTGAACCCGAGCCGTTCCAGCGTCTTCACCCCCAGAGCCAGTTCTTTTCTGCTCTTAACGAGCCAGCTTGGGGTGATTATCCGGATGTTCTTGATTGACATGGGTAGATTATACCAAAATAATTGTTCAAAATGTATAAAAGGCTATATGCGGCTGTCCAAAAAGTCGTTGTCATCGCTTTTTCCGTATGATATAATCAATCCGTTCCGTGGCTTCGCGGGGGGAAAAGCTTCCCCCCATTCTGTTTCCGGGAAAAATCTAAAAAAATGAAGCAGTATCTCGAAGAAAAGAACTTTAAACAGGGTTTCAGGAAGGATGTCGAACGCTTAAGCAAGCAGAAGATATCCAACTGCTACCAGTGCGGAAAGTGCTCCGCCGGCTGCCCTATGGCCTTTAAGATGGATTATCCTCCGACCATGACAATGAGGTTGATTCAGCTCGGACTGCACGATGAAGTAATGGGAAGCAATACCGCCTGGTATTGCGTTTCCTGCGAGACCTGTACGACACGCTGTCCAAGAGAAATTGATATCGCCAAAGTAATGGACACCCTTAAGATCATGGCTCAGGCGGGCAAATACGAAGTTTCCGACACAGAAATCCCCATCTTCGACTGGATCTTCCTCAAATCGCTTCAATATACAGGCAAGGTTTACGAGCTTGGACTAATAATGACCTACAATATAATAAGCTTGAATCCTTTCAAGGATGTTTTCCCGCTCGGACTTCAGATGTTCCTCAAAGGGAAAATAGCGCTTTTCCCGCATTTTATAAATGATCCTGTAGCTATGTGGGAACACCTTGAAATGTTCTCAAAGATACACAAAAAACAGAAGGAAAAGATAAGGGAGACCAATGGTTAAGCTGGGATATTTTCCGGGCTGCTCGCTTTCATCGACGGCCAAGGAATATGACATATCAACCCGGATAGTCTGCGAGGATCTAGGTATTGAACTTGTTGAAATCCCCCATTGGGTATGCTGCGGGGCTACGTCTGCCCACATAACCTCCGATATCGCGGCGAACGCGTTGCCGGCAAAGACTCTTATTTGGGCTGAGAAGAACAATATTCCTATAACTTCTCCCTGCTCGGCCTGTTTCTCGCGCCTTGCCATTGCTCATCACACGATGGCGACCGATGAGGAAATGAGGAAAGATGTTGGGGAAGTGGTCGGGGAAGAATATCACGGCGGTGCGAAAGTGCTGCACCTTGCGAGAGTATTTTATGAAACTTACGGGCTTGAAGCCCTGAAAGCGAAAGTAAAGAAGCCTCTTAAAGGGCTTAAGGTTGCCAGTTACTACGGTTGTCTTATGACGCGCCCGCCCGAAGTTTGTGATTTTGACAGGATAGAGAATCCGATGTTTATGGATAAAACCGTTCAGGCGCTTGGAGCGGAAACCGTAAAGTGGGGCTACAAGACAGAATGCTGCGGCGCCGCTTTTTCTCTTACTAAAAAAGAAGCCGTTTTGAAATTGACCGGAGATATTTTAAGCGACGCTAAGGAATGCGGCGCGGATGTTATTGTTGTTGCCTGCCCGCTTTGCCACGCTAATCTTGATTCACGGCAGAGAGAGATAGAAAGGAAGAGCGGCAAGAAGATAGGGCTCCCCATAATATATATTTCACAGATGATAGGGCTAGCGCTGGGATACAATGCTCTGGATATGGCATTTAAAAAACATTTCGTGGACCCCGTCAAGGTCCTTAAAGAAAAAGGAATACTCTAAATGGCCAGAATAGGCGTATTTGTGTGCCATTGCGGCACAAACATAGCCGGTGTAGTTGATGTGAAGAGGGTCGCTGAATATGCGCTTACCCTGCCGGGCGTTAAATACGCCATCGACTACAAATATATGTGCTCTGATCCGGGCCAGAACGCCATTATTGAAGCCGTTAAGGAACACAAACTTGACAGAATAGTGGTTACGGCTTGCTCTCCCCGCATGCATGAAGGGACTTTCAGAAAGGCTGCCGAGCGTTCCGGAATAAATCAATATATGTCAGAGATGGCCAATGTCAGAGAGCACGATTCCTGGGTGCACAGCGACGACAAGGAAGCTGCGACACTAAAAGCTATGAAGCTTATGGAAATGTCAGTGGCGAAGGTCCGCAGGTCTGAAGCTCTTTCAAAAATGTATGCGACCGTTGAAAAACGCGCGCTGGTCATCGGCGGAGGTATCGCCGGTATACAGGCCGCGCTTGATATAGCGGAAGCGGGGCATAAAGTTGTAATAGTCGAGAAAGATCCCTCCATCGGCGGCAGAATGGCCCAACTGGACAAAACTTTTCCTACGCTGGATTGCTCCGCGTGCATACTTACTCCCAAGATGGTCGCCGCTTCACAGCATCCTAATATTGAGCTTCGCGTTTACAGCGAAGTTGTGGAAGTGAACGGCTATGTAGGGAACTTTGATATCAAGATAAAAAAGAAAGCCAGCTCCGTAGACAATAAGAAGTGTATCTCCTGCGGCGTCTGCACCTTGAAGTGTCCGTCAAAGCGCGCCCAGTCCGAGTTTGACGAAAAGATTGCGCCCAGGAAGGCAATCTACACGCCGTTCCCTCAGGCCGTGCCGAATAAACCTGTTATTGACCGCGAAGCCTGCACCTTCTTTCTTACCGGGAAATGCAGAATCTGCGAGAAAGTCTGCCCCACGCAGGCCATAGATTTTAATCAGCAGGATGAAGTCGTAACCGAAAAGTTCGGCGCCGTAGTTCTGGCGACCGGCTTTGATATATTTGATTCAAATGTATACGGAGAGTACGGCTACGGCGAGTACAAAGATGTTGTAACCAGCCTGCAGTTTGAGCGTCTCATAAACTCCTCCGGTCCGACCGAAGGGCATGTCGTCCGCCTTTCGGACAAGAAAGAACCCAAGAACCTTGTCTGGATACAGTGCGTCGGTTCCAGGGACGAATCCAAAGGACGCCCTTACTGCTCGCGTGTCTGCTGTATGTACACCGCGAAACAGGCGATGCTCATGAAAGAACATTATCCGGAAGTGAACTGCTATGTCTTCTACATAGACATCAGGGCCGCCGGAAAAAATTACGAAGAGTTTGTCCAAAAGGCGCAGAATGAATATGGGGTTATTTACCTCCGCGGCAGAGTAAGCAAGATCTACGAGAAGAAAGACAAACTTATTGTCAGAGGCGCCGATACGCTTTCCGGAAGCCAGGTTGAGATAGTGGCCGATATGGTTGTGCTTGCTAATGGCCTGGAGCCAAGGAAAGACGCAAAGAGTCTGGCCCAGTTATTCCATGTATCCTATGACCAGTACGGCTTCTTTACTGAACTTCACCCGAAGCTTGGGCCGGTAGAAACCGCAATCGCAGGAGTTTTTGTTGCCGGCGCCTGCCAGGCCTGTAAAGACATCCCCGATACTGTCGCTCAGGCCGGCGCTGCCGCTTCAAAAGTACTCGGACTTTTCTCAAAAGAGAAAATGGAAGTTGAGCCGTTGATAGCCAAAGTTGACCCGCTGGTCTGCAGCGGCTGTGAGACGTGTTACAATGTCTGTCCTTATAGCGCGATAGAAATGGAAGACAGGGAAGTGTCCAGAGGGAACCTTAAGCATGTGGCTAAGGTGCTTGATAGCGTCTGCAAGGGCTGCGGCGCCTGTGTCGGAGCCTGCTATTCAAAAGCGGTAGATTTAAAGGGGTTTAGTGAAAGGCAGGTGTATGATCAGATAGAGACAGTAACGCAATAATCGTTTATAACGTTCATAAGGTTTATAACGTTTATAACGTAAAGCGCAAGTATGTTTTCGTCAAAACGTTAAGAACGTTATTAACGTTAAAAACGGATGTTCACCAAAATGTTTTCGTTATAAACGTTAAGAACGTTAGTAACGTTAAAAACGAATGTTCAACTACAGGGGCTATGGAAGTTAAAGAGAAGAAGTTAAATATAGTCGGGTTCTTATGTAACTGGTGTTCTTACGCCGGCGCCGACTTGACCGGGCTTGGCAGGAATATTTATCCTGCCGATATCAAGATCATAAGGATACCCTGCACGGGCAGGATGGACCCTATGATGGTCATTGAAGCTTTCCACAAGGGAGCCGACGGAGTGCTGGTCTCAGGCTGTCACCCCGGCGACTGCCACTATTCCGAGGGCAACTACTACTGGAGAAGGCGCTACGCTCATCTGAAGGAGCTCCTTGATTTCTTCGGCATAGATAAGAGAAGGTTTCACGCTTCGTGGGTCTCGGCGTCAGAGGGAAAGAAGTTTGCGGAAGTGGTGAAGAAAGTGGTAACAGAGACGCAGGATTGGAAGGATAGTAATTCCAAATAAAGGTCTTTTACGTTCTTAACGTTCGTAACATTTATAACGTAAAACGCAAGGATGGGGATGGAAAAAGAGATGCAGGAAATAGCTAAGAAGCTTTTAGCGGAGAAAAAAGTTGACTGGGTCATCGGCTACGAGAATTCCTTTGAGCCGGGCGCCTCGCGTCCTGTTTTTATGAACAAGCCCGAGGACGCGGTAAAACTCGTCTTCAATAAATCCTGCGTGAATAATCTCGCGGTTTATCTTCCTAAAATTAAGAAGCAGAAAGCGGCAGTTGTTGCCAAGGGCTGCGATTTAAGAAGCGTCCGTGAGATTATCAAGGAGCACCAGATCCTGCGTGAAAATGTGGTCATCATAGGCGTTGCCTGCGAGGGAGTGGAAAGCTCGAAATGCTCAACCTGCACGGAAAACAAACTTGACGGGGTGGATTTCACTGTCGGAACAGTAAAAGATCTCGGCAGGAAGGAAGACATGTCTGATATAGAGAAATTTGAAGAACTTTCCTCAAAAGAAAAGGAAGCTTTCTGGAACAAGGAATTTGAAAGATGCATCAGGTGCTACGCCTGCAGGAATGTGTGCCCGGTCTGCTACTGCCCGGACTGTTTCGCGAACAGGCTGATGCCGGAATATCTTAACAAAGTTGTGAATACCGCGGAGAATAAAGTCTTCCAGCAGATACGGATGCAGCACGTGTTCGGCAGGTGCACGGATTGCAGGGCCTGTGAAGAGGCCTGCCCCGTGGGCATAAAGCTGTCGCTGCTCACGAAGAAAATGTCCAAGGACGCAAAGAAACTCTTTAATTATGAAAGCGGAAAAGACACAGATTCGAGGCCTCCGCTCTCGACCTTCAAAGTTGATGAAGAAGGTATCGCGGAGATAATGTAAAATGGCAAACAAACTTATCACACAGGAAAACTTAAAAGCCCTCGTCAATGAACTTGCGGCTTCCTATGATGTTTTCGCGCCTAAAAGGGAGAACAAGAACACCGTCTCCTTCGGGAAGCTTCAATCCTTTGAGGAATATGTTTCCGGGGTGCTGCTTACCAACACCACCGCCAAGGACAAGGTTTACCTGCAGTCGGAACAGCTCTTCCAATATGAGTTAAAGAAGGATACGGTGGAGTTTAAAGAAAAAGCGCCCGGGAAAGAAGCGGTGATTTTCGGCGGCAGGCCCTGCGACGCGAGGGGCTTTGACGTAATCGACAAACTCTTCAACTGGTCGGGCTATGAAGACGGGCCTTATACCGGCGGCAGAAAGAATACCACGATAATTACCGTTTCCTGCGAGAAGCCGGAGACAACCTGTTTCTGCACCTCCTTTGCCGGCGGAAGCCCGGCGGACGGAAAAGGTAGCGACATTCTCCTGACCCCTGTTTCGGGAAAGTTCCTTGCGGAACTTCTTACCGAAAGAGGAGAGAAACTCGCGGCAAAATATTCAAAATACTTCTCCGAAGCCGGTGATGCTGAAACCGCGGCGAAGGCGGAATTCGCGAAAGCGGCGGAAGCGAAGATTACAAAAAAACTTGACCTGGCCGCAGTAAAGAAGAACCTTGACGCTTCATTTGATTCGCCTTACTGGGATACCGTCCACCTGCCGTGCGTGAAATGCGGCGCGTGCACCTATGTCTGCCCTACCTGTTATTGCTTCGATATAACCGAGAAAAAGTTTGGTTATTTGAACGGCGAGCGCAACCGCACCTGGGATTCCTGCATGTCTGAGATGTTCACCAAGATGGCCGGCGGGCATAACCCGAGGACCGATACGAAGAGAAGGTTTAGGCAGAGGTTTATGCATAAGTTCAGATATCACGTTGACAATTTCAAAGAAGAACTCTGCACCGGCTGCGGGCGCTGCATCCGCAGGTGCCCGGTGGGGATTGATATAAGGAAGGTTGTGGAAGAAGCGAAGTAGTTGTTGGAGGGTTGGAAGGTTGGATGCGCCGGCGGAGACGGAGGACGGAATAAATAAAACATGAACAACATATACATACCACATAAGGCGAGGATTGCCTCCATTAAGCAGGAGACTGCCGACATTAAGAGCTTTCAGTTTGAGCTTCTTGACCCGGAGGTCAGGAAGAATTTCAAATGGAAGTCCGGCCAGTTCCTTATTCTCTCTGTATTCGGAGTGGGGGAAGCGACCTTTACTTTTGCCAATCCGCAAACAAGAGCTGAGTATGTAGAGTGCAGTATCAAGAAGACCGGTCTTGTTACCGAGGCCATTCACGATCTTGAGGTCGGTGATATTGTGGCCCTCAGGGGCCCTTACGGCAATTGGTTTCCTTTTGAAAAATTTAAAGGCCAGAACCTGCTCTTTGTCGGCGGCGGCATCGGCATAGCAGCAATAAGGTCTCCGATAGAATACAGCCTGGACACCCGCGCTGATTTCAAGGATATCACCATCCTTTACGGCGGAAGAAGTCCGCTTGATATCTGCTACTTTGACAAGTTTGATGAATGGCAGGGAAAGAAAGCGAACCTGGTGCTTACCGCTGACAAGGGTTCCGAAGGTTGGAAGCATAAAGTAGGATTTGTTCCCGCGGTCCTTAAGGAAATGAAACCCTCCAGGGACAACTGTACGGTCATCACCTGCGGTCCGCCGATAATGATCAAATTTGTTCTTAAAGAGTTGACCGATCTTGGTTTTGCTCCTGAACAGATAGTCACCACGCTCGAGATGAAGATGAAGTGCGGGTTGGGCAAATGCGGCCGCTGCAACATCCAGCAGCTCTATGTCTGCAAAGACGGTCCAGTTTTTGATTACGCCGAAATAAAGAAACTCCCTGACGAATTTTAGCAGGGTGCTGAAAAACTCTAATTATATACATTAAGCACCCTGCTATCACCTAATTTGGAAGCAAATTAGGTGATCAAATACTCATATTTTGCCTTTTGATTTTGACTTTGATTTCGTTTCGAATTTAGTGCTTCGAATTTCGAATTTTGCTCCTAAAGGGTATTTTGAGGGAAAAAGGTGTAATCTTATCTTCCTTCGTCTCCGCCAGAGGCGGTTCGGGGGCCACGCTTTTAAGCGTTAACGTTTCTGCCGCTCTCGCCAGGACAAAAAGAGTTCTCCTCGCTGATTTTCACATCTGCAATTCTTCTGTGCTGCTCGGAATGGAAGATACTGACAAAGACCTTGTCCGAAATGTGCTAAATGATTCTATCCCGCTTAACTCCGCAATTTCGCTGCTGCCCGCGCATGCCTCCGGTTTAAAAATTGTTACGCTCTCCGGTTTTGAAGGTGAGAGCGCAGCTTCATTTATCTCAAAGATAGCAGAAGGCTTTGATCACATTATTTTTGTGGCAAGGGAGCTGAACGGACCGATTAGCGAAGTACTGCGGAAGTCAAACGGGATCTTCCTTGTAGCGGCTCCGGAACTTCCTTCCCTTAAAAAGGTGCCTTTGGTTTTTAAAAAGCTCTATTCTCTCCACTTAGAAGAGGAAAGGATAAAGCTGATCCTGAATAAACACAGCGGTTCCTCGCAGGAGCTTTTCAACGTTGAAGCTGTGTGCGGAAGAGCGCCTGACTTTTTGGTAGCCCGCGACGACAGCCAGGCACTGCTTTCGGTCAACTCAGGCAGGCTTCTTGCCGGCAGAGGAGATAACAGGATATCTGCGGGAGTCAGTTTTCTAACAGAGCATATCCTTTCGCTTTTACCGGCGCCGGTTCCCCTGAGAACTGAAACCCGGGGAAAAGGAAAAATTCAAATCCTGGAAGTTAAATCTAACATCCACGCAAAACTAATACCTTTTCTTAGGGAAAAGCACGCAGAGCCCGGAGCTCTAAACGGTTCAGATTCCGGGGAGCTGAATGCGCGGGTCAGGGAAGCTGTTGAGGAACTCTTTGCTTCAGAGGCGCCCTCCATTTTAGATAAAGAGCAACGCGCTGTTCTGGTGAACGAGATTATCCAGGAAGCTTTAGGCCTTGGTCCGCTGGAAGACCTGTTAAACGATCCGGAAATATCCGAGATAATGGTGAACTCTAAAGACAGCATTTTTGTTGAAAGGAGAGGCCGTCTTGAAGATTCCGGCAGATCCTTCCGTTCTGACAGCCAGCTCCTGCTCTGCATTGAAAGGATTGTTGCTCCGGTAGGCAGAAGGATTGACGAGAGTTCTCCCATGGTGGATGCCCGCCTGCCGGACGGTTCAAGAGTAAATGCGATAATTCCGCCGCTTGCGCTAAAAGGTCCGTGTCTTACCATAAGAAAATTTTCAAAACGGAAACTTAAAATAGAAGACCTGATAAACTCAGGTTCTGTTACTGAAGAGGCGGCCGCCTGTCTTTTGAAAGCGGTAAGGGCAAGGAAGAACATAGTCGTAAGCGGCGGAACAGGTTCCGGAAAAACGACGCTCCTGAATGTCATTTCTTCCTTTATTCCAAGTGATGAGAGGATTGTAACGATAGAAGATTCCGCCGAACTCTCGCTTTCACAGGGACATGTGGTGACTCTTGAAGCAAGGCCTGCCAATATTGAGGGCAAAGGTGCGGTAACCATAAGAGACCTTGTGAGGAACGCCCTCAGGATGCGCCCCGACAGGATAATCGTCGGCGAGTGCCGCGGCGGCGAGGCCTTTGACATGCTCCAGGCGATGAATACCGGGCACGCCGGAAGCCTTACAACCCTTCACAGCAACTCCCCGAGGGATACCTTAAGCAGGATTGAGACTATGGTGCTGATGGCCGGCATGGAACTGCCGCTTAGAGCCATCCGGGACCAGGCCGCCTCCGCCGTTGACATTATCGTGCACCAGGAAAGGTCCAAGGATGGAAGGAGAAGGATAACCCATATTACGGAAGTCTCCGGAATGGAGGGCGATATAATTCTGACCCAGGATATTTTCTCGGAGCGGGAGGGGCGCCTTCGCGAGACTGGTATAGGGTCTGAATTGCTTCCCGCGCGCTGAGCTTAAAGTTTGTCAGGGATGTTTTTGTTTGTGATGGACTTGCAAAAAAATGATTGTTATAATGTAGCCATAGAGGGAAACTCTTTATAGCGTTTGTGCCGACAAAACGCGGCTCGAAAAATCCATCCTTACACTAGAGAAATCCCGGACTTCAGGCCGGGGAGGCTCATGGAGGCCACATGAAACGCATCCTTACTCTCGTCGCAATATTTCTGGCCCTGAGTATTCCCGCCCGCGCCGCAGATGAATCCGGAAAAGCTGTAATAAGTTTCCTCAAAGGTTCAGCAAAAGTCATAAGGAAAGGCGAAACTTCGCAGACAGCGGCAACGCTTTCCATGCGGCTTGTGGAAGGCGACAGGATTGAGACCTCTGCGGAAACAAAGGTAGAGCTTAAGCTTGAGGATGGCAGCACCGTCAGAATCTCGGAAAACACGGCGCTGGTGTTCGAAGAGCTGTCAGGCGATAGTAATTCCGGGAAAGTGAAGTCCTCAATGAAAGTTGTTTTTGGACGGATTTGGATGCAGGTAAAGAAAAGCCTGGGACAGGAGAGCCGCCTTATCACCCCTAAAGTGACGGCCGCCGTGAAAGGGACTGCTTATAGGGCGGATGTGTCTTTAAACGGCGATACCAAGGTCAATGTTTATGACGGCACGGTTGCCATAAGTAAGGGGGGGGCTGATCCCGTGCTTCTTTCAAAGCTTGAAATGCTCACCTCAAAAGACCTGATTAAGAATGTTTTCGACGAGCAGGCCGACGAGAAAGAAGACTGGGTGAAATGGAATAAATCCAGGGATAAGCTAAGGGTAATGATTGTTGCGAAAGAGATGAAAAACAAGGAGCTCTCTTCTGTCCCTGTCTCGGAAAGCACCCTCATAGAGCTTTTCTCAAACAACTATCTGTTCTCGGTTGTTGATGAAGCTCAAATATCAAATATCAGGCGGTCTGAAAAACTTAAAGCCGTACTCAAAGGGGACGCTGCTTCGGCTGCCTCCGCCGGGCTTGAATTTGGCGCTGACATTGCAATCGTGATTGACACGAGTACCGGCATCTTCAGCGACAAAGAGCTGCTTGCGGGTATGGTCTCGGCAAGCACAAATATTTCCGGAAAGGTATACCGTACAGATGACGCGATAGTCATTTCCGCAGGGAATCAACCTTCTCGCAAAGTTGATCTAACCGAGGATGCGGCCGCGGCCGGCGCCATTAAAGACGCCGCAACGAAAATAGGTCAGAAATTCATCGCTGACATTATCAAAAAGTGGAAGGAAGAAGCAAGGAAAGGCGGAATCTTCACTGTTACGTGTTCCAATATTCCTGATTATGCCTCGGCAAAAGAGCTGGAGAAGGCGCTTGCCGGTATAAGCGGGGCCGGAAATGTCACGCAATATTATTTTACCGGCGGAAGAGCGCTCTATACGGTGCAGTTCTCCGGGGATTCCGGCAGTCTTGCCGGAGAAGCTGGAAATCTGAAGTCCGGAGGAAAGAGCGTGGCTGTTGTCGGTGTTACAGCATATCGGATAGAGCTGGAAGCAGCAAAGTAGCAGGCGGGGTATTTATTCGCCGCGTTTCAAACCGGAGGATTTGATGAAAATAGGTATATTTACCGTGCTTTTTGCTAAGAAACCTTTTGAAGAAATGTTGGATTATGTTGTTGAAAGCGGAGTTGAAGCGGTCGAGATAGGAACAGGAAACTGGCCGGGCGATGCGCACTGCAAAATGGACGAACTGCTGGAAGATAAGGAGAAGTTGAAAAGCTTTAGAGCTGCGGTAGAAGACCGCGGACTTACAATCAGCGCGCTTTCCTGTCACGGAAATCCCCTGCATCCCGATAAGAAATTTGCCGCGGCCAATCACGCGGTCCAAAGGAAGACCCTTTTGCTCGCGGAGAGACTTGGTGTTGACACTGTGGTCACTTTTTCCGGCTGTCCGGGCGATTCTGAGCGTTCAAAGTATCCGAACTGGGTAACCTGTCCGTGGCCGGAAGACTTCCTTGCAATCCTTGACTGGCAGTGGAATAAAGTTGTGATCCCTTACTGGAAAAAGGAAAGTGATTTCGCTAAAGCGCACGGAATTAAAAAAATAGCCCTGGAAATGCACCCGGGTTTCGTAGTTTACAACCCGGAAACACTGCTTAAACTTCGCGCCGCGTCGGGTTCGGTCATAGGAGCTAATTTTGACCCGAGCCACCTGTTCTGGCAGGGGATAGACCCGGTAGCTGCTATCAAGAAGTTGCATAAAGCGATATATCATTTCCACGCGAAAGATACGAAAATAGACAAGTATAATACCGCCGTTAACGGTGTTCTTGACACCAAAAACTACGGAAACATACCCTCGCGCTCCTGGGTTTTCAGGACTGTCGGTTATGGCAACGGGCAGCAGGTCTGGCGTGATATGATCAGTGCGTTGCGCGAAACCGGGTATAACGGAGCTCTCTCAATAGAGCACGAGGATGGTTTGCTGTCCATCGACGAGGGTTTTAAGAAGGCGGTAGCGTTCCTGAAAGAGTCTGTCATTAAAGAACCGCCCAGCGAAATGTGGTGGGCCTGATCCACAGATGAAATATGACATTAAAGAAGAGTTTAAAAATATAGACAAAGCGCTGGTCCTTTACAGCATAGGACTTGCGGTTATTTTCATGCTCGCCGTCTTCGGAATAATGCTGATATTGAACTCGGAGAGCGCTCCTGAAGTCAAGTACCGCAGGCCGGTGTATGATCCGGTTTCCGTGGAAGCTTTTGAAGAGACCGCGCTCGCCAGGGGTTACACAAAAGAAATCGAACCGTATGCCAATATGGTAAAGGCAAACCTGCTTACCGACAAATTGCTGGTGATTAATTATAAGATAAGGCAAAAGAACGAAAGTCTTTGGACCATAAAGAATAAGTTCAGAATAAACCTGAACACAATAATCGGAGCGAATCCCTACCTTAAGACCTATGAGGCGAGGCCAGGCCAGGAACTTATTATCATAAACAGGATAGGAGTGCTTCACAGGATAAGGAAAGACGAGACCCTGGAGCAGATTTGCGAACTCTATGGGAAGAAGAAGGAAGAGGTCCTGATTGAGAATGAACTGTATCAATCTATGTCGGAGGATTCCTTCCTGTTTATTCCGCGCGCTGAGCCTGTTGATCTAACTCCGGAGATGAAGGAACAGTTTGCCTTGAGAAAAATCTTCGGCTTCCCGTTCAAGGATAAATGGCACCGTCGTTCTTCGGGTTTTGGCTACCGCTCAGACCCCTTTACCGGAGAAAAATCCTTTCACTCAGGTTTTGATTTACGGGCCGATTACGGGGATAAAATATGCAGCGTGGCTGACGGGGTGGTAATATTTTCCGGAGAGGATGGCGCGTTCGGCAACGCGGTGAAGATAAAACATACCGGCGGTTATGTGACGCTCTACGGTCACTGCGAAAAACTGCTCGTAAATGAAGGAAAGAAGGTAAAGAGAGGCGATGTTATTGCCCTTGTGGGCAGCACCGGCAGATCAACCGGGCCGCATCTTCATTTTACCGTCTGGAAGAAAGGAGCACTGGTCAATCCAAAACCCTACCTGCTTCAATAGAAGATGAATTTCGTTCCGTCCGTGTCAAATACATTGTCCGGATTCTCCGCGCTCCGCAGTATCCTGTTCTTAAGCTCGCTCTCAAATAACTTTTTGCCGTTAATTCCCTGTTGCTCCGAGGGTCCGGAGCCGATTATGACTCCCGCGCTGTTAAGCACCACGTATTTT
>CAIOVX010000089.1 GCA_903861835.1 Candidatus Firestoneibacteriota bacterium | reverse complement strand
GACTACGTCTGGCATAGCAGAATAACGTAAAGCAACAGCAAGGCAAATCAAGGTTTAGTCTTACGTTATAAACGAGATTTTCTTGTGTTTTCGGTTTACGTTATAAACGATAATATTTTTAAGGAGTTTTTGTTTGAAACCCAGGGAAGGTATTCTAATAAAAGTCAGAAACCTATGGCTTTTTGAGTACTGCTTTAACAGAGTACTCTTTATCGCTGCTATTGCCCTTAATGCTCTTTTAACCTTCCTTGTTTTAAGACAGGCCTTTAAATTCCCGTTCTTTTGGGTGTTTCTTGTTCCGCTCGGTTTTCTTATAGCGGCAGGCGTTGTTTACTTTCGCGGCACAAAGAGAACCCCGGATGTGCTGGAACTCTTCAAACTGCTTGACGAGCGCGCCGGAACTGGAGACCTTTTCTCCTCGGCCTTTGAGTTTGAAAAAGACCTGAAGCGGTACGGCTGGCTCGGAACGCTGACAAGTTCGCTCGCCTCGGCTGCCCTTGAAAAGGTTCAGGTGAAAAACAGGTACGCGCTTGCCCGTGTTGACAGGTGGCGCTTCCTCGGAAAAGTTTCAGGCGTGGTCTTTATTCTTTACGCGGTCACGCTCATTTTCACTTCTTCCGACAGCCGCCTTTCCGTCAAAGAGCTTACCGCCATCAAGAAGGTGACTTCCCAGACTTCTGGTCCGGTAAAGAGCGCGGCTTCGGCGGCGCAGAAAGAGGAGAAGCCGAAAGAGGAAGCCAGAAAGCCGATCACGAAAGAACAGGCGGAAGAGTTTAAGGAAATAAAACCTGAGAAGGCAGAAAAAGAAGCGGTTAAAATCACGAACGAGATGGTTGACAAGCTGATGGATCAGGTCACAGAGAAACAGGAAATAGATATGGAAGGCGTGACCCCCATCAGGTGGGACAAGGACGAGCTCTCCGGCGAGAAGAACAGCCAGAACAAAGAAGAAGAAAAAATAAATCCCGTCAAGCTTGACGCGCAGCTGCTCAAGGACCTGCAGGCCTCAAAGAAAGAAAAGGCGAAGGACCAGGCGGCCGCGGGCAAGGGAACCGATATAGCGGTGATGGGCGAGGAAGCTTCGGGGGACAAAGCAAAAGGAACAAAGGGCGGCAAGGACGACAAGGGCACGCTCGCGGGAGCGGTATCCAAGGATCCGCGCGGCACGGCTTCAAGAATGGCAAAGTCGCCGGATAAAACCGGTTTTGAAATTATCTCCGCCGGCAGGGCCGTTACGCGCCAGCCGGGACGGGATCAACAGATGCAATTGCCGGAGTTCGCGCTGGCCGCGAGGATGACCAAATCAAAACTCGCGGAAATCACGGACAAGGCCGCGCCGGACGCGCAGGTAAAAAGCAGCGACGGGGTGCTCAACCAGGAGCCCCTGCCGGATTCTCTCCTTGGGGTCGTGAAGGGATATTTTGAACGCCTCCGCAAGGAGGAGAAATGAGTTTCAGCAATCCAGGATATCTCTGGCTGCTTTTATTCATAATCATTCCGCTCATACTTTACCTTATGCCGCTGCCGAGGAAAAGAATCAACACGAGCGCTCTTTTTCTCTGGGAAAAGTTCCTCGGCGCCGAGCCCTTCGGCAGATCTTCCGAGCGTTTCAAACGCTTCCTTGGATTCACCCTTACGGCGCTTATCATTACATTGCTCGTCTTTGCCGCCGCTGATTTAAGCGTGGGGGTTTCTCCGGTAAAGGCAAAATCTCTGATAATTCTTATGGATAATTCGGCGAGTATGAACGCGGTCTCTTCCGGAAAGAGCAACTTTGAAAAGGCGAAGGCAGCCGCGGCAAAGATTGCCGAATCCCTGGACGCGGGCTCCTTAGTCAGCGTTGTGGAAGCGGCCGATGAACTTCGCGTCATTTATCCCTCGGGAGTTCCTTCGCGCGAGACAGTCCGGAAGATAGAAGGCATTGAAAGTTTTGACGGGCCGGTTGATGTTTTGGCCATGCTGGAGAAGGCGTTTAAACTCTGGGGGAATAAAGAGGGAACGGAAATATATATGTTCACCGACCGCGAGCCGCCGGAATCAGCCTGGGGAACCCGCGTGAGATCTTGGATCGCGCCGCACGCAAAATGGAACGCGGGAATCATAGCGCTCTCGGCTGAACGCGCGGGCGACGACATTATTGCGAAATTCACCGTGGCGAATTACGGAGAAAATAACGCAACCCTTTCGGGCGCCGTTTTCGGAAACGGAAGGACCGGCGGGACTTATGAGGAAAGAGGTGTGGCTCCGGGGACTGCCAGGGAAGAAACCATTAGGTTTACGGAATCCGGAAGGGCGGCCGTAAACGTGACGCTTTCAGCCCGCGGTATTGAAGACCGGTTGGACATTGACAATGAAGCGAGGGTGATAGTCCCCTCTATAGACGAGATGCGGGTGAATGTTGTTTGGCCTGACATAAAGAGCAGGAATACCTATGTGCTCTCGGTGCTCGCTGCTCTTCGCGCGGAGGGAGTGGGCTATCCGGTTTCCGGCGCTGAGGGAGAAGGCGGCGCGGCCTCTGTCTTTGTAAATATAATGCCGTCAGTCCTGCCGAAAAACAGTTCTGTGATAATCTGCCCGTATCTTTCCGGCTTCGTGGAAGTCCAGGGACTGCTTGACAAGCCTGTGGTCATAGACCGCCAGGCTGACGACCCTCTGCTCAAAGATGTAAACCTCAGGGGCTTAAGCGTTAAGGGGGTGGTGCTTACAAAAGTTCCGGGCTGGGCGAAGCCGCTTGTCTGGGCCGAAGATAAGCCGATCATCTGGGCGGGAGAAATAAACGGCATCAGGATCTTTTATATAGGCATACCCGCTTCGGCGGCGAGTTCCCGTCTTCCGCTCACGCCATCCTTTCCCGCGCTAATGAAGAACTCGCTTTCCTGGATGCTTCCCCGCCAGGAAATTCTGCGCGCCGGGGAATACATAAACGGCTGGACCTCCAGAAAAATAGGATTTATTGAGAGTAAAGCCGACAACAGGAGCCACGCGTTCAGCCTGCTTGACGCGGGAGAGTCAGACCTCCGAAATGTTTCCGGCAACGAGAGCGCGCTTCCTCCGGGAAGAAGGTCGCTTGCCCCGCTAATGACAGTTCTGGCAATGATTCTGCTGGGTCTTGAATGGATATTGTTCCATAAAAGGTACACGGAGTAGAAACCCTAAAATGTTTTACGCGATACTGCTAGTCCTCATAATTGCGGGCACGCTTTACATTGCCCTGCGAACGGATCTTCCGTGGAAAGGCGCGCGCCTGCTTATCCTTTTGGGGCTGCGTCTGGGGCTTCTCGCTTTGGTCGCTGCTTTTATGCTTGATGTGCGCCTGCCGGGCAATTACCCCACGCATAAGGTTGAACTTATGGTGGCGGTGGACAGGTCGGCGTCAATAAGCGACGAGGGAACCAGGCTCGCCGGCAAAACAATTGAAGATGCCAAACGGGAGGCCGCGAAAGAAAACCTGCCCTGCCAGGTCTTTGAGTTCGGCAAAGAGGACCGCGGGGTCTCTGACATTACCGAAACGCTCAACACCGCTGCAAATAATTTCAAGGGCTCCGGAGAAAAAAGGATACTGCTTCTTTCCGACGGGCTCTACACCGCCGCGGATCCGCTTTCGCTTATTCCGAAGTTTCAAAAAGAAGGCGTGAAGATCTATGCCCACCCGCTCCCGCGTGTTAAAAACGAAGGAGCGGTCACCGGGCTAATCACACCCCCCGTATCCTGGCAGAACCTCCCCGCGCCGGTGGAAGTCTGGCTGCGCTGCACCGAGCCGACCCTTTGTGAACTGACGCTTTTCGCGGACGGGGATGAAATAAGCAGCAAGAAGGTAAGGCTCTCGCCCGGGCTTACTTCGGCAAGCCTGCCGGTAAGTTTCAGCAAGACCGGAATGCACCGCGTGGAAGCGAGGGCGAAGTTCGACCCGGACAATTGTAACTGGAATAATACGGCAACTGCCTTCATATATACGCCGCTCGCCCCGCGTGTTCTTGTAATTTCCAGGATTCCGCCTTCCCAGCATCCGTTAAAGGCGACTCTTGAGGCGAACAAGATGACGGTAAAGGTTTTAGCCCCGGACAGCCTGCCGGCGCAATTTGCGTGCGACTGCGTGGTGCTGGATAATGTTCCGGCCAAAGCGTTCAAGGCAGACCAGCTGGACGCGCTTGAAAAGTATGTCTCTGACGGCGGTTCAATTCTTTTCACGGGAGGTATCAACTCTTACGGCGCAGGCGGTTATCTCGGCACCTCACTGGAGCCGGTCTTCCCGGTTCTGCTCCGTCCCAAGAAAGAATATCCGCCGTTTGCTGTTGGCATTGTCTTTGACAACTCGTGGTCAATGAACGAAGGCGTTTCCGCCGCGGTCGGAAAGATAGATATCGCGAAGGAAATAGCCATAGCTGCCGTGGAAAATCTCGGCAAGAAGGATATGCTCGCGCTGGTCTCCTTCGACTCCGATTATCATAATATTATCCCGCTTACCAAAGTTACAGATCTTGACCCGCTGAAGTATGAAATAGCGAGGCTTGGCGCACTCGGAATGACAAACATTTACGGAGCTTTGAGCGAGGCGCTGAGGATTATCAAGGAAGCGGATGTGGCCTATAAGCACCTTGTCATCATCTCGGACGGTAAAGAGACTGAAAGCCCGGATTACGGGCTACTCCTTTCATCCATAGAAAAGAATAATATGACGCTTTCGGCGGTAGCCGTGGGCCTTAACGCGAACGAAAAATTGCTGAATACGCTTGCCTATGCGGGAAAAGGCAGGTTTTATCACGTTAAATCCGTGAAAGAGATACCTTCCATTGTTGTGCAGGATGCTAAGAACTTCCAGGATAAACTCATAGTAGAGGCCGCGCTCTCGGCCAGCAAGAAGGACGAGGACCCCGCTCTGCTCGGGCTCGATATTTCCGCGATGCCGAAACTCTCCGGCTACAACCGCGCCGGGACCCGCCAGCACGCGTGGACTCCGCTAACTATTTCAAACAAACAGGAACCCCTGCTTGCCAGGATGCGCTACGGGCGCGGGCAGGCGTCGGCCTTTATGTCTTCAGTTTCCTCGGCCTGGATCTCAAATTGGATAGAGCAGGACTCCGCGGGGTTTGAGAAGTTCTGGGTTCAGCTTGTGGCGTCTGATCTTCTGCCTCCGTATCAGCTTATAAATCCGGAGATGAAATTCGCGGAGGGCTATCCGGTCTTCACCATCATTGAATCCCAGCCGGAACAGAAAATCTACAGGCGTGTTGAGGGGAAGACAGAAGAGGCAGAAATCAAGACAAGTCCGGCGGTGCTCACAAAGCTGAAAAAATGCGATGCTGCGTTCTTTGTTTCCACGGGCAAGGCCACGAGGGTATTCTCCTGGACGAAGTCTTACGCGGCGGAGTTTGACGCGCCTGAAAAAGGAATAGAGACTTTGAAGAATCTGAGCGAGTACACGGGCGGAGTATTCAAGCCCGAATCCGGAAAACTCATGTCCGGCGGGAAAGCAGTCACTCATTTCGAGGTAGACCCCGTGCTCTGGCTGGTGCTGGCCCTGATATTCTTTGCGGCGGAAATATTCGTCAGGCGCTCTACCGCCTTCACCGGTTTTCTTAAGAGAAGAAATCCAAAGGGAAAGAAAGCCGTTCTGCTTTTCGTTGCCGTCTTTGCGGGAGCGCTCCTATTAAAGCCTGCGGAAGCGAAAGCGATGCAAATAGAATATGCCGGGAGCAAAGTGATAGTCACGGGAAATAATTTCCGCTACACCTGGGATACAACGCGAGGCGGAGAGCTCTCCTGCGTTGAACAAAGAGGCTTGTCTTCCCTCGGCTGGTGGGATCGCGGTTTCCCGAAGGTAAGGAAAACCTCCTGGCAAAGAATAAACTCGACTTTTGCGTGGAAGTCTCTGGATACCATTCCGGCTCTGTCAGTTTCAACTAGCAGGATGGCTTATTATTCGGGGGAGTGGGGCATCGCCTATGCGAGCGCGGACAGGAATGCGAAGCTTAAAGTTATTAAGGAAGCGGCTGATGAATTGATATTTGAGACGGAGTGCCGCCCAAAGATATATGAAAACAGAATGCAGGATATACCCTGGATAGCGCGCCAGCGGGTGAGGGTCTTTGATTCAGGCATTATAATTACGGCGATTACGTTGGAGCTTCCCGCGAATGAAACCTATGCGCTGGACTGGGCTGCGATGTCGGTGAATCTTGACGACATGCTCTACAAAGAACCGAACCCGAACCGGGCAAAGCAATTCAATTTCGGGTACGCATTCCCCGACGAGAATCAGTATTACAAGATGAGCCAGTGGCAATCGGTGATTCAGGGCTACAAGCACGTTCCGCTGGATATTGACCTGAAGAAGGACGCAAAGCCTGTAGTTACCGACAAGCCGCTGCTCTTTGTGGCGGCATCCTATGACTTGGCGCATTTGCCCGGCGCGCCTGCGGCCTCTTTTACCGAGTTCGCCCTGGAAAAGGCCATTTCCATAGCCGGCACCAAGACTGATTTCGGGTCTTTCTCGCTAATACGTCCCAACTCCGGAATGTCCCCGGTCCCTACCTGGGAAGGCTCTATGAGAGGGGACCCCTGTTTCTCAACGGGTTGGAATCTCTATGAAGGCGAGTCAAAGGGTTTCAATGAGAGCGAGTCGTTCAGTTACAAGAACACCCTGACCTTCGCGTCCGGGTCAAGGAAGAGATCGTCAAGGCCAGACGCTCTTTCCGATGACAGGAATCTGCTTATAGGAGCAAGGGTTTATTTCGCTAAGGACCGGTTGCCTTCCGTCTCTGACATAGGATCTATGTCTGCGGAAGGCTGCAATGTCCTCCTCCTCGGTGCCGGCTGGAGATCTCAAATGCTCGCAAAGTTGGTTGAAGCGGCCCATGCCGAGGGAATGAGGGTGGGCGTCTCCATTGAAATAAAGGACTTAAAGGAAATGGCGGGAGATGATTCCTGGTTCAAGCAGTACCTGAAGCAGGACCAGGACGGCATCTTTGTGAACGGGGTGAATTTTTTCAGCAACAAACTTCCGCAGGGCGAGTTTACCGTGCTTGGCGAGAAGGTCTCTTTTAAATACGACGGGGCCGACCTGGTGAACGCCGCGCCCTTTGCGCTTTGTATGAAGGCGCTTCGGAAAATAGTAGGGCAGAAAGGTTTCCTCATAGGGGAGCCGGGTGATTTTAATCCGACCGAGCTGGCCTTCGCGGAGTTTGACCTCTGCGCGTTCAAGGATTTAAGCAAGTACCCGAAGTCGAGCAATAGAAGATACGGAATCGGCGCGGGGCTTGCTCCCGTTACGGACACGCTCTCGGGCAGTATCGGCGCGTGCGGGGCTATGTACGCCGACACGCCTATAATATTGTGGCCGGCTGCCGGCAAAGGGCACCTTAACTGGTGGAAACTCTGCAAGAGCCTGCCGGCTTCGGGCGCCACAACTGAACAGGATTTTGTGCCCTCCGACAGGCGCTTCAGCATAAGCTCTTCCGATGTTCACGGCACACTCTATAACACCGGCAGTGGAACTTATATGCTCCTAATAGGGGCTGCCGCTCCGGACGGCGCGTATGTAAATATTGAGACGGGCGGAGAGAGTGTTTCCGTCAGGACTCTGGAGGATGAGCCGGTGGTTTGCAAGAACGGCACCTTTAACGCGGGAAGCTTTGTCCCTTCGCAGGTAAAGGGATTTAGAATTAGTGTAAGCAAGAAATAGCAGGCGGAGGAAGAATGTTGAGCAGGAAATTTACTATATTGTTCTTGGCGGCGCTTTTTTCCGGCGCCGGCCTTTTTGCCGCGTGGGAAACTTTAGACATTTCCGTGTCAAAGCCTGATTATTCCGCCTATGAGACGAGCATCCCGAAAGAGGCTTTCACCGAGCAGGGTATCTCCCTGGATATTAGCGGAACGCAGGAATACACGTTAACGCTGAAATCCTGGGTCACGAGCGAAGCGGCTTTTGATGTTGAGTTTGAGATTCCGCCGGAGAACATGAAATCGGGAGATATTTCCATTGATGTGGTTTTCGCAAACGACAAGGCGGGAAAGAAACTCACAGGGACTTTTAAGCAGAATTTTAATCCCAAACTCAATTACTGCGACTCAAAGTTTTTAAAAGACGGAAAGACCGAGGCGATGAGCGGCGGGTACGCGAGGACCGGGGGGCCGGGCATCAGTTTCCTGCGCCTCCAGAAATCCGAGGCCTTTGCGTGGTACCTGCAGAGAACGCCTCGAGACGGCTTCTGGGGCCAGAGTCAGAGAATACCGGGATACAGGACCGACTGCGACGAGTTCAAGGCAAGCTTCACCGTCCGCGGCACAAAGGACGCCAGGGGTAAGGTGCTGATAAAGAGCGTGAAACTTTCCGGAGCGGTTGTTAAGGCGAGGGATGCTTCGGCCAGGACCTATCTTTTCAGCTTCGGGCCTGTGACCAAGGAAAATCCTGACGGGTTCACGCCGGTAAGCGAATACGCAAATTATTCAAAGGAAAAAGGCTATGGCTGGAAATATTCCCCGGCAAACACCGTTTACCAGGGTTCCGATCTTCCTTTGACCGACGCGCAGATCAGCGATTTTAGTTTTCAGCCGATGCCAAAAGACAGGGAAATCCCGGGCTGGAGATCGAGCGAAATCAGGCGTTCTTACTGGTACCAGCAGTATGACAAGGATCTTTTTACTTCATACTGGATGGGAAATGACTATGTGGCTTTTTTTGACAAATACATAGACCTAAAGACCTCGCTGGAACGCGGCTATGTTACCCGCGCGAGGAGTTATCATTATTTTATGAACGACCTTTATCAGAAGGACGTTGAAGAACGGCGCGGCGCGATGTACCTTGACGACGATCTTTCCGCTGAATTCATGGTTGATGTCCCGAACGGCACGTACAATATGATTGCCGGTATCGGCTACGCGAATTACGCGGGAAGAACGGCTTTCAGCATAGAAGTTCAGGGGAAAGTAAGGGAAAAGGGCGTGAAACCCGGAGAAACAAAAGTTGACCGCCACGAGATACGCAATGTTGTGGTGACGGACGGCAAGCTGGACCTTCGGCTCTTCGCGGATCTGCGAGAAGCCTCGGGAATTTATAGGGACTGTGACATAGGCGCGGCCTGGACGCTCAACTACCTGATAGTCCTTCCGGCGGAAGACAAGAATAAGATGCTGGAATGGGAATGGAAAATAATCAGCGAAAAGTCCAAGAAGATCAGGAAAGTCACATTCATCGAGGGCGAGCCGCCGGTCCTGAAGAACGAAGGCAATTTTGTCTCGCTCAACGGCAAGCCCTACTTCCAGCTCAAGACGCAGTATAATTATCACCCATATATTTCAGACCAATTTACTTATTACTGTCTGACAAACTGCCTGCTGGTCACTCCCAATATGCAAAACTCCAGCCACTTCTTTAACCCGGACTGGGAGCGCCTGTCTCTCGAGGAAGATTACCCCTGGTCGGTCATAGACACGATGAATATGATGTATTCGTGGGGCTACCTCACCACGCTCTATATGGGCAACGCTTTTTCCTTTGTCCCGCGCAAAGTCGCCGGCGAGGGGACGCCCTCGGTGGACTCAAGAGGCAGGGCGAACAGGTACTTCATAAAACCGCCGCTCAATTCGGCGCTGGACAAAGAGATACAGAAAGAGACTTACACGATGCTTTTCAACCAGCTCTACCTGCATCCCGCGATGGCCTATTACTATATATTTGAGGAACTGTGGCATCCCGAGGATTGCGGCTACGACGACCAGTCGCTCGTGCAGTTCCAGGAATACCTGAGAATCCAATACAAGACGATAGAGAAGTTGAATGCGGAGTGGCACAGAACATACGCCGCCTTTGAGGATATCGTCGCGCCGACGCAGGAAAATACGACGGCCGCCAGCAGGGACTTCTGGCAGTATACCCCCGAGTACACGAACTTCCGGAAGTTCAGGTCTTGGGCTCAGGGGGAGATGATTAAGTATGACAGTACTCTTATCCATAAAATGGACCAGAATCACATTGCCGAAGGCGCAAAGGGAGATTTCGGTTCGCAATCCTGGCAGCCAGGAGCGTCTCTTGACCAGTTTGGCTGGTACACCCCGCGTGTTGCCGCTTCGGTGTCACGCTATTTTAAGAAAAGCGCGATGACCGGAGGGTATCTGTTGCCCTGCGAGGACGCTTACCTTGACGGAAGAAAGCAGGCCGACCACGCGCCGGGGCCGAAAAAATATATAGGAAAGGACGAAGTGAAGATTGTTTATAATAAACTTATTTCCGGGGTTTTTTGCGGGGTGAAGGCATTCTGGAATGAATGGTACGACGACGGCATCCAGCACGTGTTCCACCAGACGAATTACATAGCCGACCAGGCGCCAAAGTTCAATATCAAGCACTGGACAGGGCAAATCTGCTTCTTTGAAAAGACGGCTTTTGACGGCCCGCCGGTCCGCCTTGAGCGGGGCGCTATTTACGCGTCAGCCGCGAATAAAACGCTGTACCGAATGGCTCATCTTTTCCTTCCTGCCAAACCGTCCGAACCGAAAGTGCTTATTCCGACTGTTGAAGAGAGCTTCTTCCTGAAGGGATTCGGTGTTAACAATAATAATTTTGAGACAGCGGCGATGCGTGTCCTGCGCTCAACAGGACTCAACGCCGATTTTATCCGTATGTCAGAGGTAAAAGACCTGTCAGCGTATAAACTCATCGTACTCGGGGATACGACCGAACATATCTCAAAGACTGACGTAAAGCGAATCATCGATTTTGTGAACAACGGCGGGAAACTTATGATATTGAACGCCGCCGGTTTTGCCTACGTGAATGAGCCGCGCAGGTACTCGGGCAAGTCCGGGGAAGTCTTCCCGGTTAAAGAACTGGCAGAGCTCGCGGGCTACAGAATCGTTTGTCAGAACCAGTATCAGATGGATTTCCCAAAGCCGGTGAAAATTTCACTGCCAGGCGCCGGCAAGCTTCAGGACACAAAACTGGGTTTTTACTACGAGCCGGACGGCGGGAACGAAGTGTTTCTTAAGGGAGACCTCGGCGGCAGGGAAGTCGCTTTGGGTTTTATTAACAAGAAGCGAAATATTATCGTTTCATATTTTCCTATGACTGACAGCCCTGATGAAGCGCTGGTAAGGGCCCTCTCAAGGTATTTCAAGAAAATAATTGACGGCTGGAACATAGACAAGAGCGTTTCGGTTGCCGGTCTTGATGATAATTATGATATGTATTGCGGTACGCTTTCCGGCGACGGCTACACGCTTGCCGCGGCCTGCAACCTTGAACAGGAATTTTCGCGCAAAATTACGCTTAAAGTCGGAAATCTCGCGGACGGCGATTACGCGGTAATTGACGTGACCGGAGAAGCGCCGGACCTTATGGTGAAGGCTGATAAGGGACCCGCGCAGGCGAAAAATCCTGAAGCGCTCAGGAGCAAGATTAGTTTTAAAATGACCGCGAAGGAAATTGTTTCAAGCGGGATTCCCTGCGAAATCAAGCCGGGACAAGCGAAAATATTCCTACTCCGCCCGCTTAAAGATATGTGCTGGGTCTCAATGTGGGAGCCCTCTATTAAAGGTTTTGTGAAGCACCCGGTTGGAATAGTCTACGGGAATTCCGCCGAGCAGCTGCTGGCCGGGGAAATCCGTTCCGAACTTCAGAAATACGGAGTGAAGGTTTCAACCTACTCCGCGCAGGAGCTTAAGACGCCGAAAGCCGTGCACGAGGTGAAAATACAGACTTTCGGGATACCCGTCAAGAAACCGAGAATAGACAAGTCCGACTGGTATCTCCTGGACACCTTCAATAATGAACCGTGCGACAGCGACAAGAGCCTTATCTTCGTCGGGAGCGAGGACACCAACCCGGCAATCAGGCACCTGGGAGCGCAGGATACATTTGTCTACGACAAAGTGCTGGAAAAGGTCTCGGCGGCGTATCCCGGGGAAAGGCGCGGCGTGGTCTGCATGGTGGACGCGGTGAATTCCGCGTTCTATGACGTAAGGTCGTCCGCGAGGGACGGTATCATAGTCGGAGGTTCCGACGCGGCGGGCACCAAAACCGCCGTAAATACTTTTATTTCAATAATAAGAAGGAACCTTAAGTAAGAATGCTTTCCAAAGAGGGCAAAATTGCGTTGAAAAGCTTCCAATAACAATGTAAAATATTGGGCAGGCATATGAAAACCTTTTTTGATTACGCGGATTAGGTAGATAGATTCCGCAGATTAACGCCTATACCTGGCGCTAATTCTCTAATCTGCGTAATCTGTTTTCGTAATCAGCGTAATCAACCTGCTTTAAGGAGTATTGTTGATAAGTCTTCACACGCATAGCATATTCAGCGACGGGGAACTGCTTCCCTCAGAGCTTGCCAGAAGGTGCGAGCGCGCGGGATACCGGTATTTGGCCATAACCGACCACGCTGACAGTTCCAACATAGAAGATATCATCAAAAATGTGACCAGAGCGGTAGAAGATTTTAACAGGACTTCAAAACTGAAAGTCCTGCCCGGCGTGGAAATAACCCACGTAGACCCCACTTTGATAGCCGGACTTACGAGTAAAGCAAGGACTCTGGGGGCGAAGGTAGTTGTAGTGCACGGCGAGACCATTACCGAGCCGGTCAAAAAAGGCACCAATCTCGCGGCGATTCAGGCCCGTGTTGATATACTTGCGCATCCCGGTTTGATTTCCAAAAGCGAAATGGAACTCGCGAAGAAGAACAATGTCTTAATAGAAATAACGACAAGAAAGGGGCATTCTTTAACCAACGGCCATGTCGCGCAACTTGCGCTTGAGTGCGGGACGCCTATGGTTTTGAATACCGACGCGCACACGCCTTCTGATATTATCAGCAGAGCTTTCGGGATGAAAGTGGCTCTGGGTGCGGGCTTAAGCAAAAAGCAGGCGGAAAGCCTTTTAAAGAATTCCGAAAAGTTCGCGAAAAGAAATTTCGGTTTGATGTAAGAGGAGAAAACATGGACAAGGAAAAGAAACATTTTAAAGAATCCCTCAAGGAAGACGAGCTTAAGAGCCTGGTTCAGCACACCGTTGAATTTTTCAGGGATCCTGCGAAGGTAAATAAGGCGCTGAACTGGGCCATCGGGGCGCTCCTGGTAGCGCTTGTGGTCTGGGGCTACACCGCCTACAGAAACAATGTGGACACGCAGGTCTACAAAGCGATAGGCACCGCCAAAGCAAAGATCGGCGCGAAAGACATCGATACCGCGATACAGAATCTGAAGACCACGGCGCGCGATTATCCGTCAAGCTCAATGCTCGGAGCCGTTAATTACTATCTGGGTCAGTGCTATGAAACGAAAGGCGACATTGACGGCGCGCTGAAAGCTTACGGCGACGCGGTTGGCTCCTACCTGCCGGAGAGTATTTTGCCGGGCGCTTATGTAGCTTACGCTTACGCGCTTGAAGCGAAACAGGACTATGTAAAGGCTGTGGCCATTTATGACCAGCTGCTGAATATAATGCCAAATTACTACGGAGCCGGGGAAGTCCTTCTGAATCAGGGAAGGAACCTGCGCTTAGCGGGAAAGCTTCCGGAAGCGTCTGCGAAATACAAGGCGGTTGTAGATAAGTATCCTGATTCCGCCTGGGCCTACACGGCCAAACAGTTCGTCCAGTAGAGCGTATGATACACCTTGCCTTTGTATGGCATATGCATCAGCCATATTATAAGGATCGCGAAAAAAACAAACTTCTTATGCCGTGGGTGAGACTGCACGGCGCCAAAGATTACCTCTTTATGGTTCGCTTGCTCGATGAATTTCCGAAGATCCATCAGACCTTCAATCTTGTCCCTTCCTTGCTTTCCCAGATAGAAGACTATAATTCAGGTGTGACCGATACGTTATTTGAGCTTACGAAGAAGCAAGCTTCCGGGTTGAACGAGGACGAAAGGATATTCATCCTCTGGAATTTCTTTATGGCCCAGTGGGACAACATGATAAAGGTTCATCCAAGATACGCGGAACTGCTTGAAAAGCGCGGGTATTATGTCTCTCCCGCGGAACTCCGCGAGCACTCCGGAACCTTTTCTTCCCAGGATTACCTGGACCTGCAGGTCTGGTTCAATCTCTGTTGGATAGACCCGCTGACTGCCGAGGAAGACGCGGCCATAAAGGCGCTGATACTCAAAGGCCGGAATTTTACAGAAGAGGACAAAGAGCGGGTGCTTGCCAAACACATCTCTATGCTGCGAGGCATAATTCCGAAATACCGGGAAGCTGCCGCTTCAGGACAGGTAGAACTTACCACGACGCCGTTTTATCATCCAATCCTTCCGCTCCTGGTAGACACCGATATAGCTAAGACCGCTATGCCGGACAATCGCCAGGATTTTCGCTTTGCCTATCCCGAAGATGCGGCGGCGCAGGTGAAAAGAGCCGTGGAATATTTCCGGGAAAAATTCGGAGTAGAGCCGCGCGGCATGTGGCCGGCGGAGGGAAGCGTTTCCGAGGGGATAGTCCCCATAGTCGCCGGCGCAGGGTTCACCTGGATAGCCTCAGATGAAGAGGTGCTTTTTAATTCACTCGGCTTCTTTGACCGGAAAGAGAACGTCCTCTACCGTCCCTGGAAGATAAACAGGGAGGGCAAGGAACTAAAAATCATATTCCGCGACAAGGAACTTGCCGACCTGCTGGGCTTTGTCTATTCTAAATGGGATGAAGATTCCGCGGTGAACGATTTTATCTCCAGGGTTAAGGCGATAGGCGCGGCTACTAATATGAAAGACCCGCTCGTGACCGTCGTACTGGACGGAGAAAACGCGTGGGAATATTACAAGAACAACGCGCTTGGTTTCTTCAGGCGGCTCTACTCCCGCCTTTCGGCGGAAAATGATATCAAATGCGTTAAAGTCAGCGAGTACCTGGACGCTTTTCCCGACACTCCGGAACTGCCTAAGCTTTTCCCGGGATCCTGGATAAATCACGATTTCTATATCTGGATAGGGCACGATGAAGACAAGAAGGCGTGGAAATACCTTAAGGCCGCCAGGGAAGCGGCAGCCGGCTGGGAAGAAATCAAGGAACAAAATACCTCTCTCTACGCCGAGATAATGGAAGAAATTTATATTGCCGAAGGCAGTGACTGGTGCTGGTGGTACGGCGACGATCATTCCTCAGCGCAGGACGAGGAGTTTGATATGCTCTTCCGCGGCCACTTGAAGAAAGTGTATGAGCTCGCAGGAAAAGAGGTGCCTTCAAATCTGTTGACACCGATACTTTCCTCGGCAAAGACAGTTCGCACCCAGCTTACCCCGACTGCTTTTATAAAGCCCGTGATTGACGGCAAGATATCTAATTTTTACGAATGGGCCGGTTCCTGTATCTATGAGACCGCCAAGGCGAACAGCGCCATTCACAGGGCGGAGAGCATTGTCAAGAACCTGTATTTCGGGTTTGACCGGGAGAACCTTTACCTGCGGTTGGATCTAAACATCGACCCTGCCGGTGAAAAAATGCGGGATTTTGTTTTCGAATATACTTTTATCGGAAAAGCAACGTTCCGGCTTAAGCTGGCTTCACTTCCGGGAGGTGCAATGTCTGCGGAACTTCTCAGGCAGTCAGAAACGGTCTCCGCTTGGACCCCGATACAGGGCGAGCCGGCAAAAGCTGCGGCTCTTCGAATCCTTGAGGCCTCCGTTCCGTATGCTGTATTAGAGGCCGGGGAAAAGGACAATATTAATGTGACGCTTGCAGTTTATCGCGGAGAGAACGAAGTTGAAAAATGGCCGACAAGGGGTATAATAAATATCACAGTGCCGGGCTCTGATTTTGAAGGACAAAACTGGAACGCCTAAGGGTTTCAACGAATATGCCGAAGAAAAATAATTACATAAACCTGCTGCTTGCCGCGCTTTTATGCGCTGTTATGCCTGTTTTGGCGCAAGAACCGGAGAAGGAAACTACAACCCCCGTAACAGCATCTCCCGCACCCTTTAGAGCGCCCTTCACGGAAAAGAGCGGGCTCCCTGCCGCGCCTTCGCAAAAATTGGCCTTCTTCGGGCCGCTTTCCGGGGAGAACGGTGAACTTGGCGAGAAACTTAAAAGAGGGGCGGCCGCCGCCATTAAGGCTTTCAATGACGCGCACGGTTCAGACATAACTCTCTTGGAATATGATACTTCCCCGACGGGTGTTTCCTCGGGGGTCCTGCTTGCCGCAGCAGCCATTGATTCAAACGTTATCGCCGGGATAGGTCCGGTAACTGCAGACGGTCTGACGGAATATATTTCAGGCGCCAACACTTTTAGACTTCCGGTTATTTCTCCGACCGTCCTTTTCCAGGAAGACATTCCCGGCAACAGGTATTTTTTCAGAAACAATCTCGCCCCTGAGGATGAAGGCCGTCGGCTCGCGTTTTATGCGGTGAAAAAGCTTGGCAAGAAAAAATTGGCTGTGATACGCAATGACACTGTTTTCTCAAGCCGGGCGGCGGCAGGCTTCACCGCGGGAGCGCTTGAAGCGGGAGGGAGTGTTGAGAAAGAAGTACTGACCGTACCAGGGCAGTACGACCTTAAAGAACAGATGCTTGCGCTTGGGGGCGTTGACCCGCATGTGGTAAAAGACCTGACCGACACGGACAAACTGAACCTTGACGCGGTGGCAGCGAGGTTTGTAGCTCACGTGAGGGCCTTTATTCCTGCGGGAAAGGGCGCAACCAAAGTGATAGTCTTGAACTTTACCAATACCGGAACCGGAGGGGCGGAGCTTCGGGAAGAAGTTGACCACGGCGCTTTTTTTGCGAAGAAACTCAGCTTCGGGCTGGCTAAGGCGAAAGATATTGAGATGATAGAGATGACGAAGGTGTACGCATTTCTGAAAGCCGCGGCCGGGGGCAGCGCCGAAGGAAAACTGCTTGCAGCGTGCGCGGAGTTGCAGGCTGACTTCGCGGTGACGGGAAGCGTATCCTTGCTGGCTCCTGGAAGTTTTAAGGCTGAGGTCAAAGTGATAAATTCTTCGGGGGAAACGGTTTCTGAAATAAGTTTTCCTTTTCTGGTCTCGGTGGTCCCTCAAGGCAACAGGTTCGGTATAGATGCTTTTTATGTATCGCAGGATACCGCGGATTCCGACAATATAGTCTCGCATCTTGCTTTCTTCGGGCTTAAGTCGGTTTATCTCGGGATCGGAAAATGGGCTGACGATAAATTTCTTGCGCAGTCCGCCTCCAGGATGGAAGGAGCGGCCTTTACGACCGCTTTTTTCGCAGGGAGCGAAGACCCCGCGGCCGTGAGTTTTGCCTCGCTTTACAGGTCAATGTATTTTGAGGAGCCGGAAGAGCTTGCAGGTTTCGGTTATGAAGCGGCGGGTTTGATCCTTTCCGGTCTGGAGCAGGGGGTCATAACGCGCGAAGGTATGACGAATTTCCTTGTTTCCTTGAACGGCTACAGCGGCCTGAACGGTTCTATTACTTTCTCCGGCGGGCGCTTCGTCAAATCTCCAAGGATTCTGACGATACGCAGAGGCACGGTCTCCGAATCCACCGAATAATTATCTCAACCCGTTAGAATAGAAGGCAGACCGCATTTTACGTTAAAAACGTTAACAACATTTAAAGCTATAAATGTTGTTATCCCTGCACTTTTTTAGTATATTATACCTATGGAACGCCTCGCAACCATCCTAAAGACCGCCGGTATTTCAGCGGTTATCGCTTCCCTGGCATTTACAGCCGGGATGCTCTTTAACATTGCTAACCCTTATGGAATAAGCATAAAACCTGCTCCGGCAAAGATTATTACTATAGTTAAAACCGTTGAAAAGAACGGCAGCGCCGGGTTTAAATCAAGGGCAGGAGATTGCGCAGCTAAACCGGTAGCCGCCGGTATTGCCGAATCCGCCGGTTCTACGGTGACAATCCCGGCTTCGGGTGAGGCAGAGACTCTGGCGGAACTCTCAAGGCAGATTGCTCCTATACCGCCGGCAGAGAAACTCAAGGAGCTTCCCCGGCTTAGCCTTGAAAAGGCAAAACAGTATTTTGATTCCGGAAGATACAGGTTTGTTGACGCAAGGCCGCAGTACAAATACATAGAGGCCCACATAAAAGGGGCTGAGACGCTTTCGGCAAGTTTATTCGTTAAACAGTTTCCCGGTTTTAAGGGAAAAGCCAGCCCGGAAGAAGAACTTGTTATTTATTGCAGCAGCCCGGATTGCAAGCTCTCGGAGATAGTAGCCGGCGAGCTGCTTGACAGAGGCTATAAAAAGATAAATCTGTTTGAAGGCGGCTGGGCGGCATGGGAAGCAAATAATTACCCTGTTGAAGGCGTTAAGGTGAAGAGATGAAATCTAAATTTCGCGGCATATTAAGCTCCCGGCGGCTCTTGATGGTTCTCCGCATCTTGATGGGCGCCGTATTTGTGGCCGCGAGCTATGATAAGCTGCTTTATCCGGCGGTTTTTGCCGCCAAAGCCGCGGAATATAAAATAATTCCGGAGTTATTGTTGCCGCTCGTGGCAGTCGTTCTTCCGTGGCTGGAATTAATCTGCGGATTGCTGCTGATGCTGGATATATTTACCCGCAGCACTGCTTTGATCCTTATAGCCGTGCTTGCCGGTTATATAGCAGGCATGGGTTACGACCTGTCCTTGGGTTTGGTCCACGACTGCGGCTGTTTCGGATTTCTTGAAGAGAGCATAGGCGCAGTCACTATTATTAGAGACCTTGTCTTCCTGCTGCTCCTCCTTCCGCCTCTGGTATTCGGCGGAAACAATTTCCCATTTTTCCGCGGGAAAGGCAACTAAATGGCGCTCCGGATTTACAATACGCTTACTTCAAAGAAAGAGGAACTTGTTCCCGTCCGTCCGGGAGAGATAAGCATCTACAATTGCGGGCCTACGGTTTACAACTTTTTTCACGTCGGCAACGCCAGGAACTTTATAGTTATAGACGCGGTGAGGCGGTATCTGGAATGGAAGGGCTTCAAAGTGAAACTGGCCCAGAACATCACGGATGTTGATGACAAAATAATCAAGAAAGCTGCGGCAGAAGGGGTTAAGCCCTCTGAGGTCGCTGAAAAGTTCACTGCCTATTACTTCGAAGACCTTGAGAAGCTCGGGGTGAAAAAGGCGGATGTAAATCCTAAGGCGACCGAACATATCGGGGAAATGCTGGGGCTTATAACCGTCCTTATCGGAAAAGGTTTTGCCTATGAGCTTAACGGGGATGTATATTATTCTGTTGAGAAGGCAAAAGCCGCCGGCTACGGGAAGCTCTCGCATAAGAATATAGAAGAGCTGGAAGCGGGAGCAAGGATAGACATCAACGAGCAGAAGAAGAGCCCGCTTGATTTTGCCTTATGGAAGAAGGATAAGAATGAAGGCATCTCGTGGGACTCCCCCTGGGGGAAAGGCCGCCCGGGCTGGCATACGGAATGCTGTGTAATGTCCGCCAAATATCTTGGTCTGCCTTTTGATATTCACGCGGGAGGCATCGACCTGGTCTTTCCGCACCACGAGAACGAACTGGCGCAGGCAGAGGCCGCGTACGGCGGCGCGGACAAGTTCGCGAAATACTGGATGCATAACGGGCACCTGAATATAAAAGGCCAGAAGATGAGCAAGTCACTCAATAACTTTCTGATGGCCAGGGATGTCTTAAAGACCATGAACGCCGGCGTGATAAGGTTCTTCCTGCTCTCGGCGCAGTACAGAAGTCCGCTTGACTGGACGGAAGAGAATGTTGCAAGCGCTGTCGCGGGCTACAACGAGCTCCGCTATACCCTCTCGCGCGCGGCTTTGGCGCTGGAAAAACCGGCGGCAGAGGGCGGCAGCCCGGATGCAGTGCTGCTTGAAAAGGGAAAGGCGATGGAAGCGGCTTTTGTGTCTGCTATGGACGATGATTTCAATACCGCAGCTGCGATTGCTGCTCTGTTCTCATACGCGTCTGAGATTAAAAATGCGATTAAGAAAAAAGAGTTTGTTCTTAACGCGCAAAACAGGGAAGTGCTGAAGCTTGCCGCAGCGAAACTCTCTTCCCTGGGCGGCGCCCTTGGTTTCAGGCTGGAGACGGAACAACTCTCAGTTGAGGCGCTTGCTCTGGCCGCGGGAAGAGAGAAGGCAAGAGAGATTAAAGATTTTAAGGCTTCGGACGAACTCCGCGCGAAGCTGGATAAGTTGGGCTATATCGCGGAAGACAGCCGGGTTGGGCAGATGGTGTTTAAAAAATAAGCACCAAATCTCAAGCAGCAAGCACCTGAAGAGCAAGCACCAAATCTCAAGCACCAAGCACCAAATAAACGCCAAAATACAAAAAACATAAAACAACAATGCCCTGGATTTTCTGATTTTTCTTTTTATGTTGTTCTGTTCTTATTTGGGATTTGGTGCTTGTGATTTGAGATTTGATGTTGTGTGGCTTGGTGCTTGTAATTTGTGATTTGAACTTAAGTGATTTCGCCAGAGATTATTATTTTCAAAGGAGCTCCTATGAATCCGGATTTCGTTACTATGGGCAGAGACAAGTGTTTTCAGCTGGTTTCGCTCGAAGAAAAACGCGTCAAGAAGATACTCGTGGCAAAGGAGTACGAGAGCGAACTCGTTGATTTCCTCCAGATGTCAAAGGAAAAGGGGTTGAACCTGCAGTACATGCCTTACAAGACAATGAACCGCATAACCCACTCCAAGGAACATGAAGGCGTAATGATAGAAACCTTCCCAAAGCATTATATCCAGGTGGAGGATATGCTTGCCTACGCGAAGGAGAGGAATGAAGCCCCGTTCATCATAGTGCTCGATAATGTGCAGGATCCGCACAATCTGGGAGCGGTGCTTCGGACTGCCGAAGGCGCAGGCGTTCACGGGGTAATTATCCCTAAATCCAACGCGGCTAATGTGACGCAGACGGTAGACAAGGTTTCGACCGGAGCCACCGAATATGTTCCGATAGCCAGGGTTGTGAATATCAACAATATCTTAAACGACCTTAAATCATACGGCGTATGGATAGTAGGTGTGGAAGTGGACGGCAGCAAACCTTATTTCAACACCGACCTCAAGCTCCCTATAGCGCTGGTCCTCGGCAGCGAGGGCGAAGGCATGAGAAAGAGCGTGAAAGAGAAGTGCGACTTTATGGTTAACATCCCGATGAGAGGAGAACTCACCTCTCTGAATGTCTCGGTCTCGGCAGGCGTGGTTATGTACGAGGCTCTGAGGCAGAGATACTTTGATAACAAGTAACGGGGCAGCCATGAAAAAGCTCTTCTTTTTTTTCGTTATTGCCGTAATATTCTTGCCCCTGAGGCTTTCGGCGCAGGAGCAGAGGCCGGCAGCCGAAACAAATCCGCCTCCCGCGAAGGAAAAATCCTTAAGGGAGGTTTACGGCGAGTTTTACCGCGCTTTAACGCTTGCGAATTTTGCAATTGGCAGGCAGGAGGGCGCAAAACGGAGCGGACATTTCGGGCTTGGCGCCGCGGGTTCGCTTACTGAACGCTTTGACACCGGGAACTGGCAGATGTCTGGTCTAAAGGACGGGTTCTTGCATATTGAACTTGATTACTGGTGGTTTGAGTTCGGGAACCTCGCGCTCTCCGGCGGCTATCACAGTGATGCAACCCGGAGCGTTATTCCCTGGTCCGCGATGGTTCAATTGCTCCTTCCCGTGATGAACCAGCTTGAGAAAAATCCTGTTCTCGGCGGCATCCAGCTGGGAGTCTCGGGTTTTCCTTCAAGTCTTGCGGAGGAATCAACGACCTGTTTTAAGTTGGGATTCTGCACCTATATGTTTGAGAACGCGAACTTCGCGACTACTTTTGAGGTAAACTGGCTCTCGCCGGCTTTCAGGGAGAATAACTGGGAAGCGAAGGCGGGGGTGAAATACTTCTTCTTCTAAAGATGATTACGCGGATTACCAAAAGAGATTAGAGTGATTAGAGTGATTAGAGTGAGCAGAGATTCAACAACCCCAAAGCGCCTATCATTGCAAGGCAAGGAAAAGACCTCCGAGTATTACCAGCACACCGCAAATCTTTTTCACAAGCAAAGCGCCTTTTGACTTTTCATTCCAATCCAGATAGCGCTGAACCGCTCCGCTAAATGTTCCTGCCAGGACTAAAACCATGCAATGTCCGACGCCATACGCAAGAAGAAGGCCTACGGCGTATAACAAATTTGTTGAGGCGGTTTTAAGGGCCAGCGCCAGGACAGGGGCCATAAAAGCGAAGGTGCAGGGACCTAAGGCAACTCCGAATATGAGGCCGAGCAGAAGAGCTCCAAGTAAGCCTTTTTGTTTTATTCCGAGTTTTTGCTGCCCCGGAAAATGCAGCGGGAGAAGATCCAGCAGATTGAGTCCGACTATCAAAAACACGGCAGCCACAATATAGTTGCCGTACCGGCCTGTGTCGCCGAGAACTTTTCCTGCCGTCGCGGTGATTACGCCAATAAGCGCGATGGCGGCGAAAATGCCGGACGCGAACACCGCTGAAAGAGCGAGAGCGCGATTTGCCCGGATATTGCCCTGCCCGCTGATGAACCCAATGATCAGCGGAATGCTTGCCAAATGGCAGGGGCTTAATAGCATACTTAGAATTCCCCAGGAAAATGAAGCGGACAGGGCCGCGGCCGGTGAAAGGGTCAAAGCTTTGCTCAAAGAAGTGAAAATTTCCATTATCATTTCCGCGCGCCGCCCTGCTGCAGGACTTTGTCGACCTCTTCTTTTGGATAAAAACCTTCGTGCCGGAAATATTCAACGCCGTTCTCATCAAAAAAGATCTGAGTCGGAATAAGCTTTATTTTGTATCTTTCTCCGAACGGTCTTCCTTCGTCTGTCCAGACATCGTAAAAGACGACCTTTACTTTTGAGCCGTAATCCTTTTCTACTTCGTCCATCACTTTCTGCATCATTCTGCAGGGGATGCACTTCTTTGAGCCCAGCTCAATAAAGGTAACTTTGGGTTTTTCGCCTATATCCTTCTTTTCATTTGTTGCCGCCGGCGGTTTCGCGCTCATCGAAAAGCCTGTTGCGGCAGCAAGAATAATCATTATTGTAATCGCAAATGTTTTGCGCAGGTTCATCTGTCCTCCGGGGCAAAGCTGCCGCTAAAACTGCTTTTTTATGGCTTCAACGGTTTTGTTCACCAAAACATCCGTTACGGGAGATTTCCCTTTTTCTATTCCCATCTCGGTAAGCGTTATGAAGGTTCCGGTAATGCCCGCCGCTTCAACCGCTTTTTTTCCGCAATTCACGGAACAGCCGTCAATAACCACGGTATGCGAATTCCTGGCTGTTTGCAGGAAACTGTCCAGTTTCGCGCCTACGCCAATCAGGCAGGACATTTTTCCGAAGCCGTCGCTCCGCATCTTTCTCGCCACTTTATCGGCAAGTTCCCCGACATCCGCCGCGCCCGAACAGGCAAAGACCACTCTTTCTTTTCCGTTCCCGCCGCAAGCATTTGTCATATAAGCCTCCTCGAAATCCAGTAATTCACGTTACCCTGAAATCAAGTCTGTAAAATACTTTCTCCGGAAAAAGAACGCCACATTGACCAGGCCTATCATTACCGGGACTTCAACCAGCGGTCCGATTACCGCGGCAAAAGCTGCGTCAGAGTTAAGCCCGAAGACCGCTACGGCGACTGCGATTGCCAGTTCAAAGTTATTGCTTGCTGCCGTGAAAGCCAGGGTCGTGGTTTTTGAATAATCAGCGCCCGCCTTTTTCCCCATAAAGAAACTCACGAGAAACATCAAAACAAAGTAGATGAGCAGCGGGACCGCAATTCTTAGAACATCCAAGGGAAGCTTTATTATCAGATTTCCTTTGAGGGAAAACATTACAACTATGGTAAAGAGCAGGGCAATCAGCGTGATCGGGCTGATTACGGGCACGAATTGTGAATGGTACCATTCTTTGCTCTTAAACTTTAAAACGACAAATCTCGTCAACGCGCCGGCCAGGAAGGGTATGCCCAGGTAAATAAAAACGCTTTTTGCTATCTGGCCGATGCTGACATTTACCATCACGCCTTTTAGCCCAAAGTGTGGAGGAAGTACCGTAATAAAAACCCACGCGTATACGCTGTAAAATAACACCTGAAAAATGCTGTTGAAGGCGACAAGCCCGGCCGCATATTCGGTGTCGCCTTTAGCCAGCTCATTCCAAACTATAACCATCGCTATGCAGCGAGCCAGGCCAATCATTATAAGGCCGGCCATGTATCCGGGATGGCCCTTTAAGAAAATAATTGCAAGAAGGAACATCAAGGACGGGCCAATTACCCAGTTTTGAATGAGAGACAAGCCAAGTACCTTTTTGTTCCTGAAAACATCCCCCATCTCCTCATATTTAACCTTTGCGAATGGAGGGTACATCATAAGAATAAGGCCGGCAGCGATCGGGATATTAGTTGTCCCGACAGAAAAACTGTTTACAAAATCTTCTGCGCCGGGAATAAAGCGTCCGGCAAAAACCCCTGCCGACATAGCCGCAAAAATCCATACCGTCAGGTATCTGTCCAGAAAAGACAGTTTTCTTATTACTTCGCTATTTGCCATATTCATTCCCCTTTTTATCAGTGCTTGCTTTCCCGTATTACTATGTGAGAATACTATCACATAGTCACTGAGCAGTCAAGCGCGATAAGCTGCCGTGTTTGAAGTTCCGGTAAAAGGAGAAAGCACAGTAATTGCAGGCGCTAAACGGGGTTCGTATGCGCGCGTTATTGACCGGAAGTTCTATCTCCTAGAGTTGGTCTTTGCCTGCAGCGCTTAGTTGTTTAACAAGCCGAATTTTCTTAAATGATCTTCGGCGTATTTCCTGTTAAGTTCTTCGGAAGGGAATTCGTACATTTTGGCCCAGTGCCTGATGGCTTTCCCCATCCAGTATTTCTTTCTTTCCTGAGAGGATAGTTCCGAAAGCTTCAGGTAAAAACTGCCGAGGGTGCGTTCAAGCATCGGAGGATGTTCTTTCAGGCCGACTGCTTTTTCAATCCTTAAGGCGGCGCTCTCCAGGTCGGAGAGTTTGTTGCTCACGTTAAAATTCATCTGGTAAACATAGGCCGCGCGGTACAACTGCAAGACCCAGTAATCCGGGTTCTTTTCGATGCCCCGGTCTATTAGCCCGAGAGCCCGCTCAGAGTCTTTAAGCTCGAACATATAGATTCCTGACACCGAAAGATAGGAGTAAGTGAATTTTGGATCCAGGCTTATCAGATTATCAGTCTTGGCGTAAAGTTCCTTATACTTTGTCTTGGAGCTCTCCGGGTCTCCTATATATTGCACGATATCCATCCAGAGAAAATCCGCAACCGCGGCGCGGAAGCCCATAAAAGAAAAAGCGTGCGCGTAGTAAGGCATTGAGGAGGTTTCTTTGAAGGGGTAATTCGGGTGAAGCGCTCCGTACTCCTTGTCGGCGCGGACTAAATAAAGCGCAAAAAGCGCTAAGGCAGCAAGCGCTATAAGGCTTATAAGAGTTTTTTTCATAGTTCTTTTTTTGAGAAGGCGAATCCCGCTATTAGCAGGCAGATTAGTGCGTAAAGGAGCCCGTATGCGGAAGCCTTGAACAGAAGAGGGTAATGAATGCTGCCGGCGCTTAAATAGAGCTGCTCTCTGAAATTAAAAGCCGCAAAGTCCGGAAGGATATAATAAAAGACCGTCGCCGTGAATTTTACTGCTTCGGCGGTTTTTTGGCCGGAAATTATTGCTTTCAGGTTTTGTGTCAGATGCCCTATCAGATAAAAGAGAACGGCAAAGAGCGTGCCGGTGGTGAGATTCGTAGAGGCAACCATAAAGAGCATCGTAAACCCGACTGACACATAAAGCGTAAGCAGTATACCAAGTGAGGCTGCGATAAAGGAAAGGTTGACCGTCGTTAAATTTATTCCCGCAAGCGCGAGAAGAAGCAGCAGCATTAGCAGGGTATTGATTGTTACCGTCAGGCAGATGCCGAGGAACTTTCCCGCAAGGAAGAGCCGGCGTGAAACCGGTTTGGTGAGTGTTATCCAGATGTTTCTCATCTCAAATTCTTCATAGGAGGTGATGAAGAGGCTGAGCACTACAGTAAGGAAACCGAAGAGCTCGGTCAGCGCCAGCCCTGTGTCTATAAGTGCGCGGTCCTCGGCTCCCGGGGCAAGTTCCCGGATTAGGAAGGAGCCGCCTATCATCGCCGCGGCAAAGATAAGCAAGACATTCAGGATGCGGTGCCTGACGCATTCTTTAAAAGTATTTCCCGCGACGGCAAGAAGTTTTTCCGCGCTCGCTCTCATAATTTTTTTACCGTCCTTATGAAGAAGTCTTCCATGTTTCCTTTGACCTTTGAGACGGGCAGGTCGGTAATCAATCTTCCGTCATGAAGGATGCCTATTCTGTCGCAAAGCCTGTGCACTTCGTTTATCTGATGAGAGTTGAGCAGTATGGTCTTTCCTTTCTTTTTAAGGCCGAGAATGATGTCGCGCATTTCTTTAGCGGCGAGCGGGTCGAGCCCGTAAGTCGGTTCGTCAAGGAAGAAAAGTTTTGAGTCGTTTAGGAGGAGAGAAGCGATGCCGACGCGCTGGAGCATGCCTTTAGAAAATTCGCGAAGTTTTGAATCGGCTCTTTTGTAAAGCCCTACGGTTTGAAGCGCTTCCGCAGCCCTCGTTTTGCTCTCGGAGTTGGAGAGTTCATAAAGCCTCCCGTAGAAGGTAAGTATTTCGCGGGGAGTCAGATACCTGGGGAAATAGGGCATTTCCGGAAGATAGGCGATATATTTCCTATTTGAAGCCTCGCGTATGTCCCTGCCAAGCACCAGCGCTTTTCCCGAGGTCGGAGAAACAAGGCCGAGGAGAATTTTCATGAGGGTAGTCTTGCCGGCGCCGTTTAAGCCGAGCAGCCCGAAGACCTGTTTCTCTTTTATAGCGAGGTCAACATTTACAAGGGCAACAGACCTCTTCCTTGACCAGAAGTGGCCGCTGACATAGGTTTTATTCAGTTTTTTTGTCTTGATTGCGTCCATGCCGGTTTGGCCCCTGCAAAACAGTTTTACTTTCGGGATATACTGGATTTTATATGAAAAGCGCTGCTGAATCAAGCCTTAACGGGCTCAGGTTTAATACTTTCATTGTAAAGAAAGGGCTAATATTATATAATTCAAAAAGCGGTCAAAAAGGCAGTACTTTGCTAAAGAGACGGATAAACAAGCCTTTATCCTCTTAAGCCGCCGGCAGCATTGCAATTAAACCAGTTATTCTTCAAGGAGAAGTCAGATGGAAAAGGATTTTCTGCAGGAACGCTTAGAAAAACTCGAAAGGATAAGAGCGGCAGGCATTAACCCTTACCCCTATAAGTATGAGGTGAACGCCAAAGCCAAAGAAATACTGGAAAAACACAAGGATATTCAGGTCGGAGAACATGTTGAGACCGTTTCGTACTCTCTCGCCGGCCGGTTGATGACCATACGCGAGCACGGAAAGACCTGCTTTGCCCATTTAAAAGACGGCTCCGGAATGATACAGCTTTACTTTAACCTTGGTGTGCTTGGGCAGGAAAAATGGGATATCTTTAAGATGCTTGATATCGGGGATTTCGCCGGAGTTAAGGGAGACGTTTTTAAGACGCGCACCGGCGAGGTTACGGTTCGGGTGAAGGAGTTGGAGCTGCTTTCCAAAGCTATGCTTCCTTTGCCGGAGAAGTTTCACGGACTTACCAATATAGAGATCCGCTACCGCCAGAGATATCTTGACCTCATTTCAAATCCGGAGAGTATGGCCGTCTTTTATACGCGCTCCTGCGTTATCAGACAGCTAAGAAACTTTCTGGATTCGAAAGGTTTCCTTGAAGTTGAAACGCCGATGATGCATTCCATTCCGGGCGGCGCCGCGGCCAAACCTTTTAAGACTTTCCATAACGCCCTGCAGATGCCTCTTTTTATGAGGATTGCGCCGGAACTTTTCTTGAAGCGCCTCGTGGTCGGCGGATTTGAAAAAGTTTACGAGATAAACAGGAATTTCAGAAACGAAGGTATGTCCATAAAGCATAATCCCGAGTTCACAATGATCGAACTTTATCAGGCCTATGCGGACTACAACGATATGATGGATCTTACGGAAGAGATGATTGCAACGGCGGTCCAGTCCATTTTTGGAACGTTAAAGATTAACTATCAGGACAAAGAGCTGGATTTCGCGCGCCCCTGGAAGCGTCTCACCATGGCGGAAGCGGTAAAGGTCCACGCGGGTGTTGACGCAGCGGCGCTTGATCTGGCGGGGCTGGTCAAGGCCTGCGCCGGGCTCGGCATTGACGCGTCGGGCTTCAAGTCTAAGGGCGAAATAATAAACGAAATCTTTGAGCAGAAAGCTGAGGCAGCGCTGATACAGCCGACCTTCATTACGGATTATCCGATAGAGATTTCTCCGCTTTCGAAAGAGAAGAGGGGAGACGCTTCGCTGGTTGAACGCTTTGAACTTTTCATCTACGGCAGGGAACTAGCTAACGCTTTCTCTGAACTTAACGACCCTGCGGAACAGAAGAAGAGATTCCTGAAACAGATAGATGCGGAAAAAGAAGCCGACCTTAAAAAACTTGACGAGGATTACATTACCGCGCTCGAGCACGGTATGCCGCCGGCCGGCGGGCTCGGCGTCGGCATAGACAGACTGGTGATGCTCCTGACAAATTCGGCGTCAATTAGAGATGTTATACTCTTTCCTCAGATGAGGCCGGAATCGCAGGAAAATAGCAGTGCTGAGAAACCTGTTTGACGGGAATAACGGGGAGTTATGGTTTCATTTGAATTTTTCATAGGGAAAAGGTACATCAAGTCCAGACGGGCGAAGTTCTTCATTTCCTTTATCAACCTTATTTCCCTTGCCGGTATCACGCTCGGCACGGCTGCGCTCATCATTGTCCTTTCCGTGATGGACGGATTTCAGAAAGACCTCCGCGACAAAATACTCGGCATAAAACCTCATATAGTAATTTCTGACCGCGCCGGCGGAGGCATTGAAAATTACGAAGCGGAAACTGAAGCGGCCGCGTCGGTAAAAGGGGTCACTTCAGCGAACCCTTTCATTATTAACCAGGGAATGCTCAAATCAAAATATTATACGGAGGGCGCGGTTGTTTTCGGGATCAATCCCGAAAGAGCCGGTCAGATACCTAATTCCGGGGGCGCAGAGGTTATGCTGCGCGCCGGAGGCAAACTTCCGGGCATCCTTGTGGGAAAGGAACTGGCTTCGCGTCTGCTGCTCGCTTCAGGCGACGAGGTAGTGCTGGTTACTCCCATCTTCAAGTCTTCTCCGCTCGGCATGATTCCCAAGGTAGGCAAATTCGAAGTGGCGGGAACTTTTAAGTCAGGGATGTACGAGTTTGATTCCGCATTCGCCTACATTTCCTTAAAAAACGCTCAGGAACTATTTGAGATGAAAGGCAAGGTTACCGACATAGAGATTCGTGTGTCTGATATTTATAATCTGGGCACGGTTGAAACTATGCTGCGCAACAAAGTGAGCAGGGGCTTAAAAATCCAGAACTGGCAGCAGATGAATCGCAATCTTTTTTCCGCGCTTAAACTCGAAAAAATATTGATGACTATAATGCTCACCCTCATTGTCCTGGTTGCGGCCTTCAATATGCTCGGAAGTCTTATCATGCTGGTTATGAGGAAGACCAAGGAGATAGGGATTTTAAGAAGCGTCGGCGCTTCGCAGGGAAGCGTGATGAAAATATTTGTCTGGCAGGGTATGATACTCGGGTTTCTCGGCACGGCAGGAGGAGTAACGCTCGGGACGATTACGGCGCTTCTTCTTAAAAAATACCAATTCATAAAGTTGGCAAGCGACGTATATTACCTGGACTATTTGCCGGTAGAGATAAAGGCGGTGGATATCGCGGTAATAGTGGCGGCCTCGCTGTTCTTGAGTTTTCTCTCCACGCTTTACCCCGCTTACAAAGCTTCAAAACTTGATCCCGTGGAGGCAATAAGATATGAATGACATTGTCCTTCGCGCGGAAACAATCCATAAGTCCTTCAGTCTGGGACCTGCTTCAGTCCATGTTTTAAAAGACATTTCTATGTCAGCTGAAAGAGGCGAACTTCTGAGTATCTGCGGGCCTTCCGGCGCAGGCAAATCGACGCTCTTGAACGTGCTCGGGGGATTGAGCAAACCGAGTTTCGGCAGGGTCTTTATGGACGGGGTCGATATCTATTCCCTTTCCGACAGAGACCTTTCGAAGTTGCGCGGGAAAAAGATAGGCACTGTTTTTCAGTTCTACAACCTCCTCGCTGATTTTACGGCTCTTGAGAATGTTCTAATCCCGGCCATGATTCAGGGTAGGCACGCCGGGGAGAAAGCGAAAGCGCTCCTCTCTGACTTGGGGTTAAAGGACAGGTTTAATCATAAGCCCGGGGAGCTTTCCGGGGGAGAACAGCAAAGGATCGCTCTTGCCCGCGCTCTCATCAACGAGCCGGATGTCCTGCTTGCGGATGAGCCGACCGGCAACCTTGATATGGAAAATACGGATATCCTTTTCAGGCTCATAGAGAATATAAACAAAACGAGGGGCCAGGCGATAATAATTGTCACGCATAATATGGATCTTGCGAGGCGCACCAAAAGAGTGGTTGAAATAGTGGATGGCTGCGTAGTAAAATCATAATTGACGGCAATACAAAATATTTGGAGGCATTATGCTTATCTGTTTGAACGGTAAATTCGTTCCCAAAGAAAAGGCGGTCGTTTCGGTCTTTGATCACGGCTTGCTTTACGGAGACGGTGTTTTTGAAGGCATCAGGTCTTACAACGGGCGTATCTTCAAGCTCGACGAGCATGTTGACAGGCTCTATGATTCGGCCAAAGCCCTGACGCTTTCCATCCCGGTTTCCAAAGAAAAAATGAAAGCCGAGATAATCCTTTCCGTAAAGAAGAACAAGCTCAAGGACTCGTACATCCGTGTTGTCGTAACGCGCGGGCCGGGAGACCTCGGCTTAAATCCGGTAAAGTGTCCCAAGGCGTTTTATTTTATCATTGCCGCGAGCATAAGCCTTTACCCCGAGAAGTTCTATAAGAAAGGGCTGCCTGTGATAATCACTTCAACAAGAAGGAACACGCCGGATGCTTTAAGCCCGAGGGTGAAATCCTTGAATTACCTTAACAACATTCTTGGAAAACTTGAAGCGAATAATTATGGCGTGCTCGAGGCTGTGATGCTGAACCGCGAAGGTTATGTGGCGGAATGCACGGCGGATAATATATTTATGGTGAGCAAGGGAGTCCTTTACACGCCGCCGACCTATGTGGGGGCGCTTGACGGTATCACCCGGGCTATGGTTATGGAACTTGCCGCGGGTATGAGTCTTAAAGTAAAGGAAGTTCCCTTTACGGCCTGCGATCTGTATGTTGCCGATGAAGTGTTCTTGACAGGTACCGCGGCTGAGATTATGCCCATCATCAATATCGATGCGAGAAAAATAGGAACAGGGAAGCCGGGACCGGTGACAGTTGCGCTTTTGGAAAAATATAAGCAGATTACCAGGACGGAAGGAACGGAAGTCTATTCTTGAATAAACGAGCAGTGTGAAGCGGGAGGCAAATTGCCTTCCGCTTTTATTTTCCTGAGCCGCCCACTTGACAAAGAAATAAACGGTGTTATACTTTTAATGAGGGTAACCGAGTCACGAGCTGCGCGGACGCGCAGAGAACACCGAGAAGAAGTATGGAAGGAAGCAAGAGCAGTTGATTCAGAAACACTGTTCGAAGTTACCTATCATACTCGCGTTACCCTCAGAAAAGACCATTGGCTGATTACCATTATAGATTGTAGGTTTAGCGAGGCGGCGAGAGCCGCCTTTTTGTATTTTAAAAGGCATTAGCCTGGTCTATAATGGTAAAAAAGTATTACGTTATGAACGTTAAGAACGTTACAAACGTTAAGAACGCAACGAGAGGAAAATATGGGTTTATTCGGTGTCAGCCCGGAAAAAGAGAGTAAATTGCGCGAAAAAATGGCCCGTTTTAACATAAATGAGGCTGATATACTTGAGCGTTTTATCTGTTCCGGCGGCAAGGGCGGGCAGAATGTGAATAAGACCTCAACCTGTGTTTATTTGAAACACATTCCGACAGGCACGGAAGTCAAGTGCCAGTCAGAGCGTTCCCAGGCCTTAAACCGCTATATCGCAAGAAAAATCCTTGCCGGGAAGATAGAAGAGAAAGTTATGGGCAAGCTTTCCGCGGAACAGCAGAGAGTTGAAAAGATAAGAAGGCAGAAAAGGAGAAGGTCGAGAAGGGCGAAGAATAAGATGTTGGAGGATAAGCGGTTTAATTCGGATAAAAAGGAAAATAGGAGAAAAATACTTTAGAAGGTCAAAAGTTTATAACGTTCATAAAGTTCTTAACGTTCTTAACGTTTATAACGTTTATAACGTAAAGCAAAGAACAATAAAAGTTTACAATGTTCGTAAAGTTTGTAAGGTGGGAATAAAAGAACAAATATCATTTACAGCGCAAGGCGTGGGAGGAAAGATGTCTGCGAATAATGCGGAAAAGAAAGAGGAACAGAAGAGCGGGGCGATAATAAAGGACAGGTGGACTCAGTGGGTGGCGCTGACGACAACTATACTCGCGGTATGCGCGGCGTTCTCGTCGATGAAGGGCGGAGGTTATTCCACAAAAGTACAACTCTGGACCACTAAAGAGTCCAACCAGTGGCAATATTATCAGGCCAAAAGTATCAAGAAATATCTGATGCAGTTGCAGGATGACAACTTCAAGGCGCAGAACATGACGGAGTGCAGCGCCGGAAAGAAAGAATTCCTTGCCGGTAAAATGAAAAGTTACGAGGAAAAGATAAAGCAATATGAGGGCGAAGAAAAGGATATCATGGAAGGGGCTAAGAAGTTCTCCGCCGAGCAGGAAGATTTTAAAGCGCATGGCGGGCAATTCGGACAGGCTGTGATGCTTCTCCAGGTTGCGATAATGCTTTCTTCCATCGCGGCCTTGCTTAAAAAACCGGCACTTTGGTATGTAGGGCTCGCGTTTGGGCTTACAGGAATAGTATATATGTTAAACGGTTTTACGCTCGCAATTAAATTTCTGCTCTAATTTACCGCGGAGGAAAGATGCTTAAGAGACTGGCTGTTGCCGTGCTGCTGTTGGTGCTTTCTGTTTCAGGAGCGATGGCTTATAAAATACTTCTCCTCGGAGATTCAACCGTGAATACGCCGTATCTTCCCGTGAAGGACCAGGTTCAATCCAGGCTGAAGGAAAAGCTCAAAACGCTGCTTCCGGACAAGACTTTTGAAGTGGTGAACGGGGGGCAGGGCGGGGAATCCATAGGGCCCGGAGCGAAATCAAACTTCATTGAAAAAGACATAGACGGTTTTCATTTCTACAGCCGTTACGACCAGGTTATAAAAGCGAATAAAGAGGTGGACCTTGTTTTCATAAGGTACGGTTCAAACGATAAAAATAATTATTCCGCCGAAGAGTTCAAGAAAAGACTGAAGAATCTCTGCGAAAGATTGAAGAAGGATTATCCGGGAGTACAAATAGCCGTGGAGACCGCGATGTACACGGACCCGAACCACACCGTAAGCAAGACGCCGAACGAAGGCACAAAGGATGTTTTTGATACCATAAGGGCTTTCGCCAAGGAAGAGGGCTACGCGCTAGGAGATGTAAGCGAGGCGCTCAAAGCCGCAACCGAGGCCGGGAGCTGGGACCTTAGGATACGCGCCGATAAAGTAACTGTGGACGACAGCAAGGACACGGCCCATCTTAACGATCCTGACAAGACTTGGTGGAGCAATGTGCATCCAAACGCCAAAGGGATCGATATCATCGCCGGGCTTGAAGCGGATATAGCGGTCAAGCTGATTTCAAAAGGCAAATAGGCGTTTTAGGCCGGCCCTTGCCTTTGTTAGCACTTGTTGCTACAATATGCCATGCGGCGGCGTATATTTCCGGTAGGAAACATAGCTCTGAGGGACTTTCTAAAGACCTTCGAAGAAACCACGGGCCTTACTGTCTGTCTTTATGATTTTAAAGAACGGTCGGAAGGCAGCAAGGCTCTTTCCGTTGACAGTTCGTCCTTCCTGCATAAAAGCCCCTACTGCGCCTTCGTAAAAAGCACCAAACCCTCTTATGCCGTCTGTTTTAGGACAGACCATGAAGGCCTCGGGGCCGCGGAAAGGGCTGGAAAACCGTTTGTGAAAAAATGCCACGCGGGACTCGACGAAATAGTGCTACCCGTCATTTCCCGAGGCAAATACCTCGGCTGTATACTTGCCGGCCAGGTTTTTTTCAGCGCTCCTTCGGAAGCAAGGAAGCGGAGAATAATAGCGCGCCTTCAGTCTTTAGGCCTCGACGGAAAGAAGGCGGCAAAACTTATTGAAAAGGTCCGGGTGGTGTCAAATAAGGGGCTGTCCAACGCGTCAAATATGCTGAAACTTCTTGCCCATTTCATAATTGACGCGGAGAGCAAAGAAGCTTGGGAAAAAGAGCTAAAGTCGCTCCGGGCCGGCATGCGGTCAGGGAACGCAGGCGTGCTTGCGGCAGGAGTTGCCAACCTCAGGAGCGCAAGAATGAAGAATATCATTGATGCGTCCGTGAAGTGGCTGGAAACGGCGTCTCCGGAGAACGTCACATTGGGGTTTGCAGCCAAAAGCGCCGGACTCAGCAAATATTATTACACAAGGGTGTTTAAGGCGCAGAAAGGATTGAGTTTCAGGGACTATCAGAATACGTTGAAAATAAAAAGAGCCGGGGTCCTTATGAAGAACCCCGGCTTGAGTCTGTCAGAAATAGCTTACAGCTGCGGTTACCGCGACTTAAGTTCTTTCAGCCGCGCTTTTTTCAGAAAGACCGGGTCCTACCCCGGCGTTTACCGCAAGATTAATTTTGGCTGATCAGTCGACCTTTGCTCCTTGCGCTTTGAGTTTCTTCCTGAGTAGCGCAAAATCCGTATCTTTTATCGCGTTTCCTTTCTTTGCGGCCATTGCCGCTGCAAGGCCGGCCGCTTCGCCGAATGCCAGGCAGAGAGGAATGACCCTGAGAGCCCCCTGCGTAAGCCTGTCCGCGGAAATAGACCTTCCCGGGACCAGCAGGTTGTCAATTTTCACGGGCACCATTATCCTGAAAGGAATGCTGTAGTGTTTTCCGGCCGGCAACACGTAATCGGTTGTAAATTGTTTCTCGTGTTTTTTATACAGTTTTTTTGATTTTGTGGGGGCGTGAACGTCCACGGGATAATCATAGACGGCAATAGTATCGTCAAATTGTTTCAAAGAGGTGTAATCGCCAATGGTGTATTTGTAAACTCCCTTTATCCTTCTGGTTTCCCTGACGCCCATCAACTGTCCCGTCTGGAGCAGCTGCGCGTTCTCAAACCCGGGGATATGTTTCCTGGCGTGTTTGATGAAATTATTGACTATTTTCCTGCCGTAGGACATGGCAAAAGACAGGCTGTCCGCGTCTGTCCCGTCCACATTGTAAACGTGCCCAAAATTAAAACCCCAGACCCCGTTCCCGAGGTTCTTGTTGACTATGTACCTGTACTCGCCGTATTTCATATCGGGAAGAGATTTACCCAGATAAGGGTGAATAGTGGCCTCTGTCATTTTGGCGTTCGATCCCTTGAAGGTTACATTCCGGAGGGTTTTAAACTTCTCCGAGTCTATGCCGGCCGCCGTGAAGCACAGGGTTACCGGCTGCATTCTTCCTTTGCTGTCGCCCTTCTCAAACGGTACACCGGCCATTGCCGAAAGATCCGCGTCGCCTGTCGCATCAATGAAAGTTTTCCCGGTAACTGCTTGCCTGCCGTTTTTGTTCTCGATAATGATTCCTTTTATTCTGTTTCCTGACTTGAGTATATTGAAAACACCCGTGAAGAACAGGACTTTAACCCCGGCTTCTTCCAGGAGAGTGTCATACAACAGTTTCATCTTTTCCGAGTCAATTGTCGGCCACATTGTCGAGCTTTTTGGAGTCTCGCCTGCTCCGCCGGTCTCTTTGAGCCTGTTTAAAACTTCAAGGGCAATCCCCCTTATAAAAGGTTCTCTTGAATTGGTAAATGGCGCCATTGTAGGCCCAAGCCCCGCAGTTGACATTCCTCCCAGACACCCTGCCTGTTCTATTAGCAGGACTTTTGCACCGTTTCTTGCCGCGGAAAGAGCCGAGCTGCACCCTGCGGGTCCGCCGCCGCAGACCACAACATCAAAGTTTCCGTAGACCGGCAATTTCTTCTTTGGTTCCGTGATATATTTCATGTTTCCTCCGTAAGAAATTAATCAACCCTTGCGCCCTGCTTTGTAAGTTTTTCCCTGAGAAGCATTGTGTCGGTATCTCTGAAGCTGTTTCCCTTCTTTACGGCCATGGCCGCCGCGAGTCCCGCGGCTTGCCCCATGCAAAGGCAGAGCGGCATTACGCGGAGCGCCCCCTGGGTTATTCTGTCTGTCGAGACGGACCTTCCTGCCACAAGCAAATTATCAATGTTTACCGGTACCAGAGACCGAAACGGCACGCTGTAATACTTTCCATAAGGCAGAACGAAATCCTTGGTGAACTCCCTTTCCATTTTGTTGAAGATTGACCTGGACTTTTTGGGAACATGTATGTCTATGGGGTAATCATAAACTGCGATGGTATCGCTGAACTTATTTTGTGACATATAATCCTTGAAAGTAAACATATGAAGCCCTTTTATTCTTCTTGTTTCCCGTACGCCAAGCATCTGCGAGGTCTGGATAAGAGACGCATTTTTGAACCCCGGGATATGTTTTCTCGCGTAAGCGATAAAATTGTTCGCTATCTTTCTTCCGTACGCAATCGCAAAGGACAGCCTGTCCGTGTCTGTCCCGTCAATATCGAATATATGTCCGAAGTTGAACCCCCAAACGCCGCCGCCCAGGTCTTTCTGGGCTATGAACCTGTATTCGCCGAATTTAAGCCGCGGGAGAGATTTACCTTCGGCTGAAGTAAGGGTTTTCTCGGTCATCAGGCTGTTTTTACCTTTGAAAGTCGCATTCCGCAGTATTTTAAACTTGTTTGAGTCTATGCCTGCCGCGGAGAAGCAGACGGTAACCGGCTGCATTTTCCCTTTGTTGTCGCCTTTTTTGAAAGGTACGCCTGCTTTTGCGGCAATATCGGCGTCGCCGGTGGCATCTATGAAGGTTTTCCCGGTGACGGCCTGCCTCCCTTTTTTATTTTCGATTATGACGGCAGTAATCTTTCCCCTGTTCTTAATAACACCCGAGACCGCCGTAAAAAAGAGAACCTTTATCCCCGACTCTTCCAACAGATTGTCGTAGAGGAGTTTGAGTTTTTCAGGGTCAATTCCTATCCAGGAAGTGGAGCTCTTGGGGCTGTTTCCAACCCCGTCCAGCGCTTTAAGTTTTTCCAGAACTTCCAGGGCAATGCCTCTTGTCAGCGGTTCTTTCGCGTATGTATAAGGCGCAAAACAGGGGATAAGCCCGGAGGTTCCCATTCCGCCCAGACATCCTGTCTGTTCAAGGAGCAGGACTTTTGCCCCGTTCCTTGCGGCAGAGAGAGCCGAAGCGCACCCGGCGGGTCCGCCGCCGCAGACTACGACATCAAAATTCCCGTAAACGGGCAGTTTCTTCTTCGGTTCTGTGATGTGTTTCATGTTTCCTCCGTAAGAATTTAATCAACCCTGGCGCTCTGCTTTATTAGTTTCTCCCGCAAAAGTTTTGTGTCGGTATCCCTGAACCTGTTGCCTTTCTTTACGGCCATCGCGGCCGCCAGCCCTGCGGCTTCTCCGGTTGCAACGCAAAGAGGCATTACTCTTGTCGCCGCCTGGACTTGCCTGTCGCAGGATATAGATCTGCCGGCTGCGAGCAGGTTATCCTTCCCTTTGGGAATCAATGCGCGGAAAGGAATGGAATAGTATTCCCCCGGAGAAAGCAAGAAATCCTGCGTAAACGCTTTATGACTTTTATTAAAAGCTTTCAGGGACTTGTCGGTTTGATGCATGTCTATGGGGTAGTCATAAACCGCTATGGAATCCGGAAATTTCGTCCGTTTAATATAATCGGCAACGGTCAAGGTGTATTCGCCTTCTATGATCCTGGTCTCCCTGATTCCGAGGGCTTGTCCGACGCTGACGAGAAAGGCGTTTTTAAAACCCGGGAACTTCTTTCTTGCGTAGGCGATGAAATTATTCGCGATTTCCCTGCCTTTTTGCGCGGCGGCTGAAAGGTCCTTGGCGTCCGTTCCGTCAACGTTGAAAATGTGCCCGAAGTTGAAGCCCCAGTAACCTTTTTCAAATTTGGTTTCAAGCAGGAACCTGTATTCTCCGGAGGGAATTATAGGGAGTATAGCTTTCCCTTCGTCCGAGCGCATGATATCTGAAAGTTTAAGGTCGTGCGAGTTGTCTTTCTTTCTGATCGCTTCGAACTTTTCATCGTCTATGCCGGCCACGGTAAAGCAGTTGCTTGCCGGCTGCATCGCGCCTTTTCTGTCGCCTTTTTTGAAGCTCGCGCCCGACATTGCCGCCACATCCGCGTCGCCCGTGCAATCGATAAAATATTTTGCTTTTAATGCCTGCCTGCCGGATTTATTCTCTACTATTATATGCTCGAGGCGCCTTCCTGTCTTTATGACCCCGGAGATCCTGGTAAAAAAAAGTATTTCAACTCCGGCTGTTTTCATTAGGCGGTCAACGGCGTATTTTGTCTTCTCGGGATCTAGGGGAGGCCAGGTGTCATTGGAGCCGTCCCCAATTCCGAGCAAAGCCAGGATTTCGGCGTGTATACCTTTTATGAGAGGAGCTCCGCTCATTGCTGAAGGGGCGAAAGTCGGGACCAGCGCCCCCGTTCCCATCCCGCCAAGAAATCCGGATTGCTCGACGAGCAAAGTTTTTGCGCCGTTCCTGGCCGCGGAGAGCGCCGCTCCTATTCCGGCGGGGCCGCCGCCGCAGACCAGGACATCGTATTTGCCCGCTATCCTGAGTTTCTTTGCCGGTTCATTTATATGTGCCATTAGTTCTCCTGTCTGGAGATTTGTTCGTTGAGCCAAAGAAGGCCCCGGCCTTAGGCCGAAGAGTTTCATTATATCCCCGCCGGCTTGCCAAGCCAAGTGTTTGAGTTGCGAATTGTTTAGCATTTGTTGCTATGCGCATAGAATATTGGCGGGGTTTTTATGCTATAATAGGCCCAAAGGCCTCAGGCCGGGAGGGAATATGCCATTCGTAGAGATAAAGATGTGGGCGGGTGTGCCAGCCGAAACAAGAAAGAAGATGGTTCAAAAAGTCACGGAAGGCATTATGGATGCAATTAAATGCCCGCCGGAAGCGGTGCAAATCGTTGTTACGCAGGTGGCGAAAGAAGATTGGGCGATAGGGGGGAAGAGTTGCTCGGAGCGATAATGCCTAAGGTCAGATGGTTAGAGGGTCGGATGCACAGTGGAAATTGAGGACCGTAGCCGGAAGACAGTGGGCCGATAAGGCCACAATCCGCGGGGCGGCCGACGGAGCAACGAAATTACTTCTTTTCAGGGATAGTGATTTCGGCCAGTTTCGCGAGTTCTTTTATTTTATCTTTAAGCATGAACTGGAGGCAGTGGGGAACGTGGTTGCCGTAGTGCCGGTGCACCATCACGCATTCAAAGCACTTGCCGTGCTGCTCACAGGATGTCAGAGGGCAATCGCATTTAGGGTGTTTGGCAATGAATTCTTTTACTGTCTCGGGGTTCATATTGGCTCCTATGGCTCGTTAGTCTATAAATAATAACAGAAAAATCCGCATGCGGCAATAGCAGGATTTTCGGAGGAAATTGTGAACCTTAATGAGCATACGGCCAAAGTTGTAAAACGCGCAAGGGCATTTTACGCAAAAAAAGAGCCGGGGCATTTTCTGGTAAGCGTGTCGGCTCCCGTTGAGAGGCCTGAAATCCCGCCGCTCTATGAATTTGACCTTGACCGGCAGTTGAGCGAATGGCTTGACTGGAAGCTAAAGAGGAACCGTCCGTATTTCCGTTTCAAAGAAGGGATTGACGATGACACGCTTCCGGTTGTCTGCCCTCATTTCGGGATAGCCGAGCATTCTGCCTGGCTTGGAATGGAGGTTCACCTTCAGAAAGACACCTGCCTGCCTGTGCCTATAATAAAAGAACCCGGGGATATCGATAAATTGACGCTCAGCGAAAACACCAGGTGGTTCCGGTATATGAAAGAGGGATACGAGTATCTTAGGAGCAAAAAGGACGGGACCTTTTATCTTTCAACGCGCGGGATGATGACGCCGATGGACCTGGCAGATGCTTTGAGAGGGAACGAAATTTACACCGATTTTCTGCTTGAGCCGGAGTTTTGCCACCGCCTTATGGAATTCCTTACCAAAGCGGTTGAATGGTATTTCAGGCGCCAGCTCTCCTGGGCCGATGATATTGACGGAGGCAGGGCGCATCTCCTGTGCGAGGGAGGCTGGATGCCGGAAAACACCATTGGCCATCTTTCAAATGACGCCGCGATGCTCTGCTCTCCGGAAGTATACGAAACCTTTGGCTATCCCTACGAAAAGCGTATTCTGGAAAAATATGACCACGCAATGTATCACCTGCATAATGAAAAGATGCATTATTTCCCGAGTCTTTGTTCTTTGCCGCGCCTTTCCCTGCTTGAGATATCGATGGATCCCAAGACGAAAGCCCCTATCGAAGATCTGGGACGGATATTTTCGGCTACGGCCGGGCACAATCTGCTGATTCATTCAAACAGCTCGCAGGTACGGGCCCATATTGAAGAGCTCAAGGAGCGCAATGTTTTTCTCACGGTGGGCTGTAAAGACAAAAAAGACGCCGAAGATATCCTTGAATTCGTAAGGGGACATTCAAAATTGCTTGAATAGAAACATCTGCAGTGAAAGTGATTAAACGCTTGTTTTTAAAGCGCTATTAATGCTTTTGCGCGCGCCAATAATCCTGCTATAATCAACCTGGTTTTCTTTGTTGGAGGCTGAATGTCAAAAAGCCAGAAGCAATATCTCGCGCACGGGCTGATCTTTACTTTTCCGGCAGCTAATATCTGCCGCATTCAATCCGCGGAAACGCGCGGGGCGGTTCAGACCATTGCCTCCGAAATTGACGGCGGTTCGCGGGAGCCAAAAGAAGAACTCGCTATTCTTGAAGTGAGCCAGAATGTAATCTCAGTCAAGCCGCTTGCCGGAAAGTACGCGGTTTTGATCTCAAAGAAGAATTTCAAGGCCGTATTTATAAATGAATCCGAGCAAACCGTTTGTTCTCTCCAGAAAGCCTCCGCGTTTAACAACGGCTCAAATATTTCGGTCACGCTTGACAGAAAAGAATTCATTTACGGGCTGGGCCAGCGCTTCAACGGAGTTTCTCAGCGCGGAAAAGAGTTCCGTATTTGGGCAGAGGACCGCTGGAATGAAATAGAAGATAATAGTTATGTGCCTATCCCCTTCTTCTTCAGCACCTCCGGCTACGCCCTCTTCTTCAACAGGTTTGAGGCCGCGAGTTTCAATGTGGGGAAGATGGAGCCTAACCGCATCCACGTTGTTTCTGAAAGTCCGGTGCTCGATGTCTATGTTTTTCTTGAAAGAGACCCGAAGATGCTCGTTAAGATGTTCTCGGTCCTCTGCGGCAAGACGCCCCTGCCCCCCAAATGGAGTTTTGAACCCTGGATCTGCAGGCACGAGAGGCTGCGCGAGCTTTCTACGCCTGAAAAAGTAAGGGGCGTGATTGCAAAACTCAAGGAAAATAATTTCCCCTGGGGTGTAATACTTATGGAAGGCTGGGAGCCGTATGACGGTTCCACGCACGCCGGTTTGAAAGAGATTGTGGCGGAACTCCACTCAATGGGAAAGAAGGTGATGGTCTACGAATCTTGCGGCCGGATGAAGAAAGAGAACTGGAAATGGCACGGAGCGAAGGAAGAATATTTTATAAAGAATGCGGAAGGCGGGGTTGAGGTCAAGGAAGCAAAACATTACAATCCCGGCGACGCGCCTGACAGGAAAGTATCAGTATTCCTTGATATTTCCGACGAGAAAGCCGTTGACTGGTGGCTGAACGGGGTCTGGGGAAAACTCCTGAAAGAGATCCAGCTTGACGGCGCGAAGATAGATTTTAACGAAGAAGTGCCTGAAGACGGCGTGGTGTTGAAAGGTCTAAAAAATACGAAGGGGCTTCACCAGTACTACCCGGTCAAATACAATATTCTCATGCACGGGAATTTTAATTCCAAACGCCCTGAGGGCGGCGTGCACTTCTCGCGCGGGGGCGGGATTTGTTCCAACAGGTATCACTTCATCTGGATGGGCGATCAGAGCAGGGAATGGACGAGACTTCGGGCTATTGTCTCGGCGTCACTCAGTTCCGGGCTTTCCGGAATTCCTTTCATGGCGCACGATCTCGGCGGTTATATACCAAAACGCGAGGGTATAGAAGATGATGAGACTGAGGTGTTTATAAGAGGGATCGAGCTGGCGGTATTTTCCCCTGTCGTTCAGATTCACGGAACCGTTCCCTGGCCGTATGAATTTCCGGAAGAAGTCAGGGCAATTTACAGGTTCTATATGGAGTTGCGCTACGCTATGCTTCAATACCTAAACGAGGAGGCCAAAAAATGCGTAAAGAACGGGCTTCCTCTGATGCGCCACCTCTATCTTGATTTTCCGCAGGACAAGAGGGTAAGGACGATAGAAGACCAGTATATGTTCGGCGAGGATCTGCTCGTTGCCCCAGTGCTTGGCCCCGTCGAGAAGCGCAGCATATATCTTCCGGAAGGGGAGTGGATGGATATTTGGACAGGCGGCAGGTTCACCGGCCCGGTAGAATTTCGCGAGTTTGAAGCCAGAAAAGACAGGATCCCGGTCTTCGTAAAATGCGCTTCGGCAAATAATCCTTCCCTCAAGAAAATTATCCTGAAAACCCTGGTCAACATTAATTATTCCGGACTCAAGGCCGGCGGGTAATCTCTTCTTGAAGTGTTTTCAGGCAATTCCGCAGTAGTTTACGTGCTCGGAATATAGTAAAATGGATAATTATGAAAAAGACAGCCGCAGTCATAGGCACAGGCCTGATAGGAGGCTCCATAGGCAAAGCTTTGCTTGCCGGGCGGAGCTATTCCAACGTTATCGGAATCGGCAGAAACCGCGCGAAACTTCGTCTTGCCCTTAAGGAAAAAGCGGTTTCCTCCTGGTCTACCGATTATTCTGCGCTCAAAGAGGCAGACCTTGTCATTATCTGCACGCCTGTCGTTCATATTGAAAATATTTTTGCAAAGATCGCGCCAAACCTGAAACCGGGCTGCATAATTACAGATGCGGGAAGCACAAAGGAAAGGATAGTTAAAAGTTCGGCAAAACTTCCGCGCGGAGTTTTCTTTGTAGGTTCTCATCCTATTGCGGGTTCTCACAAACGCGGGGTTGGCAATGCCGACGGCAGGATGTTTCGGGGAACGCTTTGCATCGTTACTCCGGCGAAAGGCGCAAAAAGCAAAGCAGTTAATTCCGTCGCGGCGTTCTGGAAGAGCCTCGGCTGCAGGGTTATGCTTATGTCGCCTTTCGAGCATGACAGGACGCTGGCTCTGACCAGCCACGTGCCGCATTTTACGGCCTCGGCTTTGGTTCTGGCCGTGCTAAACGGCGATAAAAAGAGGGAGAGTGTTCTGGGTAAAGGTTTTCTCGATACTACGCGCATTGCCGCGGGAAGCCCGCAACTCTGGTGCGAGATAGCCTCTTCCAACAGGAAAAATATCGTGCTCGGAATAGACAAAGTTATCTCGGCCCTAAGGAAAATAAAAAAGAACGCAGGGAGCAGGAAACTTCTGCCGCTTCTGGCAAAGGCAAGCAGGATGAGGGGAAAACTAAAATGAAATATTCTTCGGCTAAAATAAAGAGAGTCTTTGTGGTGAAAATAGAGAACGGGGACGATGTGCTTGAATCGCTCTATTCTATGGCAAAGAAGGAAAAGATTAAGTCCGGAATCCTTTATCTTATCGGCGCGATCGAAAAATGCGATGTCGTGACCGGGCCAAAAAAAACGGTGCTCCCTCCGGATCCCTGGTTTGTTCCGGTAAAAGGAGCGCATGAAGTTGTAGGCATAGGAACGCTTTTTTCGGAAAAAGGAAACCCAAAAATACACCTGCATATGAGCCTCGGCAGGGGAAAGAAGGCGATGGTCGGTTGCCTCAGAAAGAATAGCAAAACCTATATTGTCCTGGAAGGCATTCTTATGGAGCTTGAATCCCGGGCAGTCAGAGAACTTGATAAGAAATCCGGAATGACACTGCTTAAGCTATAATCGCATCGGTCAAATTGGGGTTGATAGATAATGAAGAATTCGAATACTGTCTGCGGCTCCTTCGGGCTTTCCGGCAGGATAAAGATACCCGGGGATAAATCAATTTCCCATAGAGCTGTGATGTTTGGCTCAATAGCCGGCGGAGTGACCCGCGTTTCAAACTTTCTTGAATCCGGCGACTGTCTTTCTACTATCGGCTGTTTTAAGGCGCTGGGAGTTGCGATTGAAAGGAAAGGCTGCAATGTTAAAATTAAAGGCGCCGGGTCTTTTGGTCTGAAAGCTCCCCGCAGGGTCCTTGACGCGGGAAATTCCGGAACCACTACGCGTTTGATGCTGGGAATTCTCGCCGGGCAGCCTTTTTCGTCGAAGATAACCGGGGATGCGTCGCTTCGCGGCCGTCCCATGAAACGCGTGACTGAGCCTCTTCGGCGGATGGGCGCGAAAATTACGGGAAAGGACGGAGGAAATTTCGCCCCGCTTACGGTAACGGGCGGAAAACTCAGTTCCATAAATTACCGGTCAAAAGTGGCGAGCGCGCAGGTAAAATCCTGCCTCCTCCTTGCCGGGCTCTACGCGAAAGGAAAAACAACGGTTTCTGAGCCGCAAAAGTCAAGGGATCACACCGAGCGGATGCTTGTGAAATTCGGGGTGAAACTTTCGGTCAAGGGCAACAAGGTGTCGTTGAGGGGCGGGCAGCGCCTTAAAGGAACAAACATTGAGGTTCCGGGCGATATTTCCTCGGCCGCCTTTTTTCTTGTCGCCGGCAGTATTGTGCGGGGCTCGAAAATTACTCTGCTTAATGTCGGAATCAACCCGACTAGAACAGGGGTGCTTGAAGTCCTAAAGCGTATGGGCGCCAATATCAGACTCAAAAATATGAGAGGCGGAAAAGCGGAACCTTCGGCGGATATCACGGTTGAATACGCGCCGCTAAAAGGCGTAACCGTGGGTGGCAGTATTATCCCGCGGCTGATAGATGAGATACCTGCGCTTGCGGCAGCGGCCTCGTCGGCGAAAGGAAAAACAATCTTTCGCGATATAGGCGAGCTTCGCGTTAAGGAAAGCGACCGCATAAAAACGGTCTGCTCGGAATTGGCAAAATTCGGGGTTAAAACAAAAGAGCTTCCGGACGGCATGATAATCTACGGCGGAGCGGGTCTTGAAGCCGCGAGAACCGAGAGTTACGGAGACCACAGAATAGCGATGATGGCTGCGGTGCTGGGCCAGGCAGTTTCCGGCAAAACAATAATTTCTGATACAGCCTGCATAGGAACTTCTTTTCCGGGTTTCTTTGACCTGCTGAGAAGCCTGCAGAAGAAAAGATAAGGGAGATCGGATGAAGAAAATTGCGTTGTTGCTGCTATTGCTGTCCGTTGCTTTTTGTGCGGGAGCCTTTGACATAAAGGCTCCGGGTTCAATTGTCCCGGCAGGCGAGGCTGTGGAGCTTACTGTTGAGGGGAATGAGGGCCTTAAGTTTACCTGGGATGACGGAGGCGCCGGAGGTATATTTTCCGGAGACTCTTCGAAGGTGAACTGGACTGCGCCCGCGCTTCCTTCGTCCAAAAATCCGGTTGCAATTACCGCTACCTGCAAAGACACGGCAGGAGCCGTGATTGGCTGGGGTTCAAGACGGCTGCTTGTGCTCGGCGGGAGCTTTAATTCCGATATCGTTCTGAACTACTCGGACGGCCCCGGCCCTGCCAGGTTCTTTCGCGCCGCTCCCAATCAGCCGGAAGGGACTAAGTACAAGTGGGTGCTGGCTAAGGGAGACGATTTAGCCTTGCATCCCGAAGATATAAATAAACCTGAAATAAGGGTCAAAGCGAGGCGGAGCAGCCGCGCCGAAGGCGGCAATGAAGCGATGCTGATCTACACTCTCGTTTCCGGCACGGAAAGCAAGTCCGTTTCTGCGGTGAAAACACTCACAGTCTTCCAGCCGCTCGCGCTGAAAGAGCTAAAGCGCGATTTGAAACAGGAATCAGGTCCTGAGCTTTACGGCTACTCGCTCTTCATTATTTACCAGGTAATCGACCAGTTCAACAAGCCGCTTCAGGCGGAAGGCATTCATATTGAAGAGGGTCTTAAGATGGCTAAAAATGCTCTAAAGCTTCCACCGGAGTATTTCAATTTCAAGATGGAGGGCTTCAATACCGATTATGAGGGGAAGTTCACCTTTGGGATGAAAGTGCTAAAGCCGGCTCCCATCCCGGACAATTTCGAAGTCAGCTTAGTCCAGGATTTCCGCATCAGGACAGGGGATAAGGATATTTCGGGGAGTCTGGTCAGAAGGAACGAGCTCCATTACGGCCGGTATACGGGAGATGTGCGCGAAATACGGCAAAAAAGCGATATCCAGGGCGTAAAGTAACCTCAATTAGATGATGCTATGTTTTCTGGAAGATGTTTACGTTAAAAACGTTAAGAACGTTATAACGTTATAGACCATTTATTCAGGAGCCCCAATTATGCAAATACCGATTATAGACATTAAGGCGCAGTACAACACCATAAAGGCCGAGCTTGACAGCGCGGTCATCAAGGTCCTTTCAGAAGGAGTTTTCATCAACGGACCGGAAGTCAAGAAACTGGAAGAAGAAATAGCGAAGTATTCCGGGGTTAAGCACGCGGTGGCTTTGAATTCAGGGACAGACGCGCTTTACCTTTCCCTTAAGGTGCTTGGCATCAGGGAAGGGGATGAAGTCATAGTTCCGGCATTCACTTTCTTTGCAACCGCTGAAACGGTCTCAATGTGCGGAGCCAAGCCGGTTTTTTGCGACATCACCCCGGACACCTACAATATTGATCCGGTTAAACTTGAAAAGCTCATAACTCACCGCACAAAAGCAATCATACCCGTGCACCTATACGGGCAGCCTGCGGAGATGGACCTGATAATGACCCTTGCGAAGAATAATGGTCTTAATGTTGTAGAGGATAACGCGCAGGCGCTCGGCGCAAAGTACAGAGGTAAAATGACCGGCTCTTTCGGCGATACCGGCTGTATTAGTTTCTATCCCACCAAGAATCTCGGCGCGGCCGGCGACGGAGGAATGGTGGTTACGAACAACAGCGAGCTGGCGGCGAAGCTTTCAATACTGCGCGACCACGGTTCCGTAAAGAAGTATGCGCACTCCGAGATAGGGGTTTGCAGCAGGCTTGACGAAGTTCAGGCGGCAATCCTCAGAGTTAAATTGAAATATCTTGAGGGTTGGAATGAGAAACGCAGGAAGAACGCCAAAAAACTGACTTCTCTTTTGAAGGGCGTGATTACTCCGCGCGCTGACGAGCAGAGTTCGCACGTTTACCACCAGTACACTGTCCGGCACAGTCACAGGGATCAATTGGCGGAATATCTTAAAGCTAACGGAATAATGACAGGAGTGCATTACCCTTCGCCGCTTCATAAACAGGAAGTTTATATGAAGGCCGGCTATATGGATGTCCTGCCGGAGGCCGAGAAGGCTTCCCGGGAAGTGCTCTGTCTGCCGATACACCCGGAACTCTCCGGGGAACAGCTGGATTATATGATCGCTGCTATAAATAATTTCAAGGGGTGAAGCGATGAAAATAATGTATGTCTTCGGCACCAGGCCGGAAACCGTAAAGATGGCTCCTTTGATCAAGAAAACAAAACATCCGGTAGTATGCGTAACCGGCCAACACCGGGAAATGCTGCGCCAGACCCTTAAACTATTCGGAGTCAAACCCTCGTACGACCTAAAAGTTATGAAGAAAGGACAGACTCTCGGGTTTCTCACGGCCTCCCTGATTGCTAAACTTGAACCGGTTATGAAAAAAGAAAAGCCCGATGTTGTCGTGGTCCAGGGCGACACCACCAGCTCTTTTGCCGGAGCTCTTTCGGCCTTTTACCTTAAGATTCCCGTGGCCCACGTGGAAGCCGGGCTTAGAACCAATAACAAGTACCAGCCTTTCCCGGAAGAAATATACCGCCGGCTTATCACCCAGACGGCAGATTTGTTCTTCCCGCCCACTAAAGAATCCGCAAAGATACTGCTAAAGGAAGGCATAGAAAAGAAGCGCATTGTCGTGACCGGCAATACCGGCATAGACGCGCTTATGATGCGGCTGAAAGAGATCAAAAAAGACAGCAGGAAATATTGGGAATACTTCGGACAAAATTTCGGGATTGCTCCCCACCCAAGGATGATTCTGGTCACCGGGCACCGCAGGGAAAATTTCGGTGCGGGAATGAGAGATATCTGCCTGGCGCTTCGGGATGTCGCGAAAAAAGAAGATGTTCTGATAGTTTATCCCGTCCATCTGAATCCGAATGTCCAGCAGCCCGTGAAGGAACTTCTCGGCGGGCTGAGAAATGTGAAACTTATTCCGCCGCAGGACTATAATAACTTCCTTCACCTTATGTATAACGCATTTTTTATTGTCACGGATTCCGGGGGCGTGCAGGAAGAGGCTCCGTCGCTCGGCAAGCCGCTGCTGGTAATGCGTAATGTCACAGAGAGGCCGGAAGGCGTCGCGGCAGGTAACGCGGTCCTTGTCGGGACTGACAGAAAAAAAATAGTGAAATGGTGCGGCAGTCTCCTGCACTCTAAGAGTATTTACAGGAAGATGAGCCGGGCCGGCAATCCCTACGGGGACGGCAAGGCGGCAGGCAGAATACTTAAGGCCATTAACGGATTTTTCAAATAAACCATGAAGAAAAGCCTGATAGAAATATGGCAGTACCGGGAACTTCTCGGCGGGCTCATAAAAAAAGACCTGAAACTCCGTTACAAGCAAACGCTGCTCGGAGTCGCCTGGGCGATATTTTCTCCGCTGACGCTGACGCTTATCTTTACTTTTGTTTTCAACCGCTTTGCCCCGGTAAACACCGGAGCGGTTCCCTATCTTCTTTTTGTCTACAGCGGGTTGACTGTCTGGTCGCTTTTTTCGGGAAGCCTTTCTGCCGCAGTTCCCGTGCTGGTCAACAATTCGAGTTTAGTTTCTAAAGTTTATTTCCCGAGGGAAGTTTTCCCGCTCTCGGCGGTGTTTTCAAAACTCCTTGATTTCGCCCTGTCGCTGGCTGTGCTCTTTGTATTATTGCCGTTTTTCCATATTCCTTTTACCTTCGCTCTGCTCTGGCTTCCGGTAATAACCCTGGTAGAACTTTCTTTCGCCGCAGGCCTGGCCTTGCTTCTCTCTATGGGGAACCTGTTCTTCCGGGATGTCAAATACATATTTGATTCGGTTATAACCATCTGGATGTTTGCCACTTCCGTCATTTATCCGATAAAAAGTTCAAATCCGCTGATTACGAACCTCCTGGCGCTAAATCCGATGATACCGTTAATAGACGCTTTCAGAGGGGCAGTCTTTGAAGGCGGAATTCATAACCCGGTGCCATTTGTATTGGCCGCTGCCATAGCTTTTGTCACGCTTTTTGCGGGCCTGGCGCTCTTTCATAAATTGGAATATCTCTTCGCGGAAAGAATATAATGCAAAACGCCATTGAATTCATAGGGGTTTCAAAGCGGCTCGTCAAGGGCGAGAGGGCTACAAGCCTGCGAGAACTGCTTTCTGGGACCCTCGGCAGGCTTTTCGGGAGAGCCCGCCGGATAAACCCGGACGCCTTCTGGGCGCTCAAGGACCTTAATCTTAAGATAGGCGACGGAGAATCAATAGGGATAATCGGCGAGAACGGGGCCGGCAAGACCACGATGCTTAAGCTTATTGCTGGCATTATGAAGCCAAACGAAGGCAAACTGAAAGTCTCCGGCAGAGTTGCTTCCCTGATAGAACTCGGGGCCGGTTTCCATCCCGACCTCACCGGAAGAGAAAATATCTATCTATGCGGTTCAATAATGGGCATGAAAACGGCTGCGATAAAAGAAGCCTTCTCTTCTATCGTCTCTTTTGCCGGGATAGAAGAGTTCCTTGACACGCCCGTTAAACGCTATTCCATGGGGATGTTCGTCCGCCTGGGCTTTTCAGTGGCGATGCATCTCGACACAGATATAATGCTGATAGACGAGGTGCTGGCCGTCGGCGACCTGAACTTTCAGGCAAAATGCCGGGACGCGCTGGACAGGTTCAAAGAAAGCGGCAAGACTATAGTTTTTGTTTCGCACGACCTGGGAAGCGTGCTAAGTCTTTGTTCTAAAGTAGTCTGGCTCGGCAAGGGGAAAATTATTGAAGCGGGCGAACCGCAGAAAGTCGTAAACGCATATATCGCTCATTCCGAAAAAAAACGGGCGGGCTCCCTTAGGCTGGTCAGAGACAGTGCCTGGTCTATAGAGTATGCGCCGGGGGCGGTGGTGTTAGAGCCTCGCGGACTGGCGGTCTCTCCCGAGGGGGAAGTTTTCGCGGCTTCAATGCAGGGACACTGCGCCGCAGTATTTTCTCCGGCAGGCAAACTGCTGAAACAAATTGGCACTGCCGGAATCGGCGAAGGAAAACTCTATGCTCCGGCCGGAATCGCGGTGAGCGGCAAGGATGTTTTTGTCTCAGATGTTTCCGGCGCCTGCGTGCAGAAGTTTTCACGGGACGGAGCATTTCGTTCTGTTATTCGCGGGGAATTCGTCGAGCCGTTCGGGCTTTGCGCTTCGGAAGGCCGGCTTATAGTAACGGACCGCCGGCTGCACAAGGTCTTTGAAGTATCCGTTGAGGGGCGGGAAATAACGTCTTTCGGCCAGAAGGGATCCGGGATCGGCGAGTTCAATTTTCCCATAGCAGCCGTTTTTGACGGAAGAGGTTTCCTTTATGTCAGCGATCTTAATAATCACAGGGTGCAGGTTTTTGATTCTAAGCGCAAAGCGGTCTCTTCTTTTGGCAGTTTCGGTGAAGGCCCGGAGGAGTTTAACGGGCCGCACGATATGGCCATCAGGGGAAATACACTATATATCGCAGATCATCTGAACGCGCGCGTTAAAGAGTATGATATTTCAGGCGTTGCGGGCATACCCCGGCTTGTAGGTGTGTTCGGACTGGAGCGCTCAATGCTTCCCTGCGGCATAGCCTTAGGTCCCGGCAAAGAGCTTTACCTGTCTTTCGGCGGGACAGGTCTTATAGGGAAATTTCTCGTCCCGGAGAAGGTATGAAGAAAAATACTCCGGTTGCCGTGCTTGCGGAGCAAAGGCCGGGTTTCCCCGGATATTTAGCGGGGTGGATAAAAGGCAAAAAAAAAGGCGAAGATCTTTCTAAGTTCTTCAAGAATTTCAAAAGCCCGCGCAAATTCTTTGTAATCCTGCCTGCAGGGCGCTGGACTCCTCCCTATTTGAAAAAGGCAGCCTCCAGATTCGGAGCTGAGATTGTACGTGAAGGAGAGCTCCCTAAAACCTTGATGACAGGGGGGTTCGGTTCTGCAGCGGTTATTTTTCCGGCGCAGGGTGTATTCTCCGAGTCTATGATTGAGAGGATGTCGGCGAAAATTAAAGGGGGCGGTCCTGAGCATATTTATTTCAAGTCCTGCCGGGGCATTCCCTATGAGACTGCCGAAGTGCATGTTGTGACTCCTGAATTTCTTAAGAAACACGCGCTTGGCGGTCTGAGGAAAACAAAAGGTGTTTTCTTTGAACTTGAAACGGCTGACAAGCAGTGGCTCTTTGGCGAGGTTGCGCGGAATGATTCGCGGTACCCCCGGTTGGTGGCGATAGAGCCGACGAATCGCTGTAATTTAAGGTGCGTGATGTGTCCGGTTCATTCTGCGCCGGAAGGAAAGAAAAAACGCGCTTCCGGTTTTATGGCGTTCACGCTTTTTAAGCGCGTAATAAAGCAGCTGCCGGAACGCAAGAAGGTGAACCTCGTGCTGCACGGCTACGGCGAGCCGCTGCTTCATCCTAAGATTGTTGAGATGGTTTCTTTCGCCAAAAAGTCGGGAGTAAACGACGTTCAATTTGCTACGAACGGGATGCTCCTGTCGCGGGAGAAGTCAAAAGGCCTGATCGCCTCGGGTCTTGACCGGCTGGATGTCAGTCTTGACGGTTACACGAAAGCGGAATACGAGAAGATCAGAGTCGGGGCCAATTTTGAAACGGTCAAAGAAAATATCGCGGAGTTCCTGCGGTTGAGGGGTGCCGGAAAGAAGCCGGTCTTGAATATACGCCTCGTGAAGCAGAAGGGTAACGAAGAGGGGCTTAAAAGATTTATCAGTTATTGGTCGAGGACGGCGGATACGGTGACGGTGGATGAATGCCACGATGAAGGTTCGGTTAAACACAGTGAAAAGGGGCGCTTTCCCTGTCCTGCGCTCAGGCTGCTAATGGAGATTTACTGGGACGGGACGGTGGCCCTCTGCAATATGGACGCGTTCGCCCGCAACAAACTCGGAGATTTGAAACGGGAAAAGCTTCTTGAGGTTTGGAACGGAAGAAAACTCAATCGAATCAGGGAATTACACAATAAACTTGTCTTTAAGAAGCCGGCTATATGTGATAAATGCGGCTGGTGGCAGTGTTTCGACACGTGGAGCGCCTGCAAGACAAAGGGGCTCTCCTGTATTAAGAACCCGGTTACAACGATATGGTCAAAGGAAAAATAGAGATATGAACCTGGAAATATCGGTAATAATCCCCACGCTGGGGGAAAGAGCAACGCTTGACGCCGCGCTTGCGGCTTTGGAAAAGCAGTTTCCGTCCCGCGGGAGCCTGGAGGTATTGGTTGTTGACAACTCCCCGCAACAGCGGTTATTCTCCGGTGAAAAAGCCGGCTTCCCCGGGTTTGTAAGGGTGCTTGGCTGTAAAAAGCCGGGAGCCGCTGCCGCGCGTAATTTCGGCTCGAGGGAAACAGAAGGGGAGTTCCTGCTCTTTATGGATGACGACGTTGTGTCGCTCCCGGGCTTAATCGCGGAACATCTAAAATGCGTTAAGTCAGGCAAGAGCAGGCTTAGTATGGGGAAAATGCTTCCTGCTGAAAGCGTGAAGTCCTCGCTCTTTGGCGAGTTCGCAGTCTTTTACGGGCTTCTGCCTGATTATAAAAACATCCTTGAGGGCGCAGAACTTTCTTGCGAGCATTTTAATTCCTCCAGCTTTATGATAAGGAAAGAAGATTTCCGTCTCGCCGGAGGTTTTGAAGAAGGGTTTGATTGTTACGGCTGGGAGGATGTCGAATTTGGCAGCCGCCTGCCGGAAAAAGGTCTTCGCGTGTTCTTTAATTCTGCCGCGCTCGCGGAACACCGTGTTGAGAGCAATCTTTTGGCCTACTTGAGAAAAATGAAACTGATGGGAAGATCCGCGGTGAAATTGGCGGGGCTTCATCCTGAACTTGCCAAGAGGATAAACATACTTAACTATGACGCCGACAGAGGCCTGTTCAGGTACAATATAAAAGAGATTGAGAAGCTGGACCTTGGGGAAAGCGAAGCCCTGAAAGCGGCCCGGGAATTTGCCGCTTCAATAGAGAAAACCGGCGGCGCGCTTTTGCCGTTGTATAATTACGGCGCAGCCAAAGAAATGCTTTTTGAATGCTATGCGCTTCTCCTGCGCCACGAGTACCTGGCGGGGTTAAAAGATGCGCTGCTTGCGCTTCCCGGCAAAGAAAGAAAAGCCGTTGTTGACTCTCTGGAGAATTCCGAGGTGTCAAAACAGAGCAGTCTCAGGGAAGAGCTGGAGGCTTACAGGAAAGTGCTTAAACACCGGGACCGGCATCCGCTAAGGTTTCTGTTAGCAAATATAAGGGGTAAATTAACCCGGAGGAAAGAATAATAATGAAAGCAATACTTGTTGACGCCAGCATAAGCTCCTGCGGTTTTAAGAGCTATAACACTGGAGAGCTGATGGAGTCAAGCTGGATACATCACGGGCTCTGTTCAATCAGCGCCTATGCTAAACAGGCGGGGCACTCCATATCACTGATAGACCTGCGCCTCCTCTCCGGTTACGAAGAATTCAAGGCCCTTATAGAAAAGAGCCGGCCCGGAGTTGTTGGCCTTAGTATGATGAGCGTTGATTTTGACGCGGTCACCAAATGCGCTGCGCTGGTCAAGGAAGTTGACAGTTCCATCGTCGTTATTGTCGGCGGGCCTCATCCCTCAATCATGCCCGAAGAAGTTTCCGCGAACCCGCAGTTCGATTATGTGGTGCTCGGGGAAGGCGAGATAACCTTCACCGACCTGTTGAATTCTCTCGCGGCAGGAAAGAAAGTTGAAAGAGTCATAAAAGGAACTCCTGCCGATCTGGACAAACTGCCTTTCGCCGACCGGGAGCTTTACAGCGGGCACGAAGCGCCGATACTTTCAGAGCTTCCGGTCCCATTTATGACGGTCATTGCCGCGCGCGGCTGTATCTATAACTGCAGTTTCTGCCAGCCCGCGGAAAAAATAATATTCGGTAAAGGCCTGCGGAGAAGGAGCGTCTCCAGCCTGCTCGCAGAACTTGAAACCCTCAGGGACAAATACGGGCTTAAAAGCCTGATGATACACGACGATTGCTTTACCGAGGATGTTGAGTATGTCGAGGAATTCTGCCGCGGCTATGTTGAGCGCGGATTTAAACTGCCCTTCGTCTGCCAATCGCGCGCGGATATTATCTGCCGGAACGAAGAAACCATAAAGAAGATGCGTGAGGCCGGGCTCTTTATGTTTATTATAGGTTTCGAGAGCGGAAACCAGCGGATACTTAACTTCCTGCGCAAGGGCACCAAGGTGGAGCACAATATCAGGGCCGCGGAGATCTGCAGGAAATACGGGATAAAAGTCTGGGCGAACTACATGCTTGGCATTCCCGGCGAAAAAAAACGCGAGACCATGGATACCGTGAGAATGATAAAGAAAATCAAGCCGGACCATTACAGCCCGGCATTCTTCACGCCGCATCCCGGAAGCGACCTCTTTACTTACTGCGAGAATAACGGGCTCTCGCTCATAAAGTCGCATGAAGAGTACAGGCGCTCGCCGCTCGGACAAAAGATCAAAGGAATTGATTACGAGTTCCTGAAGCGGGCTCTCGCGGATTCGATGGACCCTGTGACGCACAGCGCGTTTAGCAGATTTAAAAAAATCGCGGTATACGGCACGGCGGCATTCCTCAAGAAGACGGCGCCCGGCAGAAAACTTGTGGAACTTGTGAAGAAGGCGGTAAGAAGTGGCAAATAGGCCGGAGGTTTCCATAATCGTCCTGACTAAGAACGCGGAAGGAAATATCCGCGGGACGCTCTCGCTTATTCTCTCCCAGAAATTCCCAAAGCCCTATGAAGTCATAGTTGTTGATTCCGGTTCAACGGACGGAACGGTCGGGATAATAAAAAGTTTCAAGTCAGTAAGGTTGATTCAAAGAAACCCGGAAACCTTCAGCCACGGCGGCACCAGAAATTTCGGCGGAGGGCTGGCGCGCGCTCCAAAATTCCTTGTCTTTTTCAACGGAGACGCGGTGCCGAGAAACAAGAACTGGCTGGCGCCGCTTATACGCCAGCTGGAAAATGACAAGGAAACTGCCGGGGTTTTCAGCAGGCACATAGCAAAAACAAACTGTAACATTTATATGGCGCTGGATATCGCAACCGGAATGCCCCCGGTAAAAAGCATTGCCTCATTGAGGTTCCTCGCGCCTGAAGAAAGGGCGGCCGGCATAAGAAGGTTGATGTGGTTCTCTACGGTAAGCTGCGCCGTCCGGAAGAGTTTCTGGGAAAAGAACAAGTTCCGCGAGGACATCAATATGGCCGAGGACCAGGAATGGTCAAGGCAGATGCTCCTGAAAGGGCGTTCAATTGTCTACGAGCCGGAGTCCGTTATCTATCACTCGCACAACTATGGCATCCTCGAGTTCTACAGGTATAACCGCAACAGCGAGAGGTCGTTCAACAAAATCCTCGACTCAGGGAAGAAAGTTTCATTTCTCCTGTTCCGCCTTGCCGCGCAGATATTTTACTCCGCCAACGAATCAATCAGGATAATAAAGTCGCCGCGCGCGAAGCGTCTTTCTGTGTTTATGCTGGTTAAAGAGGTGCTGGTCGGCCTGCTTTCAAGATACGCGGCGATACTCGGCGAAATTGCCGCAAATATATAGAGCCATTGTTTGAAAAATATTCTTCGCAAAAAAGCAATCATGCCGCAATATTTGATTCATAAATAATATTAACAAAGGAGAGGGAATGAAGAAACTGCTGCAGCATTTCGATATGCTTTCAATGGAAGAGATAAAGATGATTGAGAGCACGGCCTTCAGGATACTTGACGAGGTCGGAGTTAAGGTAGACAACGCCAAGATAATAGAAGTCCTTGAATCCTCAGGGGCAAAGGCGGATTCTAAGGCCGGGAAGGTCTTCTTTGACAGGAAATATATGGAGAAATTCCTCGCGGGAGTGGAGGGTATAGATCAATCAATTGACCAGAATGTCAGGGCGTCCGGGGGAATAGGCGGTTACGGGCTGAATTACTTCGACCCCGAGAGCGGCACCGTTAAGAAGAACACGTTGAAATCTGCAGAAAATATAATCAAGCTCGCGGATTATCTTCCAAATATCAGCGCTATCGGGCTCGGCGCGGTACCCGGGGATATTCCCGCGGTCCTCATTCCGTTATATGGCAGGTACCTGCTCTGGCGCCACTCTGAAAATAAATGGGCCGGTGACGGGCTAATCTGGGACATAAAACTCTGCCCGTATATTGTTGAAATGGCCGAAATAATGAAGCAGGACACGGTGCGGACGAAGAAGCCCTTTCTGCAGAAATATCTTAACGCCTCAATTTTTTTGATCTCGCCGCTTCATTTCGCGAGGGAAGAGGCAGAGCAGTTTGTCTGGTTCTGGGAGCGCGGCCATTATATTCACCTGGATATTATGACAACAATGGGAGCCAACGCGCCGGTCACAATCGCGGGAGCGCTCTCGAAACATCTCGCCGAAGGATTTTTTGCCTGCATACTTGACAGGGTCTTTTATGGCAGGAAACAGCTCTGGCTTTCTCTCTATGGCGCGCCGATAGATATGAGGAATGGCTCGCAGCCGTATGGCCGCCCGGAAACACAGCTGATGGGAATAGCCGGAGCGCAGATACTAAGATATTACAAGTCGGCGGCGGGGGCCGGCCCTTCGGCCAACACCACGGCCAAAGCAGATGATATGGAGAGCGGTATGAACCTTGCCGGCGGCGCGATGCTGGGCCTTCTTGCTTCCGGTGCTCCGTCAATGGATATGGATTTACTCTCAGTTGACGAGATAATCTCCCCGGTAAAGATGGTGCTGGCAAACGAATACGCCGATTATGTAAACCGCCTTCTTGACGGGTTTAAGATAAATGAGGACACCCTGGCATTCGACGCCATGAAAGAAGTCGGCCCGGGCGGGCTCTTTATGGATCACGAACACACCGTCACCCATTTCAGGGAAGAAATCTGGCTTCCCGAGTTTATGTCGCACGAGATGATGGCTTCGTGGCTTAACAGCGGAAAGAAAACAATAGTTGAAAAAGCCTCCGAGAAGGTGCTTGATGTCTGGAATACTTATCACCCGAAGGGGATAGCGGATGAGACGGAGAGAAAACTGTTGGGGGTGATTGAAAAAGCCCGGCGGGAATTGGTTCGATAGAGGTTTTTAACGTTCTTAACGTTCGTAACGTAAAACAAGGGCAAGGGCAGAAGAAAAGAATTGG
>CAIOVX010000088.1 GCA_903861835.1 Candidatus Firestoneibacteriota bacterium | reverse complement strand
CTTATACTGCTATGCCAGACGGAGTCTGGCATGAAAGAAATCTTTCCTTACAGAACAAGACGCACGAAGTGCGGCTTATAAACGTTAAGAACGTTAAGAACGTTACGAACGTTACAAACGAATAAGGGATTATTCTCCCGGATTCATCGAGGTCTTATGTTTGAGGAATTAATTAATAAATCCAGTAAATGGATAAGCAGCAAAGGCCCGGATTCCGACGTGGTTATCTCCAGCAGGGTGAGGCTGGCGAGGAACCTTAGCGGGTTTGTTTTTCCGCAGCTGCTTAAGGATCAGGATTATGAGAAAATATTCGCTCAGGTAAAAAAGGCGGCCGCTAAGACGCAGTCGCTGAAAAAGGCGAATGTTGCAGCCTTAAATCAGCTGGATGACATCGACAGGTACCTGCTGGTAGAGCGGCACCTGATAAGCTATGATCACGCCGCTACCGACAGGAAGCGGGCAGTTATCTTTTCCAAAGACGAGTCGGTAAGCGTTATGATCAACGAAGAGGACCACCTGAGGATGCAGGTCATTCTTCCCGGAATTCAGCTGCAGGAGTGCTGGAAGAAGCTTGACGCGCTGGACACCGAGTTGGAAAAAGAGCTGACCTTTGCTTTTTCTCCGGAAGCGGGATATCTCACGGCCTGCCCTACCAATACCGGCACCGGGCTTCGGGCCTCTATGATGGTGCACCTGCCGGCGCTGGTCATCAGCAAGGACATTAATAAAATACTTCAGCGCATGAATCAGCTCGGCCTGGTAGTGCGAGGTTTTTACGGGGAAGGTATAGAGATACGGACCGCCTTCTTCCAGATAAGCAACCAGATTTCGCTCTCCCAGACAGAGAGCGAAATAATAGTTAATATTGAAAGGATTACCAGGCAGATAATGGAAAACGAGCATAAAGCCAGGGCCTCGCTTTTCAAGACAAATAAGGCAAAGATAGAGGATAATATCTGGAGGGCCTATGGACTGCTCAAGAATGTCCGGACAATAAGTTTTGAAGAAGCCATAACCCTGCTTTCCTCGCTCCGGCTCGGCGCGGAAACAGGTATACTTAAGGTGAAGCTCAAGACCATAAATGAACTTCTGATCTCTACCCAGCCCGGGCATATTCAGAGAATAAGCGGGAAAGTCATGGCGGAAGAGGCCAGGGATATTAAGAGGGCGGATCTGATACGCAATAAGCTCAGGGACTAAAACGACTTCACTCTCCGAAAAAAGGAGTCAATAAATGTTTCCAAAATTTACTGAACGAGCGCAAAAAGTTATAGGTTACGCAAGAGAGGAGGCGGGCAAGTTGCGGCATGATTTTGTCGGCCCGGAGCATTTGATGTTGGGACTTATCAGGGAAGGCTCGGGAGTTGCCATCGCCGTCTTGAAACAATTCGGCGTGAGTATTCCAAAACTGAAGAAGGAAGTTGAAAACAGCCTTTCCACCGGCTCGGGAGAGCTGCTCCTGGAAGACCTGCCGGTTACGCCAAGGATGAAGAAGGCGCTCGAACTTGCTATTGAAGAAGCGTCGCGGATGAATATCAATTATGTGGGGACAGAACACCTCTTGCTCGGCGTGATGAGGGAAGGCGAGAACACGGCGGCAAGATTCTTTTCTATGCTCGGTGTTACGGTTGAGAAAGTCAGGGAATTTTCCTTGGAAATACTCGGCGGCCAGACAACGCAAAAGTCCGCGCCTTCCTTTCAGCCGGGTACTTCTCCTTCTCCTTCTCCTTCCCAGGCTCAGGTGCAGCAGCAGGCGCCGGGACCAAAGAGCAAGACGCCGGCCCTCGACCTCTTTTCAAGGGACCTTACGCTTTTGGCCAGGGACGGAAAGCTCGACCCCGTAATCGGCAGGGAAAACGAGATTGAACGCGTCACGCAGATACTCTCAAGAAGGACCAAAAATAATCCTGTTCTGCTCGGCGAGGCGGGAGTCGGAAAGACCGCCATAGTCGAAGGACTGGCCCAGAAAATTGTTTCGGGTAATGTCCCGGAGCTTCTGGCCGGGCGCAGGGTTGTAACGCTGGATCTCGCGGCAATGGTTGCCGGAACAAAATACCGCGGTGAATTTGAGGAGCGCCTGAAAGCTGTGATGACGGAGTTGAGAAACAGCGGCAATGTAATAGTTTTCATAGACGAGCTGCACACGCTGGTCGGAGCCGGGGCTGCAGAAGGCGCCATAGACGCCTCAAATATGCTAAAGCCTGCGCTCTCTCGCGGAGAGATACAGTGCATCGGCGCGACCACGCTGAACGAATACAGAAAGCATATTGAAAAAGACGGCGGGCTCGAGAGAAGATTCCAGACGGTTATTGTGAACCCGCCTTCGGTGGATGAGACTATCCTTATACTAAAAGGCCTGCGCGACAGGTACGAAAAACATCATAAAATAAAATTTTCCGATGAGGCGCTGCGCGAAGCGGCGCTGCTTTCAGAGAGATACATAACCGGAAGATTCCTTCCGGACAAGGCCATCGATATAATTGATGAGGCCGGCGCGAGGGCGAGGCTTGCAACAAGCGTCCGTCCGCAGGAAGTGGTTGACGCCGAGAAGGAACTCGGCGAGGCGATGAAGGAAAAGGATGCGGCCGTTAAGGCGCAGGGATTTGAGGAAGCGGCAATTCTGCGCGATCGCATAACCGAGTTAAAGTCCAGGCTGGATGCGGTGAAGTCCGGCTGGGAAAAAACTAGAGTTACGGAAACAAAGATTCTCGGACCGGAGGATATAGCCAAGGTGGTTTCGCAGTGGACCGGAATTCCTGTTTTCAAACTGGAAGAGAAGGAGTCGGAGAAACTGCTCAAGATGCGTGAGGCCCTGCACAACAGGGTTGTAGGCCAGGAAGAGGCAATTGAAGCGGTAACCAAAGCTATACAAAGATCCCGCGCCGGCATTGCCGACCCCAAGAAACCGATAGGCACATTTATTTTTCTCGGGCCCACCGGCGTCGGAAAGACGGAGTTAGCCAGAACGCTCGCGGAGTTCCTTTTCGAGGACGAGAACGCCCTGATCCGTGTGGATATGTCGGAGTACTCGGAAAAGTTTGCTGTCTCCAGGCTGGTAGGCGCTCCTCCGGGGTATGTGGGCTACGATGACGGCGGACAACTTACGGAAAAGATAAGGCGCCGTCCTTACTCGGTCGTGCTCTTTGATGAGATAGAAAAAGCGCATCCTGAGGTTTTTAACACTCTGCTTCAGGTGCTCGATGAGGGAAGACTTACGGACTCCTTCGGAAGGACCGTTGATTTTAAAAACACCGTGCTTATTATGACCAGCAACATCGGCGCAAGGTCAATTGAGAAGGCCTCCTCGCTTGGGTTTAAGATGGTTGAAGAGGGCGCTCAGCATACGGATATGAGGGACAAGGTAATGTCCGAGCTGAAGAAGGCCTTCAATCCGGAATTCCTGAACAGGATAGACGATATTATTGTCTTCCACCAGCTGACAAAGGATAACCTGACGGGCATTGTCGATCTTCTCCTTCGGAAAGTAGAGAATCGGCTTAAGGATAAGGGAGTTAAACTTGTGCTGGACGAATCGGCCAAGAACTTTCTGATTGAGAAAGGTTATGACCCTCTCTTTGGGGCAAGGCCGCTTAAGAGAGCCATCCAGCGTTATGTTGAAGACGCTCTTTCGCAGGAAATATTAAACAAGAACATAGCCGCGAATTCTGAGATTGCAGGTTCGGCAGGCAATGACGCGCTGGTTTTTACAAAAAAGTAAAGGGTTCGTAAAGATTGTAAGCCGCACTTCGTGCGTCTTGTTCTGTAGGGTATGATATCTTTCATGCCAGACTGCGTCCGGCATATCAGAATAAGCCGCACTTCGTGCGTCTTGTTCT
>CAIOVX010000087.1 GCA_903861835.1 Candidatus Firestoneibacteriota bacterium | reverse complement strand
TACGCAGATTCCGGAAATGCGATTACGCTGATTAGACAAAATGGAAGGGTTTTATGGCTTTATGTATTATCTGCGTAATCTGTCTATCTAATCCTTCTAATCACCTTTACCTTAACTTTTCTTAAAAATATTTGATTACGCAGATTCCGGAAATGCGATTACGCTGATTAGACAAAATGGAAGGGTTTTATGGCTTTATGTATTATCTGCGTAATCTGTCTATCTAATCCTTCTAATCACCTTTACCTTAACTTTCCTTGAAAGACCGCGCCTTTTTCGGTATAATTATAGTTGTTAAATGCGCAGTTGAAAGACCGGGATCTTTGCCGGATTTAAGTCTTAATCTGCGTAATCTGTTTTTGTAATCCGTGTAATCAAACAAATTCAGACTTTTGCTGCGAAAACGGAGGTTTTATCATGGTGAAAAGTTACAATATTGCGGTTATGGGCGGCGACGGTACAGGCCCGGAAGTTGTTGCTGAAGGCCTGAAAGTAATTAACGCGGCTGAAGCAAAGTACGCTTTTAAATTGAACCTTACAAAGTTTGATTTCGGCGGGGAAAGATATATGAAGACCGGCGAGACAATCCCGGATTCCGCCATTGAAGAGTTCAGGAAGTTTGACTCCATATTTCTGGGAGCTATAGGGCATCCCGATGTAAAGCCGGGCATTCTTGAGAAAGGAATACTCTTAAATATCAGGTTCAAGCTCGACCAGTATATTAATCTTCGGCCGGTGAAGCTTTTCCCGAATGTGGATACACCGCTTAAGGATAAGAAACCGGAAGACATAGATTTTGTCGTCATTCGCGAGAACTCCGGCGGCATCTACACCGGGATGGGAGGGGCTACGATGGTCGGCACGAAGGATGAAGTGGCGACCCACGTGATGGCCTACACCAGGCCGGTCGTGGACCGCTGCCTTAAGTTCGCGTACGAGTTCGCAAAGAAGAGGAACAGCAAGAAGAAAATGCTTACTCTGGTCCACAAGACCAATGTGCTCACGTACTGCGGCGATCTTTGGATGAGGGCGTATACGGAGATGGGGAATAAGTACTACCCGGATATCAAGCAGGACTACAATCACGTTGACGCAACTACCATGTGGTTCGTGAAGCAGCCGGAGTATTATGATGTAATAGTCACAGAGAACCTTTTCGGCGACATCATCACCGACCTGGCAGCCATGATACAGGGCGGGCTTGGCGTTGCTGCCGGCGGTAACATCAACCCGGAAGGCGTTTCAATGTTTGAACCGATGGGCGGAAGCGCGCCGAAGTATACCGGCAAGAATGTGATTAACCCGATAGCGGCAATAATGGCCGGCGCAATGATGCTTGACTACATCGGAGAGGAAAAGGCGGCGAAGGCGATAGAGAAGGCCGTGATCGACTCTCTTCTTTCCGGCAAGCTAAAGAGCATGTCAGCCGGCAGGATGGGGATGGGGACACGGGAAGTGGGGGATTTGGTAGCCAGCTACGTTAAGTAAAGAAAAATGCAAGCACTAAATACTAAGCACTAAACAAAGGGCAAAGAACAAAATTGCAAAGAACCAAGTAAATTATTGCCGTTTAATGGTTTTGTTCTTTTTTAGGATTTAGAGTTTAGAATTTAGAACATTTTCCAGGAATTTGGTTTTAGGAGACTACTATGCTTAAGTTGGGTTTGCCTGCCGGTTCATTGCAGGAGGCAACCATACAGATGTTTAAGAAGGCCGGATACAAAATATCAGTCGGCTCGCGTTCCTACGTGCCCAAAGTTGATGATCCGGAGCTTACAGCCAGGTTCATCAGGGCCCAGGAGATACCGCGCTACGTGAATTCCGGTAAGCTGGATTTCGGTCTGACCGGCAAGGACTGGGTCGTTGAGAACGGTGTTGACGGCAAGGTAGTCGAAGTCGCAACGCTGGTTTACGCGAAAAGGACGAGAAACGTGCTGCGCTGGGTACTTTGTGTTCCGAATGATTCAAAGATAGAGACCGTAAAAGATCTCAAGGGCAAGAAAATAGCCACCGAGGTAGTAAATATTACCAATAAATTCCTCGCGAAAAACGGGGTTAAAGCGGAGGTTGAGTTCTCCTGGGGCGCGACCGAGGCGAAACCGCCGGAACTGGTAGACGCTGTGGTGGAGATCACCGAAACGGGTTCCTCGCTTAGGGCTAACAACCTGAAGATTATCGCGACCGTGATGGAGTCCTCCACTGTGATAATCGCGAACAAAGAAACATGGAAGAAGAAGAGCAGCAGGGAAAAGATTGAGAACATTGCCTTGCTCCTGCAGGGAGCTCTGGAAGCCGAATCGAAAGTAGGGCTTAAGATGAATGTGCCCAAGGCGAAACTGAAAAAGATAGTGGATGAACTGCCGGCCTTGAAAACTCCGACTATTTCCGCCCTCTCCGACCCTGATTGGGTTGCGATAGAGGTTATTATGGATGAAAGCGTGGTGAGGGAAATATTGCCAAAGCTTAAGAGACAGGGGGCGCAGGGTATAATTGAATATCCGCTCAATAAGGTCGTGTATTGAGGTTCACTTCGCCGGAACTGTAACTTTGCCCGGCCCCATTTTCCGGGGCCGGTTTTTTTTAGGAGAAAGATGATTCTGCTAAATGGTTTGAAATCGGAAAGCCTGAGGAAAATAAAAAGTTCCGTTGTTACTTTGGGCGTTTTTGACGGCGTGCATGCGGGACACAGAAAGATACTTGAAAAAACAGTTGCCGACGCGAAAAAATTGGAAGCGAAGAGCATTGCGCTCACCTTTGAGACGCACCCCATGAAAACCACCCACCGGCAGGCTCCGGCCGTAATTACGGATACGGAAAAAAAAGCCGAATTAATCTCCGCGGCGGGCATTGATATCCTTATAGTTATTGATTTTAATAAAAGTTTTGCGGCTATCCCTGCCGGAAAATTTATCACCGGAATCCTTGTAGAAAAGCTGAAGATGATAAAAGCAGTTGTCGGGTTTGACTACAGGTTCGGAAAGGGCGGAAAGGGCGATGCCGCTTTGCTAAAGGAATACGGGCAACTATTCGGTTTCACGGTTGACCGTGTGCAAGCGCAGAAATGCTGCGGAGGGATAATAAGCAGCACGGAAATTAGAAAGCGCGCTTTCGCGGGAGATCTTAGTGCTGCAAGAAGGATGCTCGGAAGGCATTATTCTTTGACAGGCAGGATAGTCCGCGGGGACGGCAGGGGGGCGAGCCTAGGTTTTCCCACCGCCAATCTGGACGCCACTAATGAAGTTGTCCCGCCGGAAGGTGTTTATGCCGTGACCATCACGGTGGCAGGCAAGCTCTACCGCGGCGCGTGCGGCATAGGGAGGCCAACATTTCATCCCGGCGAAAAACATCCTCCCGTTGAAGTGAACATAATAGGGCTCCAGAAGAAGGATATATATGGCGAGAAAGCGGAGGTAGTATTTATTAAGAAACTCAGGCCGAGCAGGAGGTTTTCAAGCCGGGAAGCCCTGCAGCGCCAGATAGCCAGGGATGTCGAAAAGTGCAGGAAAATGCGGATTGATTGAGTAAGGCTCTTTTGCTATAATAACCTCTTGCAAGGTCCGGAGGAAGATGTTTAATAAGGCTTTTTGGGACATATTGAAAAGCAGAATCACTCTTAAGGCCTCGCGTGAAGCAGGTTCGAACAGGCCGCTGGAGATCAGGGTTCCTCTCCTTGCCGTGTTGTTTGCCGGGTTTTTTCTCGCGGTCTTGCTGGGATACGGAATCTATGTTGTTGCCTCGGATATTGATTACCGGCTTGCGAAGGGTTCTTTCTCGGTTTTGAAGGATAAAGCGGTTTTCCTTGCGCAGAAAGCAGGGGAGCTGGAGGAAAGGGAGAGAAATCTTGCCGGTCTTGAAAAAAAGCTCCGTAATCTGCTCGCCTACAAGAACAAGAAGTCGCTTGTCAGGGAAGACGCTATCGGCGGGCCGAGCAAGTCAGACCAGAAAGTGCTCGACAAGCTTCTGTCCGACGAAGTAGGGCGTGAAGAGGTCAGCAAAGAATACGAGCAGCTTATCTCTGAACTTGATTTTAGGGAGCAGAGTTCAAAAGAGGTGTTTCAATACGTTTCACAGCTCCGCTCGGTTTGGACCGCGATGCCCAAAGGGCGCCCTGTAAAGGGCTGGATAACCTCCAGGTTTGGATCAAGAGAAATGGCTTTTGATTTCGGCGATGACGGGAATCCGAAGTCCCGCAGGGAATACCACGTTGGTGTTGATATCGCAAGCCGTATAGGCACTCCGCTGCACGCTACCGCCGAAGGCACGGTCATTTTTGCGGGCAAGTTTGGAGGTTACGGGAACCTTGTGATTATAGAGCACGATTATGGCTATACAACGAGGTACGGTCACTGTAGCCGGATCCTGGTAACCCCGGGACAGAAAGTGAAAGCGGGAGAGTGTGTTGCATTGATGGGAAACACCGGCTCTTCAACAGGTCCGCATGTTCACTACGAAATCCGTAAGTTTGGCGTGCCGCTTGATCCGAAGACTATTGAATTTGATTTTTACAGCCCCTATTACGCAAAAAAGTAGGTTTTGTTTATCAGTTATCAGTTATTAGTTATAAGTTATTGTTCTTGTACGGGCGCTTGGCTCAGTTGGTTAGAGTGCCGCCTTCACACGGCGGAGGTCATAGGTTCGAATCCTATAGCGCCCACCATATACCATTCGACTGCTTCGGAGACTCAGGCTGCGCCCTGCACTCGAGCGACAGCCTTTAGTCCGGCACCAGAACGTAGTAAGTGGTGCGGGGGAGCAGTGCAGGGTTCAGGGCACGCCAAACCGGCAGTTTCCGGAAAGAATAACAACGGAAGGCCTATGAAAAAGATCAGGATTAAAATCGGAGAACTAAATATTGACGCGGTATTGAACGCCACCAAGACCGCGGAAGCCATTTACAAAGCCCTTCCTTTTTCCGCCAAAGCCAACACCTGGGGAGACGAAACCTATTTCACTATTCCTGTAAAACACGGACCGGAAAACCCCAAGCCGGTTGTCGCAATCGGCGACCTTGCGTACTGGATGCCGGGCGCAGCTTTTTGCCTCTTCTACGGAGAGACTCCTTCAAGCTGCAAGGGAGAGGTCAGGCCCGCCAGTCCGGTCAATGTCATAGGGAAATTTGAACTTCAATATGTTGAGAGCCTCAAGAAAACAAAGAATGGCACGGCGGTTACTGTTGAAAAACTCAATTAAAGGCGCCATTTTGAATAAGCACAAAAACTTACTCTGGCGTGTTTTCGCCGCCATAATCTTTCTCGGTGTTATTTTAAGTTTTGTTAAGATAGGGGTTGCCGTATTTGATTTGCATGCAGGTGAGCGGCACTCCATGCGCTTCTGCGTAGTTCCCTCAGAAAATCCTTCCGGACGCTTGATAGCCCTGACTTTCGACGATGGGCCGCATCCAGAATATACCCGTAAGCTTCTGGACCTACTGGATTGTTTCAGCGCCAAAGCGACTTTTTTTGCTGTTGGTAAAATGGCCGAGAAGTATCCGGAACTTGTCAAGGAAATTGACCGCCGCGGGCATGAAATAGGCAACCATACTTATGATCATAGGATACTGACGGAACTTTCTATGGCGGAGACCGGAGCCGAGTTGGAACGCGACGAGCAGGTTATTGCTTCATTGATCGGGAAAAGGCCGGCGGTCTTTAGACCTCCTTCAGGCAGATATAATCCCGGGACGGTTCAGGTTGCGGCTTCAATGGGGCTCTTTACCGTTCTCTGGACGAATTATTCTGATTACGGGGCGATGAGAAGTTCTGAAGTGATTTCAAATGTTATGGCGGCCCCGAAAGATGGAGACATAATATTGCTTCATAGCGGCATAGATGCAACTTTATTAGCGCTTCCGACAATCCTGCAGCAGCTTTCAGGGAAAGATTTCAGGTTTGTCACGGTCTCGGCATTGATAGAAGCGAACGGCAAAGGAAGCCTGAGACCGGGTTTAATCCGCTCTGTTTTGGCAGTAAAATGACCTTGCGCCCCGGGTTGTTTCGGGCTTAGGGCGGTTATTCCTTAACCAATTCGCTTATTGTTTTTTCAAGGTCTGACGGCAGTTCATTCTGATTGAACACAACCTTCCCGGTCTTGTCCACCAGCACGTTTGTAGGAATTCCAACTACCTTATAGGCCTGAGCGGTTTCTCCCGAAGGGTCAATTACAACAGTATGCTTAATTCCGTTCTTTGCCATGAAAGCTTTAACGTTTTCCGGGTTTTCCTGGATGTTTATGCTTATAATTTCAAAATTCTTTCCTCCTGCTTTTCCGTAAAGCGCGTTGAGCGCAGGCATTTCTTTAACACAATAGGGACACCAGGTAGCCCAGAAATTCACGAGTACTACCTTGCCTTTATAGGCAGACAAATTGACAGCTTTCCCTTCCGGGGTCTTAAGCGAAAAATCAGGGGCCAAATCTGCTTTTTGCTGCGCAGGAGCAGAACTTACTTTCCTTGACATCGCTCCGCCGGAAAAGGCGATAAGAATAATTACCGCTGCAACAAGTATCTTCCTCATAATATCCTCCGTTGTAAATATAGTTTAGTTGTAGATTTTCCAGGCATGATAGAGAAAAGAAGCGCCTATGATAAACATTAGCGCTCCGATCGCGCGCCTTACCCGCAGCATCCAGGCGCCGGGTTTCGGTATTGCCAGCAAAAGCCCGGCAAAGGTGCCGGCTATTATAAGGAGTATTCCCATGCCCAAAGAAAAAACGAAGAGCAGCCCTGTTCCGAAGGCGACATTTCCGCTCTTGCCTACATAGAAGAGCAGCGCTCCGAGCACCGCGCCGGTGCAGGGGCCTACAACCAGTCCTGAGATGAGCCCGAGGAAGAAGACCGTCACATAGCCCGAGCCAATTTTCTTGCTGGCAAGATTATTTATAAAAGCCGGCATGCGTATCTCGTAGAGGTCAAACATTGAGAGAGAGAGTAGAATGCATACTGCCCCCATTAATACATTGGGCCAAACGGAAACGCTTACGAGGCCGAAAACTTTTCCTGAAAGCGCGGCTACAGCGCCAAGAACGGTGTAGATAAGCGCAAGCCCCAGCACGTAAACGACAGAAAGCGTAAAGCCCTTAAGTCTTTTGCCCCCGCTCTGCGAGGCAATGAAAGTGACGGTTATGGGAAGCATTGTGTAAATACAGGGTTCAAAACTGACGAAGATGCCGCCTATGAAGGCGAGAAAGAAGGCAAGATAAGAACCCTGGGAGAGCGCGTTATTTAAACTCGCAAGCACCCAGCTCATATATTCCTTTCTATGAAAGCTTTAAGTTCGGGTTCGGGAAAGTAGCCGGTAATGCGTTCCGTTTCTTTACCGTTTTTGAACATTACAAGCGTAGGTATCGCCAGGACATTGTTCTCTGCTGCGGCTTTTATATTATTAACGGCGTCCACCCGCACGAACTTAACCTTGTCCTTGTACTCCTCGGATACTTTCTCTACAACAGGAGTCACCCTCTTGCAGGAAGCGCACCATTCAGATTTAAAGAAGGCAAATACAGGCAGGTTTGCTTTTAATACATCCTCGCTGAATTTTGCGTCATCGGTGCTGATAATATTCGGCATAGTTGCCTCCGCCTAATCATAACACTGCTTTTTAGGGCTGTCAAATCTATTACATCTTAATGTTTTCGCGGGTTTTTATCTATGATTCCCGTCATGATTGTGATAAAATCCGAAAAATGGAGGCATCATGAGAAAGATTGGCTTTGATTTCAACAATATGATGGATTATAACGCAGGCCGGCACGGGATAACCGCAGGCGAATTAAGAGCGTATGCCCCGAAGGCTGGACAGGCTTTTAGGCATATTGCTTCTGTCCTCAAAGACAGCAAGAAGAGAGTGGCACTTTCTCTCGAATGGGCAAACCTGCCCTTCCAGGATAAAGTTTCAATTGCAGCCATTCAAAAACTCGGCGAAGAAATAGCCGAAAAATACGAAAATGTAGTCTCGCTCGGTATAGGAGGGTCCTATCTCGGAATAAAGGCGGCCCAAGATGCCCTGCAGCCGCCCTATTACAATGACTTTCCTGCCCTAAGGAAAGGAAGTCCGAGGATCTTTTTTGAGGGAAATAATCTGGACCCGGAGACGCTTTCTTCGCTCTTTGCAAATCTTAATCCCAAGAAGACTTTCATAGTGGTGATATCAAAATCAGGCGAGACTACAGAAACGAAAGCAGCGCTTGAGCTCGCGGAAGCCTGGCTAAGAAAGGGAGTTGGGCCAAAGTTTGCGAGACAGATAGTAGCGGTTACTGGTCCTAGCTCCGGCGCGCTGAGGGAAAAAGTCTCGGCGGCCTCGGCAAAAGATTCGCTAGCCTACCGGAGCCTGCCTCTGCTTGAAGGAGTGGGGGGAAGATTTTCGGAACTAAATATGGGCCTTTTGCACCTCGCTATCACAGGCGTTAAGATAAAAGAAGTCCTTAAGGGCGCCGGCGCTATGGCAAAAATCTGCGGTCAAGCCGGTTTGCTGAAGAATCCTGCCCTGCTTTACGCTGTTCTGTCAGTGCTGGAGTTCAAAAAGAAAGGAAAACCTGTCTCCATAATAATGCCGTTTTCCGAGCAACTTAAATCAACGGCGGACTGGTACATACAACTGCTGGCTGAAAGCACGGGAAAGAAATATGCCAGGAAAGTGGTTCTTGGTGAGGGTTTGGAGCGGTGGGTGGAAGATAGAAGCCGGGTGCTTAACACCGGCCGCACTCCGGTTGCCGCGCGCGGCACGAACGACCTGCATTCTATCCAGCAGAACAATATCGAAGGGCGCAACGATAAGGTTGTGACTTTCATAAGGGTGGAAAAAGTCAGGAGAGATTTAAAACTTCCTGAAAGCGGGGATTTTCTCTCCGGAAGGAAACTCTCGGAACTTTTAAAGACGGCGCAGGAGGGCACAGCCTGGGCTTTGATAAGAGAAGAGCGCCCTAACTGCGCAATTAGCCTGCCGGAATTGAATGCTTATTATTGGGGAGCGCTGCTGTTTTTCTTTGAGATGGCAACCGCTTATGAAGGAGAATTGCTCGGGATAAACGCTTTCAATCAGCCGGGAGTGGAATCCTACAAGAATTATATGTTCCACAAACTAAAAAAACCGGGTATAAGCAAAGCGGTCGCAGAAGAGATTGAGAGGAATCCTGTAAGGAAAAGCCGCAGGTATATGCTCTAATCTGGCAAAAAAAAGGACGGCTTTCGCCGTCCTTCCAGGTTGGAGAAGTGCGCTGTAATGGGGGACATTTGGAGCGCACCCCCCGCGAACCTGATTCTATTTGCCTGTTTTTTTCTTCATCGGTTCGCCGCAACAAACAATAGGTTTCATTGCCGTTTTGCCGCATTTCTTGCAAACATAGATACTAACATTCCCGCAACCGCAACCGCAATCACATCCCGCCATTTTAATCACCACCTTTGTCTATAGAATAGCCGAGGCTCTTTAATTACAACATGACCTCTGTCATATTATGCGATATTTAAAGATGTTGTATTGTATTGAAAATACCTTGATAATAAATTATACTTAAGGGCAGTCAGGAGGGTTTTATGTCGGCAGTTAAATTATTGCCCGGTGTCTACTGGGTTGGCGTGGTTGATTGGAATGTAAGGGCTTTTCACGGCCATACATATATTACAAAAAGGGGCTCTACCTACAATTCTTATCTTATAGTCGATGAAAAGATAGCCCTTATTGACACTGTCTACGGCCCTTTCAGCGACCAACTCCTTGCGAATATAGCAGAGATAGTTCCGCCGGAAAAGATCGATTACATAATCTCAAACCACGGCGAAACAGACCACTCAGGCTCTTTGCCGGCTTTGAAGAAAGCCTGTCCAAACGCGAAACATTTTGGCACCGCGAAAGTGAAAGAGACCCTTGAGAAAATGTATTATCTTGGTTTAGATCTTCACGTGGTTAAATCCGGCGATACTCTCTCGCTTGGCAAGAAAACTCTCTCTTTTATTGAAGCGCCTATGCTTCACTGGCCTGATTCTATGTTTACCTATTTGGCGGAGGACGCGCTCCTTTTCCCGAATGACGCTTTCGGACAGCATCTCGCGAGTTCCGCGAGGTTTAGCGATGAGGTTGACGCGGGCGCGTTAATAGAAGAAGCGGAGGCTTACTTTGCGAATATCCTCTGGCCTTTCTCTTCGATGGTCTTGAGGAAAATAGATGAATTGGTAAAAATGAAACTTCCCGTCAAAATGATAGCGCCCAGCCACGGAGTGATTTGGCGTAAAGATCCGATGCAGATAGTTAACTCCTATGTTGAGTGGGCGAAAAATACCACCCGAAAAAAGGTTGTGATAGCCTACGAGACAATGTGGGGCTCCACCGAGAAGATGGCCTACCGTATCGTTGACGGGCTCGTTTCGGAAGGGGTGGAAGTAAAGCTGTATGATGTTGCGCACACGGATAACACCGAGATGATACGCGAAATGCTCTATGCCCGCGGTTATATCTTTGGTTCTTCAACCCACGATAATAATATGCTGCCAAATCTGGCGATGTTCCTTGAATTCCTGAAAGGGCTGAAGCCCACCGGACGGAAAGCGGCGGCGTTTGGCTCTTTCGGCTGGGCCGGCGGAGCCGTGAAAGAAATGGAGAGCTTCATCGCTTCTCCCGGAATAGAGATAGTCCAGCCCGGGCTAAGCGTAAAATTCGTTCCCAACGCTGACGAACTGAAAAAGTGTTTTGAGTTCGGGGTGGAGTTTGCTAAAAAATTAGTTTAAGTTCTGCCGGGAAAGGTTTCGACGGCAGACCGGAGGCATAATGCAAAAGTATAAATGTACAGTATGCGGCTATATCTATGATCCTGCGGCAGGAGATCCTGATAACAATGTTGCGGCGGGGACCGCCTGGGAGAAGGTGCCGGAAGACTGGAACTGCCCTACCTGCGGGGTCGGGAAAGATATGTTTGGGAAAGAGCAATAACAAATAGCTGATAACTGACAACTAATACAGAGTGCGGAGATGGCTATGGGATTAAAGTTTAACGCTGCCGAGGTGCTTGATCTTGGCGTACAGATAGAAAAGAACGGCAAGGTATTCTATGAGGCGGCTTCAAAGAGCGCGAAAGCGGAAAACGCCAGAGTTCTCTTTGAGCATCTCGCCAAGGAAGAAGATCATCATCTGGCGGCTTTCCTTAAAATGGCGCAGAATGCCGAAAAATCCGCGGAACCCGAGACCTACGAAGGCGAATACGCGGACTATGTGCGGATGCTGGCGGGCGACAATGTATTTACAAAGGCCGACGCAGGGAAAAGAGCCTCGGAGCACCTGAAGGATGATTCGGCCATAATAGAGGCCGCGCTTAAATTTGAGAAAGATTCTGTAATCCTGTTTCAGGGTATGCTCGAAGGGATGCCTGAAAGAGACAGGAAGCTGGTAGAAGAGATGGTAAAGGAAGAACTCAAGCACATAAAACACCTGTACATTTTGAAGAAGACCTGCGCGATTAAGTAAGGAAAGAATAAGAGCTCTGTCCGGAGGTTTGATGCCTGATATCTATGACGTGATAGTTATAGGCGCAGGCCCCGCCGGAATAACGGCGGCGGTTTACGCCGCCCGCAAGAAGCTCAACCTGCTTGTGGTTACGGGGGACGTTGGCGGGCAGGCCGCCTGGAGCGGCGAGGTAGAGAACTATACCGGTTTCAATATGATTTCCGGGCCGGAACTCGCATCCAAGTTTGACGAGCACTTAAAACAGTTTAACATTCCCCTCATAGAATCCGAAGAAACCCTATCCCTGTCCTCTGAAAACGGCGTTTTCAAAGTAAAAACCGCAAAAGGCGTTTATCTCTCTAAGTCCATAATCATTGCTTCAGGTAAAAGGTCCCGCGAAATGAATATTCCGGGAGAGAAGGAATATAAAAATAAAGGCCTGACCTACTGCGCCACCTGCGACGGTCCTCTCTTTGCCGGAAAGGAAGTTGCCGTGATAGGGGGAGGCAATTCAGCCCTTGATGCGGCAATCCAGCTCTCGCGTTATTGTTCAAAGGTCTATGTAATCAATAATACGCCCGAGCTTGGCGGCGACAAAATAATGAGAGAGCAGGTTTTGAAGAATCCCGCGGTCATTGTCCTAAACGGCGTTAAAGTTGAAGCCGTGCTTGGGGAAAAGTTTGTCTCCGGTCTCAGGATTTCCGGCGGAAAGGAAGGAGCGTCTGATATTCGGCTAAAAGGGATTTTTGTTGAGATAGGCCTGCTCCCGAACTCGGAATTTGCGGGAATTGTAAAACGGAATGCCTCCGGGGAAATAGTTGTGGATGCCGGCTGTGCCACCGATGTCCCGGGGATATTCGCGGCGGGAGATGTTACGGACGTAGCGGAAAAACAAATAATAATAGCCGCCGGAGAAGGCGCTAAAGCGGCGCTGGCTGCCTTTAAATATCTGATTATCTCAGGAAAACTCGGCGGTTGAATGCAAACTCATGACTTTTATCATACAAAGAAAACCGGAAGCGGTGTAACATTCAATAGAAACGTTTTAGGTCTTTTCCGGGAGGAATTATGAAAGAAATCTTTCTTGATAACGCGTCGGGCACTCCGGTGGATTCACGCGTGCGGGATGCGATGCTTCCGTATCTTTTTGAGTATTTTGGAAATCCCCTGAGCATTCACCGCTTTGGGGAGAAACCCAGAGAAGCGCTCGATACTGCCAGAAAGCAGGTCGCGGCGCTCATAAATGCGGACCCCTCGGATATTTATTTCACGTCCAACGCTTCAGAGTCAAACAACATGGCTGTTAAAGGCGTAGGACTGGCCAATCAAGCGAAGGGGAAACACGTTATTATCTCTGCCATTGAACATTTTTCTGTAATGAACGCGGTTAAGACCCTGGAGAAGCTGGGTTTTCAAACCAGCTTTTTGCCGGTTGATAAAAGTGGCATAGTCGTTGTAGACGCCCTGAAAGGCCTCGTGACTGACGGGACAGTTCTTCTTTCCGTTATGCACGCCAATCACGAAGTTGGGACCATACAGCCGGTAAAGGAGCTTGCGGGGGTTATACGGGAACTAAACGCTGAAAGGAAGGCGAAGAATCTCCCGCAGATAATATTTCATTCGGACGCAGTGCAGACGGTTGGGACGCTGCCTGTTGACGTGAAGGAACTTGGTGTTGACCTGCTGACCTTTTCTGGTTCTCAGTTTTACGGGCCCAAAGGCGCCGCAGCCCTCTATATAAAGAAGGGCGTGCGCGTATTTCCGCTCATAGACGGCGGCATCCAGGAAGAAGGAAAGCGCGCCGGTGTAGAAAATATTCCTGCTATTGTAGGAATGGGAAAAGCCGCGGAGTTAATCAAGCCGGAGATAGCCGCGAATGGCGCAAAGATGGAAGCGCTTCGTGACGAGCTTATAAAAGGAATACTCTCAGCGATAAAGTATTCCAGGCTGAACGGCGACGCGAAGCTCAGGCTGCCGGTAAATGTGAATATTTCCATTGAATTTATTGAAGGCGAATCGATGTTGATGTTTCTAGACGGCGAAGGTATAGCCGCTTCTTCCGGTTCAGCGTGTACTTCAAAAGCATTAAAGGCTTCGCACGTTCTGCTTTCCATAGGCGTGCCCATAGAGATCTGTCACGGTTCAATTCTTTTCTCTCTGAATAAATACACCACGAAAGAAGACGTGGAGAAGGTTCTCTCGGTTTTCCCTGGTATCGTGGAAAAATTGAGGAAGATGAGTCCGTTGTGGAAAGGGTGAGGGGCAGAAGGTTAGAGGGTTGGAGGGTTGGATGCTTAAGGGCTTGAGGAGGATGTATGGCAGATAGCAATAAAATGACGATTATACTTTTTTCGGGTGAGATGGATAAGGCGCTTGCGGCTTTTACACTGGCCACGACAGCAGCGTCCATGGGGATAAAGGTAAGCATTTTCTTCACTTTCTGGGGCTTGAGCGTGCTCCGAAACGGCGGGATGCTCGCGAAGAAAGCAAATTTTCTTCAGAAGATGTTTGGTTTCTTGAACCGGGGTACCAAAGAGAGCCTGCCGCTGACAAAATTCAATTTTGCAGGTGCCGGACCCGAAATGATGAAATTGCTTATGAAACAGAAGAAAATGGCCTCGCTGCCGGAACTCTTCAAACTTTCAAGGGAGTTGGATGTAAAGTTCATCGCCTGCACGACCTCCTGCAACGTTATGGGGCTTGATCGCGAGGCGCTGGTTCCTGAAGTTGACGAAATGGCGGGCGCGGCCACCTATCTCGGCGAAGCCAAGGAATCCAATATAAACTTGTTTGTCTAGACCTAAGCCTTACGTTACAAACGTTAAGAACGTTAAAAACGTTATAAACCATTAATACAGGAGTTCTTTATGGAAGGTATTCAACCGAATCAAACCCTCGATTGCGTCGGTCTTTACTGCCCTGTTCCGATAATCAAGACTACTAAGAAAATAAAAGAAATGAAGTCAGGTGAAGTGCTCGAAGTTGAAGCGGATGACGAAGGTATCCTTAACGATATGCCGGCCTGGTGTAAGACCACAGGCAACATTTACGAGGGCGGGGAAAAGGCTGCTGACGGTATAGTTAAAGTATATGTGAGAAAAGCTTAGGGGGATTCTTGACAAAGGACATAACGGTCGGAATTTCAGGCGCCGCCGGGATGGGGATGCAGTCCATCTCGTTCACGCTCGCAAAGAGTTTTTTGCGGGCGGGGTATAATGTTTTTGTCTGGCAAGATGTTATGTCCCGCATCAGGGGCGGCAATAACACCTCCATAATTCGTATCTCCACCTCCCCTGTAAATTCCATAAAAGAAAGCTTTGATGTTCTGGTGGCTCTTGATCTGCTTGCAATAAAGCGAAATGCCCTGAAAGTGAAAGCGGGCGGATTCCTTCTTTATGACGGGGAAAAACAGAGGGCGGAAGAGCCCAAAGCCGGCTGGATTTCTGTGCCTTTCGAAAAGCTTGCGGCAGAAGCAGGCGGCGACAAGATAATGATGAACTCCGCGGCTACCGGTGCGGTGCTCGCGCTGCTCGGAGCAGATGTTAGTAAAGAGTGCGATGAGGTAATAGCGGAACTTTTCTCAAAGAAAGGCGAGGCTGCCGTTACCGCGAACCTGCGGGCGCTCAAGGCCGGTATAGCGGCGGTAACCCCGGGCATCTCAGGCAGGTTCATGCTGGCTCCCACCTTGAAAACAAATTCAAAAAACAAAGTACTGGTAAACGGCAGCGAAGCGCTCGGTCTGGGGGCGGTTTCCGCGGGGCTGAAGTTTTATGCCGGCTACCCGATGTCTCCGGCCACCTCTATCATGGAATATGTCGCCGCGAAGTCCCGCGAGTTCGGTATTGTAATGGAGCAGGCCGAGGATGAGATCGCGGCCATAAATATGGCTGTCGGAGCGGGCTACGGAGGGGTCAGGGCAATGACCTGTACTTCTGGAGGCGGTTTCGCGCTTATGACAGAAGGCGTTAGCCTGGCCGGAATGACAGAGACGCCGGTGGTTATAGGAATCTCACAGCGTCCCGGTCCTGCGACGGGTTTTCCCACACGGACCGAGCAGGGTGATCTGAATATGACTCTTTTTGCGGGGCATGGGGATTTCGCGCGTGTTATTCTCGCGCCCTCTTCCGCTGCAGATGGACCTGTGATAATGGGCAGGGCTTTTAACCTGGCCGAGAAATATCAGATTCCAGTCTTCGTCCTCTCCGATCAATATTTTAATGATTCCACTTTTTCTGTAGACCTGAATAAGGTCAAGACAGAGCCGGTTGACAGGGGAAAACTGCTCTTGGAATTTTCCGGTAACTATAATTACAAGCGCTATGACCTTTCAGACGGCAGAGTCTCCGCGCGCCTGATTCCCGGGGCAAAAGATCAGGTAGTGTATGCAGACAGTGATGAGCATACCGAGGAAGGCCATATCACCGAGTCAGCAGAGATACGGCTGAAGATGCTTGATAAGCGCGCGGGGAAACTCGCGGAGCTGGCAAAAGTTATGGAACAGCCGGCTTACTATGGCAGCGAAAAACCTGAGATAGTATTGGTAAGCTGGGGCTCCTCGCTGGGGGCGGTAACGGAAGCGGTTGATATGCTCAATGTTTCCGGTAAATCTGCCGGAGCGCTTCACTTTACGGATATCTGGCCGCTTCCCGAAATGAAGCCGGGTTTTAAGATCAGTTCCGGGCTAAAGTATATCGGTGTTGAGAATAATTATTCCGGGCAGTTTGCCGATATTTTCGAGAAGCATACCGGCATAAAGTTTAGCAAAAGAGTTCTGCGCTATGACGGACATCCGTTGACAGCCGAATACATTATTAGAGGGTTGGAGGGTTAGAGGGTCGGAAGGGCAGAATGGCAGAACAACGTCTGAGCCTCTGCGCATCCGCATTATGTTTAGGAAGCTTTTGAGCATCCAAGCAGCTGACCATCCGAGCATCATGTTTTAAGGGGGGGGTAGTTATGGTTTTAGCAAGCGCATATAACAGCACTGACGACAATGCCTGGTGCCCTGGATGCGGAAACTTTGGGGTCCTTCGGGCGCTGAAGCAGGCGCTCGTATCGTTGAACCTTGAGCCCTGGCAGGTCCTAATGGTCTCCGGTATCGGGCAGGCGGCCAAGATACCTCACTATTTGAAAGTTAATTGTTTCAACGGTCTTCACGGGCGTTCTATGCCCGCGGCGTTCGGCGCGAAGATGGCCAATCACAAAATGACGGTCATTGCAGCCGGCGGTGACGGGGACGCTTACGCGGAAGGCGGCAACCACTTCGTTCATGCTATGAGGCGCAACCCGGACATAACGTACCTGGTGCACGATAATCAGATTTATGGTTTGACTAAAGGTCAGGCTTCGCCAACGACCGGCCTCGGAACACTGACAGGAACCACTCCGTTCGGAAGCGTCGATATACCCGAGAGCCCTCTTGCCGTTGCGGTAGCAATGGATTGCAGCTTTGTTGCGCGCGGTTTTGCCGGAGACCTTGAACACCTCTCTAAAATAATTGGCGCCGCGGTAAAACACCGTGGTTTCTCTCTGGTAGATATACTTCAGCCGTGTGTCACGTTCAACAAAGTGAATACCTACCAGTGGTATAAGGAAAGGGTCTACAATCTTGACGAGGATGCCGCTTATGATCCAAAGGACAGGACTAAGGCCTTTACGAAAGCGCTGGAGTGGGGCGACAGGATTCCGACAGGAATCATTTATAAACACGAACGCCCTGTATTTGAAGATTCAATTTTTAAACCGGCGGACAAGTCGCTCTCAAGGCAACCGCTAAACCCGCCGGCACCTCTTGAATTGTTGAGGAAATATGCTTAAGAAAATGTATGGTCTTCTCGAAAGGGCTGAGGGGGAAAGGGAGTCAGGCAATTTCAAGGAAGCCCTCCCGTTATATAAAAAGGCCGTAAGGCTGAACGGTTCTTTTCAAGCGTTTTCCGGGCTTGCCGGCTGTCTTCGCCTTACCGGCGACTTTAAGGGAGCAATAGCCGCCTACAAAACCGCGCTGAAACGGAGCATCTGCGATGAGGATCAGAAAGCGGACGCTTTTATGGGGCTGGGAATGGCTTCCCGCGGTTTGTCCGAATACGCCGACGCCGGAAGTTACTTTTCGAAGGCCGCAAGGAGCTATAGGGCAGCCGGCGACTGGGCAGGGTTTGCGTATTATTGCTGGTGCCAGGGCGGATTGCGCAGAATAACCGGCAATCTATTGGGGAGCAAAGAGCTCTTCCGTCTCTCCGCAAAATATTACGGTCTTTTGAAAGATGAGAGCGGAAAGGCTTACGCGCTGGCCGGACTTGGCGGCATCCTCAGGATGTTAGGGGATTTTAGACAATCTTTTAACTGTTACGAGAGGGCAGCGTCAATTTTCAAGAAACAGGGTGACAGATTCGGTTTTGCCTATTGCAATTGCGGGATGGGCAGCGCTTCCAGAATGCTTTTCAAACCGGCAAAGTCTGAAGCTTTCTACAAGATTGCGCTGTTGAATTACCGCGGCATCAAAGACGAAGTAAACATTGCTTTTGTTCTCTGGGGGTACGCGAATACCCTTCTGCTCTCCGGACGGTTGACGGAAGCAAAGCGGCGCCACCGGGAGTCCTCGGGGTTATTCCTCAAGCACAAGGATAAAAGAGGGATGATCTACGCCCTGCTCCAGGAAGGCGAGATGGATAGGGAGACAGGGAATATTCTCAAAGGCGCCCGGTGTTTTAGAGCGGCCGGCATAAGAGCCAAAGCTCTTGGCCTTAAATTTGAAGCCCTTCACGCCCAGACCGGACTTTTCTTCTGTGGAAAAGCGAAAAGCCCTTATAAACAATATGCTAAACTCGGCAGCAAATGGCACCGTGTTTTAAAAAGAAACACCGCAGTTATCCTTGATTTCCCTTGATTTTTCCCCTCTTTTTTTATAAAATACACACCTATTATGCGAGCAATAGTCCTGGCCGGCGGAAAGGGTACGCGTATGAAGTCACCCCTTCCGAAGGTACTACATAAGATATCAGGAAAGCCGATGATAAGTTATATCCTCGGCAACCTGCTGTCGCTGAAAGAAATGGACAGGGTAGTCGCAATAGTCGGCTACAAACGCGCGCTTGTAAGGAAAGTTCTGCCTGCAGGCGTCAAAGCAGCAGTGCAAAAAAAAATGCTTGGAACGGCTGATGCTGTAAAAGCCGCTATTCCAGCGATGAAAGGCTACCGCGGTGATACGCTTATAGTTTGCGGCGATACGCCTCTGATTACCAAACAGACGCTTTCTGCGCTGATGGGTTCTCATATCGGCGGTATGAATGATGTTACGATAGTCACTACAATCTTAAAGGAACCAACCGGCTACGGCCGTATAATCAGAAACAAGAGCGGCGCCGTTAACGGCATTGTAGAGGAAAAGAGCGCGACGCCGGCGCAGAAGAAGATCAAAGAAATAAATTCCGGTATCTACTGCTATGACTGGCCGAAACTGGAGTACGCTCTGGGCCGGATAAAGAAGAATAAAATCAAAGGCGAGTACTACCTGACGGACGCGATAGAGATTTTCAGAAAGAAGGGTTTCAAGATAGGCACTTATACAGCAGGTAACCCTTCCGAAGTAATGGGAGTGGATGACCTGAAGCGCCTTAAAACGGCTCAAAAGTACTTTATGCGGAGGAAAAATGTTTGACGCCAAAATAAAGATCTTCGGCGGCACGGCAAATACTGACCTCACAAAAAAAATCTGCCGGCACCTTCATATAAAAGAGAGCCGGATGAGCATAAAGAAATTTCCGGACGGCGAGATTTGGGCGAAGATAGACGAGAATGTTCGCGGGGCTGACTGCTATCTTATTCAGCCTACGAGCGCTCCGGTTAACGAAACTTTAATGGAACTGCTTCTGATGATAGACGCTTTTAAACGGTCTTCCGCGAAAAGGATCACGGCGGTTATACCTTATTACGGCTACGCGAGACAGGACAGAAAAGATCAACCGAGGGTGGCGATAAGCGCCAAGTTGGTGGCAAATCTCTTGACCTCGGCCGGCGCGAGCAGGGTGGTGGCGATGGACTTGCACGCCGCGCAGCTGCAGGGTTTCTTTGATATTCCCTGCGATCATTTGCAGGCGGAGCCGGTCTTGACCAGGTATTTTGTAAAGAAAAAAATACCTGACCTCGCGATCTGCGCTTCCGACATGGGCGGCGTGAAGATGGCCAGGAGTTTTGCCGAGCGGCTGGGCTGCCCGGTGGCAATAGTAGATAAGAGGCGTTACGGTTCAACTCATGTAGAAGCGCTTAATCTCATAGGAGAAGTTACGGGCAAGAATGTCCTAATTCCGGACGATATGATTTCAACGGCCGGCACGATGTGCGAGGCAGCCCTCTTTTTGAAGAAGAAAGGCGCAAAAGATGTCTACGCTTGCTGCACGCACCCGGTGCTTTCGGGCAGCGCCGTTGAGAAACTAAATAACTCGGTAATCAAAGAAGTTGTTGTTACAGACACTATACCTCTTAACGAGGCGGCTAAGGCCATACACAAAATAAAGGTTGTTTCTGTGGCGGAAGTACTGGGGGAAGCCATTAGGAGCATTCATAATGAAACATCGGTCAGCAGGTTGTTCAGGTGATAATTTAAGGCGTCAACTGCGGTTATCTGCGCGATCAGATGAAATTGGAGGAAGTAAATGGAAAAAGTAGATTTGTCAGCTAAAGTTAGGGAGAGTAAAGGCAAAGGCCCGGCGCATCAATCCCGCGTGAATTCTTTTGTTCCGGCGGTCCTTTACGGAAAGAAGAGGGAAGCGGAAATGCTCACGCTAGTGGCGAAGGACATTCAGAAGATAATGCATTCCAAAGCGGGAATGAATATGCTGCTGAACGTCAAGGTTGAGGGCAAAGGCGATGAAATGGCGATGCTCAAGGAAGTACAGGTCCACCCGGTCAGCGGAAACCTGATACACGTGGATCTTTACTCTGTCAACATGAACGAGCCTATCGGCGTCAAGGTGCCGGTTATCATAAAGGGCGAAGCACCCGGCGTGAAACTCGGAGGTATACTCGAGTTCCACCTGCGCGAAATAGACATCAAGTGTCTGCCCGCGAAACTGCCGGAATCCATTGAAGTGGACATTTCTGCGCTAAATCTCGGCGATACAGTTCACGTTAAGGATCTGAAAGTTGCGGAAGGCATTACCATTGTGGACGACTTAAACGAGACGGTTCTGCTTGTCTCCATACCTAAGGTCGAGGAAGAAGTCGCGGCACCCGCCGAAGGCGCTCCCACCGGACCTGAAGTTATCGGAGAGAAAGAGAGAGAAGAGAAGAAAGCGGCCGCTGAAGCTGAGAAGGGCGGCGCGAAGCCGGAAGCCAAAGCCGAAGGTAAGGGCGAGGCCAAGAAAGAAGACTCCAAGAAGTAACTTTTCAAACTCGAAACGGCAGGCGTATGAAACTTATTATCGGCCTCGGGAACCCCGGGAAAGAATATATCGGGACGCGGCATAACGCCGGGTTCGATGTTTTAAACGCGCTGGCGGCAACACTTAAGATTAAAGTAACAAGAGAAGAATGTTTCGCGGTCCTTGGCGGGAACGGTTCAGCCGTTCTCGCCAGGCCGCAGACTTTTATGAACTTAAGCGGCGAAGCCGCGGTATGCCTCTCCAAGAAATTCTCAATCCCCGTAAAAGACATTATTGTCGTTCATGACGAGCTGGACCTGCCGCTTGGCGTAATCCGGGTGAAGGCAGGCGGAGGCAGCGCGGGTCATAAAGGAATTCAATCCTGCATTGAAAAACTCGGAACCAACGAATTTACGCGCATACGCGTCGGTATTTCCTCGGAAAACAAAAGAGCTGATACCGTAAGTTTTGTCCTTTCGAAATTCACAAAAGAAGAAAATGAGGCCTACGAAAACTCGGTCAGGCAGGCGGCGCTGGCCGCCGAACAGCTCCTCACTATTTCGGTTGAAGAGGCTATGAACAGGTTTAACAGATGAAGAAAAACCCTCTAAGGTATCTTGCATATGCTCTTTGCATCCTTCTGGCGGCAGTTTTCGCCTTAAACCTCGCTCCCGTAAGCTGTTACCGGATAAGTTCATCCGGTTCCGTGCCGGCCTTTGCGGCAGGGTATGCTTTGGCCGACATCAACACCGCCGGTTTCAAGGAACTTGAGGCAACAGGCGGGATTGGTTCTGTTACGGCAGCAGCGATAATCAAGTACCGTGAAAAGCACGGTCCTTTCGAAAAAATGGATGACCTTGGCAGCGTCTCTGGTCTGACGCCGGCAAGGCTGACTAAACTCAAAGCAAAATTCAAAGTGGGAAATAAATGACAATAAACGAGCAAATAGTCGGCAAAAGCCAGGCCATTAAAAAGGTCTTTAACGCCGTTGCCCGAGTTGCCCCCACGGACAGTACTGTCCTGATTACCGGGGAGACGGGATCTGGGAAAGAAGTAATGGCTAACGCCATTCACAGGCTGAGTAAACGGGCCGACGCCCCTTTTGTGGCCCTCAACTGTTCAGCCATCCCCGAGACGCTGCTTGAGAGCGAGCTTTTTGGCTATAAGAAAGGCGCGTTTACCGGAGCAAATGCCGACAAACGCGGCTTGCTTGAAGTGGCAAATCAGGGTACGCTTTTTCTTGACGAAATCGGGGACATGAATCTCTCGCTCCAGGCGAAGCTGCTTCGAGTTCTTGATGACGGTCAGGTAAGGCGCGTTGGCGACACCGAAACCAAGAAAGTGAATGTGAGAATAGTAGCCGCGACGAACAAGGACCTCCGGAAGGAGATAGAAGCGGGAAGGTTCAGAGAAGATCTTTTCTTCAGGCTGAATGTGGTAATGCTTAATGTCCCGCCTCTTCGCGACCGGAAGGAGGACATACCGGTCCTGATCAGGGCCTTCCTCGAGAAGTACAACAACGAGAGCGGCAAGGATGTTTTAAGAATTTCCGACGAAGCGCTCGCGGTGCTTATGAATTACGATTATCCGGGAAACGTGCGCGAATTGCAGAATACCATCAAACACGCGGTAGTTTTCTCTGATAATAATATGATTACAAAAGCCTCTCTGCCTCCGTCCATTCCGGGGCAGCCGCTGCTTTCTTCCGGAGATTCCGGCCGGGTTGAAACTCTCATTAAAGGCGGGAAGTTTATCAAGATATCAGAAATGGAAAAAAAACTTATAGCCGAAACTCTTTCACTTACCGGAAACAATCACACGGTTGCGGCAAGATATCTGGGAATCTCTCGCTCAACTTTATGGAGAAAGATGAAGGAGTATGGCATTGAATGACTTCAGTCGATCACGCTGATAGAAAGATAGATTGCGCAGATTAGGACTTTTTGAGCTTTGGCTGCGGAGGGCGGTAATGAAGGCGAAAAAACTGAAAAAGGAAGTCGTGACCTTAAAAGACGGAAGATACTTGGTTTACTACTCCTGGGCCAAGGGGAAGACGGAAGGCAGAGGACGGAAGACAGAGGACGGAAGACAGAGGACGGAAGACAGAGGACGGAAGACAGAAGACCGTAAAGCTTAACCGGAATAATTGAAGACAGGATTACAAGAATTAAAACAGGGGGCGTGAATGGCGGCTAAAGAGCGCGTGGTTGTCACAGGCGGGGCAGGTTTCATTGGCTCGCATATTACGGACTTGCTTATAAAGAACGGGTATCAGGTCGCGGTTTTTGATAATTTAAGCAGCGGCAAAAGAAAGAATGTTAATCCGAAGGCGAAATTCACGCGCGTGGATATAACTGCTCCGGCACTGCTTCCTGCTTTGAAAAAGTTTTCTCCGCACTACATAATACACGAAGCCGCCCAGATCAGCGTCTCCAGGTCTGTCCGGCTTCCTTTGGAGGACGCCGGGATTAATATCACAGGCGCCCTTAACCTGCTCGATTACGCGGCCAGAAATAAGGTTAAAAAATTTATCTTTGCGTCTTCCGGCGGCACGGTCTATGGAGGCAGCGCGAAGTGTCCGGCAAACGAATCCTATCCCCTCAATCCTGATTCTCCCTATGGTATTTCAAAGGCTGTGATGGAATGGTATCTCAGATTTTATTTCAACGAGTACGGGCTTCGCTATACGGCGCTGCGTTATTCCAATGTTTACGGCCCGAGACAGGACCCTCACGGAGAGGCCGGAGTGGTGGCGATCTTTTGCAAAAAACTGCTGCGCAGGGAAACCTGCGTAATCAACGGCGACGGAAAATACATAAGGGATTATGTTTATTGCAAAGATGTCGCGAGGGCAAATCTCCTGGCGCTTAGGTCTGCGGCAACAGGCGGGTTCAATATAGGAACAGGCATTGCCACCGATGTGAATCAACTTTACTCCAGAATTACCAAAGTGTTTGGAATGAAAGCAAACCCCAATTACGGCCCCCATCGCGCCGGGGATATAAGAAAGAGCCTGCTTAACTGGCGGAAAGCAAAGAAGGTGCTCGGCTGGAAACCGCTGACAGGTCTAGACGAGGGAATCGGCGAGACGGTAGAATATTTTAAGTCCGAAAGGAACTGAAGCGCGAGCAGGTTTCCGGAGGGAATTTAATGTCAGAACTCAGATGGAATCCAATGCTGGAGGAGTGGGTAATTACTGCCACCCACAGGCAGGACCGCACGTTCCTGCCGCCTGCAGATTTTTGCCCTCTCTGTCCGACTAAAAAAGGGAAGTTTCCTACTGAGATACCCTCTGAATCTTATGAAATTGCCGTTTTTGAGAATAAGTTTCCGTCTCTTCAGCAGAACGCTCCCCTCCCGGCTGTAAAACCGACAAAACTCTCACCGGTAAAGCCGGCGAGAGGCATATGTGAGGTTGTTGTTTTTACTTCAAAGCATGCCGCGGCACTTGCCGGCCAACCGGTTGACGAGATTTACAAACTGGTAAAGGTTTGGAAGGACAGGTATGAAGATCTGGGCCGCAGGGATTTCGTAAAATATGTCTTTATCTTTGAAAATAAGGGAGAGGCAAACGGGGTTACTCTGCACCACCCGCACGGGCAGATATATGCTTTCCCATATATCCCGCCAAAAATTGAGAAAGAACTTTCTGCCGCAAAAAAACATAAGAGGAAGACAGGGCGCTGCCTCTTCTGCGACATTCTGAAGCAGGAAAAGAAAGACGCCAAAAGGATTGTCTGCGAGAACAAGGAGATGACTGCCTTCATACCTTTTTACGCAAGGTACCCTTACGAAGTTCATATAATGTCAAAGAAGCATCGCGCTTCTTTGGCGGAATTCTCGGAAAAAGACCTGCAGGGCTTCGCGGAAATATTGAAAACTCTGCTGCTTAAGTACGACGGTCTTTTCGGCATCTCTTTCCCCTATATAATGGTAATGCACCAGGCGCCGACTGACGGAAAGAAACATGATTCCTTCCACTGGCACGTGGAGTTTTATCCGCCGCTTCGGACCGCGAAGAAACTGAAGTATCTTGCGGGATGCGAGGCGGGAGCCGGGTCTTTTATTAACGATACACTGGCAGAGGAAAAGGCCGCCGAACTAAGGAAAATAAAGACCGGAAGAAAAGGAAAGAAATGAAGGAAAACATTAACGCGTTGAAGAATCGCTTTAAAGCGCTCTACCCTTCGGCGGGGGAGCCGCGTGTTTTTGGCGGACCGGGAAGGATAAATGTTATCGGGGGGCATACCGATTACAACCTGGGTTTTGTACTTCCCTGCGCGGTTGACCGGGAAATACTTGTCGCGGCTTCAGTCAGGCAAGACGATATTCTGTCGCTCTATTCAGTTGACTATAAGCAGCCCTTTGAAATTAAACTTGGTTCGCTTAAGTTCAGCGAAAATCAGAAATGGGCGAATTATCTCATGGGAGTGTTCAGTGTCCTGCTGGAGGACGGTTTCCATCTTAAAGGCATGAACATGGTTTTTGGCGGAAATATCCCGCAGGGCGGAGGCATGAGTTCCTCGGCGGCGCTGGAAGTTGCGGTCTGCACGGCAATCAGGGCGATGCAGGGCGTTAAACTTTCCGATATTGAACTCGTAAAGTATTGCCAGAAGGCCGAGAACAAATTTGTCGGCGTGATGTGCGGAATTATGGATCAGTTCGCGTCGGCAATGAGCAAAAAGGGGCACCTGCTCTTTTTGGATTGCGCGGACTTGAGCTACGAACTTATTCCTATGAAGTTTGAGGATATTTCCTTTTTTATCGCGGATACAAAGAAAGAGCGTACTCTTGCCGGCTCCGAGTATAATCTCAGAAGGCAGCAGTGCACGCAGGCGGCGGAAATATTCAGGAAACTTGACCCCAAAGTCCGTGGGCTCCGGGATGTAAGCATTGAAGTATTTGAAAAGAATAAGGGTAAAGTCCCGCTGCCGGCCCGCAAAAGGGCGGAGCATGTGATTTACGAAATAGACAGGGTGAAAAAAGCCGCGGAAGCCCTGAAAAGCAACGACCTTGAAGCAATAGGCAGGATCCAGCGCGAATCTTTCCGCAGCATGAGGGATATCTTTGAAATAAGCTGCCCGGAAATAAACGCCATGGCGGATATTTCCGACAGCGTTGAAGGCGTTTACGGCACCAGGATAATCGGCGGGGGTTTTGGAGGATGTACTATAAGTATGGTAAGGAATTCCGCGATAAAGGAGCTGGAAGACAAATTAGCACAAGAATATCCTAAAAGAACAGGATTGACTCCGGAGTTCTGGGTCGTCAATTCCGCTGACGGTGCCGGGGAAGTCTTCTAAGTTCGAAGTTTAAGCGTGAAGGAAATAGGAAGAAACTTGTTTATTATAGTGAAAGGAATTGAAAATAGTGGTAGATTATTAACAGTCAAAGCGCTCGGAGGCGCAAAAAAGGAGGAAATATGAAAAAGTTAATGCTTGTCACCGCTGTTCTGTTTCTGGTATTTGGTCTGGCTGCTGCTAAGAAAGCTAATGTTATGAATGTCGAGAAAGGAGAACTTCCCAATGATGTTGGCGGAGGAGTTATAGTCAACCTTTCGGAAGAAGTTGCATTTAGTAAGGGCGGCGTAAGTTTAAAGGTGGAAGCGCCAAAATATCCTTCTGAGACTGCTGTCTATTTTGGGGAATACCAGCCTAAAAAAGGCGTATGGGACGGTTTTGATTATTTAAGATTCGAGTATTCAAATCCGGGCAAGGCTCCAGTGGGGATGATTCTCACGGTTAAGCCGGCAGGCAGTGATTATCAGACCAGATTAGACCAGCCGCTTATGTTTGCTCCCGGCAAGCATGCTATAGAAGTTGAACTTACCGGAGCCTGTTCCAATAATGGCGCCGCGATAGACTGGAAGAAGAAGCTGGTACAGTGGAACATTAACGGGAAACTGAACGGGCCGCTCTATATAGGGAACGTCCAGCTTTTGGGCGCGGATGACCTTGAAAAACTGAACGGCGGCGGCGATGAGAAGCCGGCAAAGAAAGACGCGAAACCTGCAAAGGAATAGCAGGTAGGAACAGGTATTCACGGGGCCGCGGTTTTCCGCGGCCCTTTTTTTCAAAAAAGGTGTTGAAATGTATAATGAACTGGTATAACATGTTAATAGTTTCTACCTAAATGTCATGATTTAAAACAGGAGGCAGTATGAGAAAGATGATGGTTTTTCTTGCGGCGATATTGCTGATTTCAGGTTTGGCTTTTGCTAAGAAGGCAAATCTGCTGAGTGTCGAGAAGGGAGAGCTGCCGAACGACACGAACAATTGCACAATGAATCTTTCTGAAGAGAAGTCCTTTTCCAAGGGCGGAGTGAGTTTGAAAGTGGAAGCTGCGAAATACCCCGAGGAAGTGTGTTTCGGCGAGTTTCAGCCGAAGAAAGGTGTTTGGGACGGTTTTGATTTCTTAAGGTTCGAGTATATTAACCCGGGTAAAACCCCGATGGGTTTAATCCTTACAGTAAAACCCCAAGGAAGCGATTATAAGAGCAGGTTTGATCAGCCTTTGATGTTCGCTCCCGGCAAGCATGCCATAGAGGTTGAACTTACCGGCGCGTGCTCAAATAACGGCGCGGCGATAGACTGGAAAACAAAATTGAAACAGTGGAACATTAACGGGAAATTGATTAACGAGTTGTACATAGGAAACATACAGCTTATGGGCGCTGATGATCTTGAGAAACTGAATGGCGGCGGCGATGATAAGACTGCGAAGCCGGATGCGAAGAAAGAAAAGAAAACAGAATAAGGATAAATTTTGCGAACACAAGGGCCGCGGTTCTCCGCGGCCCTTTTTTTGTTTACGTTAAGAACGTTACGAACGTTAAAAACGTTATGAACAACCTTGTATTTCTATTGTATTAGCGGTAGTCTTATTGTATTATTTTCATATGAACCTAATGTTTTACATCGGTCGGCTGGTCTCGGCAGTCTTTTACCGCTCTTTCTTCCGTTTCTCGGTCACCGGCCTTGAAAATATCCCAAAGAAGGGCAGTCTGCTGATACTTTCTAACCACGCGAGCATGTTCGATCCTCCTGCCGTGGGTCTTTCTATCTGGTCCAGACCTACCTGGTATATGGCCAGGGACACGCTTTTTACAAACCCGCTTGCCGGAGCGCTCCTGCGTTCCATCCACGCGATACCCTTGAACCGCGGGACCGGCTTCCGCGGAGGTTACGAGAAGGTAAAAGGTGTCCTAAAGAAAGGCGGGGCAGTAATTGCTTTTCCGGAAGGGACGAGGAGTCCTGACGGAGCCTTGCAGAAAGGAAAGGCGGGCGTAGGAATGCTGATGTTTGAAGCGCGCGCCGCTGTTATCCCCTGCTATATTTCAGGAAGCGCTGCTGCTCTCCCGAAAGGCAAAAAAGTTCCAAAACTCTTCACAAGAATGAGCGTCAACTTTGGGCCGGCTGTGGAGCTCTCTGATATTTATGGCCTGCCCGACGAAAAGGTTACCTATCAACTGGCCGTCGACAGGATAATGGAGCATATTGCACTCCTCAAGAGTTCCGTGGAGGCGCGATGAAAGTAAAATTATCAAGACACGCGGGTTTCTGCTTTGGTGTAAAAAGGGCTATCAATACCGCCTTGAAAGCCAACAGCGTCTCCGGAAGTGTTTATACCTATGGCCCCATCATTCACAATCCCCAGGTCGTAAAAGATTTTGACGTAAAAGGTATAAAAGCAGTTGAAGATTTGAAGAAGGTAAAGTCAGGCAGCACTATCATCATAAGGACGCACGGAGTTCCCCCGGGAGTGGAAAGGCAGTTTAAAACCAAAAAACTGAAAGTAATTGACGCCACCTGCCCCTTCGTAAAGAAACCGCAGGAATACGTCAGGCAACTGGAGCGCGACGGCTATACTCCGGTAATAATAGGCGAAGCCGAGCATCCTGAGGTCATAGGAATAAAGGGGTACGGGGGAAAACGGACGATTGTCGTGGGAACGGCCGAAGAGGCCGCAAAAATACGCTCGGTGCGAAAAATGGGAATAGTGGTTCAGACCACTCAGTCAGGAAGCAATTTTCTGGCGATCATGAACGTGTTAAGCGGAAAATCAATGGAATTCAGGATACTCAATACCATCTGCAATGCCACTCACGAGCGCCAGGATTCCGCCTTGAAGTTGGCGGGTGAAGTTGATATAATGATTGTTGTTGGCGGTAAAAACAGCGCAAACACAAAGCATTTGGCGGAAGTTTGCGAGACAACAGGTGTAGAGACGAGGCACATAGAGTCCGCGTCCGAATTACAAACTGCCTGGTTCCGGGGCAAAAAGACGGCCGGTGTAACGGCCGGAGCTTCCACACCGGACTGGATCATCAAAGAAGTCGCGGAAAGTATCAAAAAACTCTAAGGTCTTCCTGCCCCTTTCGTAAGCGCCCCGTCAATAAGTTTAACGGAGAGTTACAATGCCAAACGACGAGATTAACAATAACGGCCGGTCTGAAGACAACCTGACAATGAGCGAAATGATGGCTGCTGCTTTCTCGGAACTTGAGGAAGGCAAGCAGGTCAAGGCGAAGGTCCTCCGGATAGGCAAAGAGCACGTTATTGTCGATGTAGGCTACAAATCCGACGGCTTAATACCAATAAATGAATTTCTATTGCCGGACGGAAGCATTTCAGTCAAACCGGGTGATGTCGTAAGCGCCGTGGTAGACAGGTTCAGCGACGGAAGCGGGACCGTAATACTCTCAAAACTTCAGGCTGACAGGCTGAACTATATTGATTTCCTTGAAAAGGCCTACAGGAACCGCGAGGTGGTGGAAGGCAGGATTGTTCAGGAAATCAAGGGCGGCTTTCTGGTTGACATCGGGGCTGAAGCTTTCCTTCCCCATTCACAATACCTTCCCGAAGAGAATACCGGTGGAGCCGGAGCCAAGCTTCCCTTCAAGATAATAAAGTTTGGCAGGAACCGCGGCGAGATAGTTGTTTCCCATAAGCTCGCGGCCCAGGACAAGAGCAGGCGTCTCAGGCAGGATACTTGGGCTTCGCTTACCGAAGGTGAAGTTAGAAAGGGGACGGTCAAGAGCATCACTTCCTACGGCGCTTTCATCGATATAGGAGAAGTCACAGGCCTGCTCCATATCTCGGATATGTCGTGGGGAAAAGTGAACCATCCGGCTGAACTCCTCGCGCTTGAGAGTGAAGTAGAGGTTAAGGTTGTAAGAATAGACCGCGAAAAAAACAGGGTCTCTTTCGGACTGAAGCAGCTTCAGGACGACCCGTGGCTGACTATAGAGCAGAAATTCCCCATTGGTTCGGAAATACACGGCAAGATAGTAAACATAGTTGACTACGGCGCTTTTATTAGACTAGAAGAGGGCATCGAAGGACTCCTTCATATTTCTGATCTTTCCTGGACCAGAAAAGTGAAGAACCCCTCGGAACTCGTCGCCATTGGCGACAGCGTCCGGGTTAAAGTGCTGAATATTGATAAGAACAACAGAAAGATACTATTTGGCTTAAAGCAGCTTGAAATGGATCCTTTCTCCGGCGCAGAAGAGAAATTTACTCCCGGGCTGAAAGTTACAGGCTCTGTGACGGGTTCTTCCGCAACCTCTGTTTTTCTGGAACTTGAAGGCGGGGTGGAAGGCATTCTCAATAAAGAAGAGATCTCGTGGATAAAAAGAATCAACGAAGTTAAGGCGCTTTACAGGAAAGGCGAAAAGCTGGAGGCGGTTGTCTTAAATCTTGACAAAGCAAACAGAAAGGTTCATCTCGGGATGAAACAGCTTTTGCCGGACCCCTGGCTCTCGGAGATACCCTCAAAATACGCTGAGGGCACCGTAGTTTCCTGCAAAGTTGTTCGCACGGTATCCTTCGGGGTTTTTTGCGAGCTTGAAGACGGGCTTGACGCTTTTATTCATATTTCCGAGCTTGCCGCTGAACCCGTGGATAGCGCGGAGGGGGCCGTAAAAGCAGGAGAAGAAAAGCGGGCTAAAGTCATAAAGCTTGATAAGGAAGGCCGGAAGATAAGTCTGAGCATAAAACAGGCGCTCTTTGAGGTTGATAAACACGAACTTAAAAAATACCAGAACGAGTCAGGAGCCAGGTCTACTTTTGGTGATATATTAAAGAAGCCGCAATAGGCGAAAAGAAGCGCCGGAGGATAAATGGAAAAGAACAGGAAAATGATAATTCGCGCAGCGGCGGTTTTTGTTTGCCTGCTGCTTCTCTTTATCGCGCTTAGAGCCCTGATGGGTTCAATCGGAGAGAACAGTATTTCAGGCGGAGGCAGGTTTGCGGGAAAATTCTCCAATGAAAAGATAGCGCTGCTTACGGTTTCCGGGCCAATCTTTTCCTCCTCAAAGACGATAGATCTTCTTGAAAAATACGGAAAAGACCAGTCAATCAAAGCTGTGGTCCTTCGCATAGATTCTCCGGGCGGAGGAGTTTCGGCCTGTCAGGAAATAGTAGCCGAGTTGAAGAAATACAAGAAGAAAGAGGGTTATAATAAAAAGCTGGTTGTTTCTTTCGGTACGCTCGCGGCTTCGGGAGGCTATTATTTGGGGTGTTACGGCGACAGGATATTTTCCAATCCCGGCACGCTAACCGGCAGCATCGGTGTAATAATGGAAAACCTTAACCTTGAGGAATTGCTGAATAAGATAGGGGTGAAGGAAGAGGTTATCAAGAGCGGCAAGTTCAAGGACACCGGTTCCTCGATGCGCAAGATGACTACCGAGGAGCGGCAGCTGCTTCAGGGCGTTATAGATGACGTTTATTCCCAGTTTGTTGACGCGGTCGTGGAAGGCCGGGGAGCTGTTTTTGCCGCTAAAATAAAAAAGGCGAACAAACTTGGCGATAAAGAGCAGGTCAGCAGAGAACAGGTTATCGCCGAGATTAAGAAATATGCCGACGGCAGAATATTTTCCGGAAGTCAGGCGCTGCAGTACGGTTTTGTTGATGAGCTGGGAACTCAGGAGGACGCAGTTAACTGGACGGCGAAAGCCTGCGGAATCAGCGGCGAACCGGTTGTAGTCACCCCGAAAAAGGATGTTACCTTTCTTGAAAGAATTTTCGGCGACAAATCCGCTGAAGAGCGTTTCCGCGGAGTATTCCACGGCAACGGTTTAAGCTATATGTACGGCAAATAATTTGCCGGTATTCGAATTTAGGTGCGGAAAATGCGGCGCGGATTTTGAGGATCTGGTTTTCGGAAGCGCGCTATCAAAGGTGAAATGTCCTGCGTGCGGCTCCGCCGGCGCACGGAAGAAAATGTCTGTTTTTGGTTTTAAGTCAGGGGCGGTTTTCTCCGGCTCAGCAGGCCATTCCTGCGATTGCGGAGGAACCTGCAAGAAGAAGCACTGCTCTTCTTGCGGGCACTGACGGGGGTTTCTTGAAAAAAAAGTTCCTGCTCTGCCTCTTTGCGCTGCTCTTTTCCCTTCCGCTGCTCTCTTTCTCCTTTGGAAAGAATAAGGCCGTTTACCGGAGCCTCGAATGGCAGGTAATAGAAACTAATGATTTTCTTGTCTATTTTACCTTGGGTTCTGAAAGTCCCGCCAGGGAAGCGGCTCTCATAGCCGAAGCTGCTTACGGGCGTCTTACTAAGAGATTAAAGGTTGTGCCGGACGAGAAAATAAAAATTTTCATCTACCGCAACCGCATTGACTTTGAACAGACGAACATTACTCCGGAGCTTATTACCGAAGGTGTGGGCGGGTTTACAGAACCTCTTAAGGACAGGGTGGTTCTTCCGGTTTTCACAAACCGCGATTACTTTGCGCATGTCATAGAGCACGAACTGACGCACAGGTTCCAATTTGAAGTCCTTTACGGCGGCTTCGGAAAATCCTATAAGCTAGCGCGGTCAGTATTGCTTCCGCAGTGGTTTATGGAAGGGATGGCTGATCACGAACCTGTAGACGAGGACCGATCCGTCACCGATATGCTGCTCCGCGATGCGACAATCAACAACATGACACATTCCCTTGATATGCTGGGAGGGTTTTCCTACTCCGACGGCAGAAATGTTGTAGAGATGTATAAAGAATCAAAGTCCTTCTTTGATTTTATTTCAGAAAAGTACGGTGAAGAGAAGATAGGCGCTATAATGCGCGAGTTTAATGTGATCTCCATGACCTGCGATCAGGCTATTTTTAACGCGGTCGGCGTGACGCAGGATGAACTGAACTTAAAATGGCAGTACTGGCTCAAGGATAAATACTGGGCCCAGGCGGTCGGGAAGCAGCGGGCTTCTGATTTTTCTTCTCCGCTCACAGGGGCTACAAGGCAGATGCAGGTAAACAACACCGCCCCGGCGTATTCTCCGGACGGTTCAAAAGTTTACTACATTTCTGACAGGAATAATTATCAGAGTCTAAGATGCCTTGACCTCAAAAATAGCTATGATTTTGAACTCATAGGCTACGATTTCGACAGCATTGCCGGTTCGGGCGGCCCCGCGGTATCTGCGGATGGGCGCTTCCTGGTCTTCGCGGCAAAACTCGCAGGCAAGCAGCAACTCAGGCTCTACTCGCTTTCAGACAGAAGGATAATTACTTCTTTTGACTGCGGTCTTGACGCGGTTTATTCTCCGGTGTTTTCAGGAGATCGCTTAATCTTCGCAGGTGAAGTGAAAGGCACCTCCGACCTTTATGCCGCGCGCCCGGACGGGAGCGGGTTTGAACAGCTTACGGCTGACCGTTATGACGACTCTGAGCCTGTCGTGACGGACGGCGGCGATTCGGTGTTTTACGTTTCAAGGCGGGGCGGCAAACGCCTCCTGGTAAAACTTTCGGGACTCCTTTCGGGGAAGCGGTCGGAGAAAGTGCTGACGCCTGCTTCCTTCAACACAATAAACCCCTGCGTTGGCGCGGGTGGAAAGGTGCTTTGTTCGAGCGATATGAACGGTATCTTTGACCTGTACCTTTTTGATCCGGCAGACGCAGCTTTTAGACAGATTACCTCCGTGTCGGGAGGATGTTTTTCCCCGGAGTATTCTCCTGCAACGGGGCAAGTGGTCTTCTCGTACTTTGAGCAGGGCTGCAACAATCTTTACCGGATGAAATATCCGGACGAAACTTCACTTCGCAGGGTTGCGCCCGCTGTTGCCTCCGCGGAAGCACTTGTACCTGAAGCTTCGGAGGTAAAGTTCGGCAACCTTCCATCCAGGAAGTATGAACCTGCTATAACGCCGGATGTTCTTTTTTTCCTTTTGGGCTATGATTCCTCCGCAGGCCTTATGGGAGGAGGGATTACGCAGGCAAGCGATCTTCTGGGAGAAAACAGCATTAGCGTCTATGGAATCAACATTAATGGTCTGCAGAGCGGGATAACTGCCGCGTATCAGAATGCTTCAGGGCTTCCGGGTTTTGGCCTTGTCTTTTCTTCCTGGCGGAATTATTTTGAAGAGACCGGCGCGGATAAAAACCCCGCTGACTACTGGATTGAAGACACGGCTTTGACAATACCTTTGACTTTTCCGGTCGACAGGTTCAGAAGGTTTGAGTTATTTGTCAGCGCCGGGATAGAGACCAGATCTTACTCCTCCGGCGTGCCGGGCGATCAGTATGCGCGCCCCGTCAGTTCGGCGGGCATGGCCTGGACAGAAGACCATCTTGCGTATAATGTTACTGAACCATGCTCAGGCGGCGCCTTCGCAGCCCGTCTCGTCCACGGTGATTATATCTTGGGCGGAGCTAAGAGATTTACCGAACTTGACCTTGAAAGAAGGGACTATTTCTGCGTTAATAGGGAGACGTTGCTCGCCAACAGGTTTTACGCGGGAATCTCTGCTGATACTGAACGAAACGAGTACGGCCTCGGCGGTATGTTTACCCTGCGCGGTTTCCCGAATAACGACATGCAGGGTAATAACATCCTGCTCTGGAACCTTGAAGCGAGAATAACCCTAATCGACAATATTGACTACGGGTTCGCGCCGCTCAACTGGCTTCTCCTAAAGAAAATTGCCCTCGGCGTTTTCTCGGATACCGGGGTTGTCTGTGACGGCTTCGGCGGACTCGCGGCGGGAAGTTTCAGAAATAGCGTCGGGTTAGGACTGCGCGTTCATGTTTTCCCTCTCATGAGCGCTCCTGTCGTACTCCGGCTGGATTTGGGAAGAAGGACGGATAGGGCTTCGGAAGGTATATTCTATATCAGCCTGGGGCACCTTTATTAAGGTCTTGCTGTTTTTAGCAAAGGGGGCACATTGAACAAGAGAATCGGTTTATTCGGCGGCACTTTTAATCCTGTGCACCTGGGCCATCTTATAGTTGCCCAGGACATACTTACCAAATTGAAACTTGAGAAAATGTATTTTATCCCTTGCGGAACGCCGCCTCATAAAGTGGGCAGTGACATGCTTGAGGCAAAACACAGGCAGGCGATGGTTAAGCTGGCCATTCGCGACAACCCGGGTTTTACGCTCTCCGATGTTGAACTTAAGAGGGCGGGGAAATCGTACTCCATAGATACTGTGCGCTATTTCAAGGCGAAGCACCCTGACGCCAGGCTCTTTTTTATTGTTGGCGCAGATATACTGCCGGCTCTGCACACCTGGAAAGATATTAATGAGCTTATAAATGAATGTGAGTTCGTAGTTATGACAAGGCCGGAGCACGATACCATTGAGAAAAAAGTCAGGAACGTGGGGCACTTTCTGAATGTAAGAGATATAGAGGTTTCCTCAACCGAAATTAGGAGCCTGATAAGATCCGGCAAAAGCATACATTACATGGTCCCCAGGGAAGTAGAAAAGTACATTGCGGATGAAAAACTATACAAACACTGACATAAAGGCATTCCTGAAAAGGAACCTAAGCCGCGAAAAATACGGACATGTACTGCGCGTGGCAGAGACTGCGCGCCGGCTGGCAGAGCTGCACGGGTTGTCGGGAAGAAAGGCCCAGCTTGCCGGCCTGCTGCATGATGCGGGCAAAAACTTTACTTCGCCGGAGGTTGAGCCGTTTCTTCGCCGCATACGCTACACTGCGGAAGAAAAGCGCATACCGGCTCTCTGGCATGCGAAGGTAGGGGAAGAGATAGCAAAGAGGCTCTTTAGGGTTAAAGACCGTTCTGTGCTGGAAGCTGTAAGCAACCATGTGATCGGGAGCGCAGCTATGGACGGGCTCGCAAAAGCCGTCTTTCTGGCGGATAAGATTGAACCCGGGCGCTCCTATAAAGGAGTCAAGGAGTTGCGCGCTCTTTCAAAGAAAAGCCTTGACGCGGCAATGCTTTCGGCGCTTCTAGCCGGCATTGTTTTCGTCGCGCGTAAGGAGAAAAGGCTTCACCACCTGTCGATAAAGGTGCTGGAATCATTTGTAAAAAAATGCGTAAATTGATAAAATGGTTTCTCATAATCGCGCTGCTGCTCGGAACAGCGGCAATAACCGTGTATTATTTTTCAGCGCGCGACAACGGCATGAATATCCTGCTGCTGGGCGCTGATGAAGTTGAGAAAAACAGCAGGCATTCCGACACCATTATGGCCGCGGTAATGGATTTGAAGGCAGTGAAGATAACCTTCTTCTCTATCCCCAGGGATACTCTCGTGAATTACGGCGGGCGCGAGATGAAGATCAACTCTATCTACGCCTCCGTCTTCGTGAAAAGAGGGCATGCGGCCGCGGCTGACGAGGTGAGAAAGGAAGTTGAGAAATTGGCAGGGCTTTCTATTCTGTATTATTTTATGGTGGATTACGGGGCAGTTGAGGAAATTGTTGATCTTTTCGGCGGAATCAAGCTGGACATAAAGAAAAGCATGCGTTACACGGATACGGCGGGCGGGTTATACATTGATTTCAAACCCGGGCTGCAGAAACTGGACGGGAAAGCCGCAGTGAAATATCTAAGGTTCAGGAGCGATCCTGCCGCGGATATCGGCAGAATTGAGCGGCAGCAGAAATTTGTGGCGGCCTTCCTCGATAAGGCCAAGACGCGTCTGACTCCGGAGAAGATACCGAAGGTATATTCTATTATAAAAAGAAATGTAAAGACGAACCTGCCTGTCGGGAATGTTATAAGGCTCTATACGGTTTTCAGGAATTACAGGCTCAGCGACGCAAGGATGGAGACCCTTCCCGGTGAGCCGGTGAATATTAACGGGATAAGTTACTGGAAGACGGATGCGCGAGAGACCAGAACCGCGCTCAGGAAGCAAGAACACATCAGGGAGGAATAATGGAAGGGAAACGGCTTGTTAACAGAATCATAGAGCTTGCGGAAGACAAGAAGGGTGAGAATATTTCAATACTGGATCTGAAGGGTCTTAATTACATCGCGGATTATTTTGTGATCGTAAGCGGGGATTCCTCTCCGCACTGCGAAGCAATTGCGGACAATATTGAGAAAGAACTGAGGCTTGAAGGTGTCTGGGCTACTCACCGCGAGCAGGACCGCGGGAGCAACTGGTCTCTGCTGGATTACAGTGATGTAGTGGTGCACGTTTTTGAGCAGACTACGAGAGAGTTTTACGCTCTCGAGCGGCTCTGGGGCGACGCATTATTCACAAAGGAGAAAAAGACGAAGGATGCTGGAAAAAGTAAGGCAAAACCTAAAAAGCGCGCTAAAAAAAGCAGCAAGTGAAGCCGGGTTTGAATCCGACGGCATAGAAATAGGGTTTGATGTTCCCCGGCACTTGAAGTTTGGGGATCTATCAACCAATTTCGTCATGCAGATAGCGAAGCGCACTAAAATAAATCCCCGTGAAGCCGCGGAGAAGATACTCGCGCGCCTAATAGTCGATAAAACTATGGTCTCAAAATGCGAGATAGCCGGCGCCGGGTTCATTAATTTTTTTCTTAGCGAAGGGCACCTCTTTGACCTGTTGTTAAAGGTTGATGAAAGCGAGAGTTTCGCAGAGTCAGACGCAGGGCGCGGTACCCGGATAAATATAGAATTTGTCAGCGCTAATCCGGTAGGCCCGCTTAACGTAGTTAACGCGAGGGCTGCGGCAGTAGGCAGCTGCCTGGCCAACCTTCTCAAGAACGCCGGTTTCTCGGTTACCAAAGAGTTCTACATCAACGATGTTGGCAACCAGACCAATATATTTGGAAAGTCAATAAGCCTGCGCTACGAAGAACTATTCGGCAAAAAGATAGTATTTCCGGAAGACTGCTACGCCGGGGAATATGTTAAAGATATTGCAGGCAGGATAAAGAGCGAGGATGGGGACAAATATCTTGTTTTCCCGGAAGAGAAAAGGATTTCTATTTTTAAGTCGAAAGGGCTTGGCTGGATGGTTAACGATCAGGGTAAAAGCCTTTCTTCGTACGGCGTTGAATTCGATTTGTGGTATCCTGAACTCCTGCTTCACGCGCCTGAAGAAAAGAAGCTTCCTGACCTTCCAATCCTGAAACGCTACCCGGTAAACAATAAAGTTAAAGCGGCGGCGGCAATGCTCGCGGAAAAGGGGCTGCTCAAGGAAGAGGACGGCGCTGTCTGGTTTATGTCCACTGCGGTAAACGCCGGGGATGACAAAGACAGGGTGCTCATCAAGAAAGACGGCGAGCTAACCTACTTGTCGGCAGATATTGCCTATCATAAGGAGAAATTTGACAGGGCCGACAAACTTATAAACATCTGGGGGCCTGACCATCACGGGTATATTCCGAGAATGAGGGCGGCTGTAATCGCGCTCGGTCATAAAACTGAAGATTTTTCGGTGCTTATTGCTCAGCAGGTAAATCTAATCAAGGACGGGCAGCCCTTCAAAATGAGCAAGCGCAAGGGCAGCTTTATTACTATGGATGAGCTGGTGGAAGATGTCGGTCCGGATGCGGCAAAATACTTTTTCCTCCGCCGCAGCCTTGAGAGCCACCTGGATTTTGATATGGACCTTGCTAAAAAGCATACTGACGAGAATCCAGTTTTTTACGTCCAGTATGCCCACGCAAGGATCTTCAATGTTATTGAACACGCCAAAACTTCGGGGATTGAGCCCAAGAAAGCTTCGGAAGTGAAACTCTCCCTGCTCAAAGAGCCTGAAGAACTGGAACTGCTCAAGAAGATAAATAATCTGCCGGACACCCTGCTTCATGCAGCGCTTGAAAGCGCCCCGCATCTGGTGCCAAAGTACCTTGAGGAGCTTGCCGGGCTGTTTCATTCTTTTTATAACAAGCACAGGGTTGTTACCGAAGATCTGGAGCTCACGCTTGCCAGGCTGGTGCTCATCAATGCCGTTCGCAAGGTGATAAAGAAAGGGCTGGACCTCCTGGGGGTTTCTGCCCCGTCAAGGATGTAGCCAATGATCGTTGCCGCTCCGGACTTCTGGATAATCTTCAAGATAGGTTTTATTTTTATCCTGATAATCCTTGCGCTCCGGTTGAAACTCTCTCTGGGCCTTTCACTGATACTCTCCGCTTTATTCCTGGTGCCGCTCTTTGGCATAGATTATGTTGAACTCTTCCGCAATATTCTCCGCACGGTCTTTGAACCTGATCCCAAGACCGGCTCATTCATAACCGTGGAACTCATGTTAATTCTTTACCTGATTGGCCTGCTTGAATCGGTAATGAGGACAGCCGGCGTTTTTGACCGGATGATAGGTTCCGCCGGGCACCTGCTTCGGGACCCGAGGAAAGTTGCCGTTTTTTTCCCCGTGCTGCTCGGGGTACTCCCTTCTGCCGGCGGCGCGAGGTTTTCCGCTCCTATGGTCGGGGAAGCCCTGAAAGGCTCCTATATGAAGTCCTCAAAAAAGGCTTTTGCGAATTACTGGTTCAGACATATCTGGGAACCGATCTTGCCTCTTTATCCCGGCCTGCTACTGGCTTCGGCAATTACAGGAGTGGCCATCTCCTCTTTTGTTTCCTGCCAGTGGCCGCTTGTGGTCTTTATGCTGGTCACCGGCTGGTTTGTCTCATTTAACAAGGTGCCAAAACCCGCTGATATGCCTAAAGACGGCAACAGTTTTAAACAGCATATCTTGAGTATTCTCGAGGGAACTCTTCCCGTGCTTTTCATTGCGGCGGCCGTCCTGCTTAACAACAGGCTGTTTATTCCCGCGCTTCTTGCGGTAATTATTACTTTGCAGATAAGTTACCGCATAGAACTTAGGCTGTTCCCGGCTCTTCTGAAGAAAGCTCTCTCCGTTGAGATACTTCTGCTTATATTCGGCGTTATGTATTTTAAGAACATGCTGGATATCTCGGGTGCTATCGGACAGTTGAATTTCTATTTCCTTTTCGCGAAGGTCAGTCCGTTACTGATCGTTTTCGCTCTGCCGTTTATCGCAGGCCTCCTCACAGGGGTAGTCCAGGCCTATGTCGGCATCGCCTTCCCTCTTATCCTGCCGTTTCTGGCGCAAGGGACAGGTTATAATATTCCTATGCTTTCCTTCGCCTTTATCAGCGGTTATGCCGGAGTCTTGCTTTCGCCGGTGCACCTGTGTTATGTTCTATCTTGCGGGTATTTTGAGGTTGAAATCATAGAAGGCTACCCGTACCTCTTTCTGCTGGTTCCGTTCCTGCCGGCAATGGCATTCTGCCTGGCATTGCTGAAACATTCGGCATTATAGGAGTTCACGATGAAAGAACTGACAACAAGAGAGAGAGTGAAATTGATAGTTGAACATAAGGAAGCCGACCGATGCCCGATAATCGATAATCCCTGGCCGACAGCCATTGAGAGATGGGAAAGAGAAGGCATGCCGAAAGGCGCCGATTTTCAGGACTTCTTCGGTATGGATAAGTACTGCCGCTGGCATATCTGCGACAATTCACCGCGTTACCCGCAGGAAGTTGTTGAAGAAACGAACGACTACATAATAAAGAAGTCGAAATGGGGCGTTACGATGAAGAACTGGAAGCACGCCGGCAGCACCCCCGAGTTTATTGACTTTACAATAACCTCCCGCGACTCCTGGGAAAAGGCTAAGGCGCGGATGACTCCCTCAAAAGACCGCATCGAATGGGATTTTTTAAAAGCTAACTACAAAAAGAACAGGGAAGCAGGCGCCTGGATGGGCCTCGTAAACTGGTTTGGATTTGATGTGACGCATTCCTGGATGGTCGGCACTGAACGGGTATTGATGACTCTTATAGAAGACCCGGAATGGATGCAGGATATGTTCAGGGCTCACCTGGAACTGAACCTGAGCCAGATAAAACTGATTCTGGATGAAGGTTATAAGTTCGACGAAGTTTTCTGGTATGATGATATGGGCTACAAATATAACCAGTTTTTCTCGCTTGATATGTACCGTGAGCTTCTCAAGCCCTTCCACAAGCAGTGCATAGAATTCGCGCATGCTAACGGAATGAAAGCGCACCTGCATTCCTGCGGAGATGTGATGCCGTTCGTTCCCGACCTGGTTGGGATGGGGCTTGATATGCTTAACCCGCTTGAAGTCAAGGCCGGTATGGACCCGGAGAAACTAAAGAAAGAGTTCGGAGATAAACTGACCTTTATGGGCGGGCTTAACGCTATGTCCTACAAGATACCGCAAATGATGTGGGACGAGATGCGCCATTTGATTCCTATGATGAAAACGAACGGCGGCTACATCGTGGCAACGGATCATTCAATTCCGGACAGCGTCTCCCTGACGCAATTTCAGGAGTTTATTAGGTTGGCGAAGGAATTGGGAAAGTATTAATAAAACAAGCACCAAATCTCAAATCACAAGCACCAAATAAAGACCAAAAACAGGAATAAGTAAAACGACAAAGAAATTGTAGTTTCTGCCTTTTCTTTTATGTTGTTTTGTTATTATTTGGGATTTGGTGCTTGGAATTTGTGATTTGTGTTTTGAGATTCTGATTAACAGGGAGGGACAATGTCTCTTAAAGGAAAGCGCATAGTAATTCTCGTGGCTGAGCAGTTCCAGGACATGGAAGTTATGTATCCTTACTACAGGTTCAAGGAAGAAGGCGCCGAAGTGATCGTCGCGGGAACCGGCAGCGCGGAGCTCTATCACGGAAAGTTCGGCTATCCGATTAAGACAACAACCACGGCCGATAAGGTGGATTTTAATTCAATTGACGCCGTAATCATTCCCGGCGGCTGGGCTCCTGATTTCATAAGGCGCTTCAAAGCGCCGGTTAAACTGGTGTCTGATTCTTATAAGGCAGGCAAGGTTATCGCCGCAATCTGCCACGCCGGCTCGGTGCTGGTTTCCGCGGGAATACTTAAAGGAAAAACAGCCACGGCTTTTATGGCCGTAAAGGATGATATGGTCGCCGCAGGGGCAAATTTTGTGGACAAAGAAGTTGTTATAGACGGCAACCTCATAACCTCAAGAAATCCGGATGACCTGCCGGACTTCTGCAGGGCTGTCATTGCCGCTCTGGAGCAGAAATGAAAGAAATCATAACGCCCGCCCTGGTGCTCGACCTTGAACTGCTAAAGCAAAACATCAAGCTGATGGCCGATTTCGGCAGGAAGAACCATATCGGCATCAGACCGCATTTCAAAACCCACAAATGTCTTGAGATAGCCCGCCTGCAGATAAAAGCGGGAGCCGTAGGAATTACCGCGCAGACGATAGACGAAACGGAGGCGCTGGTTAAAGGCGGAATAAAAAGCGTCTTGCTCGCGAACCAGCTGGTTGAGCAGGCTAAGATAGAAAGATTCTTGAGCCTTTGCGACCTTGCTCCTGAAGTCCTGCTCTGTGTGGATTCTGAAAACAACCTCAGGCTGCTTGACAAGCTCGCCGGAGCGGCAGGCGTTAAATTGAAAGTGCTGGTAGAGGTCGACATAGGCATGAACCGGGCCGGCAGAAAACCCGGAGAGGATACCGTTCATTTTGTGAAAAAGGTTCTTGCCTGTCCAAATATAGAATTCAAAGGCCTGCAAGGCTATGAGGGGCATGCCGTGCTGATTTCTGACCGGGAAGAAAGGATAAAAACGGCGTCAGCGGCGGTTGAGCTTCTGGCCGGCGCTCGAAAACTTCTTTTAAACGAGAATATAAAATGCCAAATTGTTTCCGCCGGAGGCACCGGCACCTATGATCTGACCGGCAAAAATTCCGGCGTTACAGATATTCAGCCGGGCTCCTATGTCTTTATGGACGCCAAGTACGCGGCTATAAGGAAAGAATTTATTCCTGCCCTGTGCGTTCATACTACTGTCCTGGCCTCAAGGGGTAAGGGTGTGTACACGGCGGATGCGGGACACAAGGCGTTAACTTCGGAGTTTGGTATGCCAGCGTTGCTTGATAAAACAGGAAGCATTGAGAAGCTGAATGAGGAGCACACGCGGCTTAAGCTTACCCAGGGTTCGCTTTTACCGGGGGATCGGGTCCGGATACTGCCAAGCCATTGTTGCACTACCGTCAATTTATATGATAATGTCTATGTGTCGGACAAAAGCCAGGTATCAGAAATTTGGAAAATTCAGAGGCAAAGAGCTGTCTAAGCTCAAGCCTGATTAACTGTTTTAGGAGGCATTATGGCCGGAGGCAACGGAAATTCACCGATAAACCTGGATATAGACGAGCAAACTGCGAAGGGTATTTATGCCAACTTTGCCGCTATAGCGCATACTCCCACGGAGTTTATGATCGATTTCGCTTTTGTCTTGCCGCAACAGAGTAAGAACAAGGTGAGCGCCAGGATTATAACGTCGCCTGCCCATATGAAGAGTTTAGCCGCGGCGCTCGCTGAGAATCTCAGGAAATATGAAGAGCAATTTGGGGAGATAAAAGCGTGAGAAAGGGCGGCACGGAAGAAGAAATACTCTCGCTGCTTCGCACCTCCGGGGAAAAATACCTTTCAGGCGAGGCGCTCAGCAAAAAATTCAAGGTCAGCCGGACGGCCATCTGGAAGCATATTCATTCACTGATTGATCAGGGGTATGTATTCGAGAGCCACACGAATCTCGGCTACCGGCTGCTTACCGCGCCGGACCTGCTCCTGCCGGCGGAAATAGAGCACGCGCTCTCTACAAAGTACATCGGCAGGGAACTCTACTGTTTTAACGAGATTGGATCGACAAATGATATGGCAGCCCGGCTCACTGAAAAAGAAGTTCCGGAAGGAACGGTTGTTACCGCGGAGAAACAGACCGCGGGAAAGGGGCGGCTCGGCAGGACCTGGATCTCTCCGGAAAAGACCGGGCTCTGGTTTTCCGTCATACTGCGCCCGAAGATAAGCCCTTATCACTCGCCTAAGTTGACCTTCATTGCCGGTCTGGCGGTGCATGACGCGGTAAAAAAAGTTACAGGAGAAGACCCTGAACTTAAATGGCCGAACGATGTCTTGCTGAACGGCAAAAAAATTTGCGGCATTCTTACTGAAATGAAAGCGGAGATGGATGCCGTAAACTACCTCATCATCGGCATAGGCATAAATGTCAACCTCTCAAAGAACGATCTGCCTGAATCAGTCCGCGCCAGGGCCACTTCGCTTAAGATTGAGCTGCAGAAAGAGGTCTCACGCGTGAAATTGCTGGCTGAAGTCTTAAAGTGTTTGGAGGAATATTACGATCTTTTTAAACAGGAAGGTCCGGAACCGATAATCCGAAAATGGAAGAGAAAGTGCGCTACTCTCGGGAAAAAAGTCAGGATCCAGTCAGGGAGCGAAGTCATAGAAGGTGTTGCGGAAGATATCGACGCTGATTGTTCGCTCTTGATAAGGCTTGCCGACGGCACAGTTAAAAAGGCGGTTACGGGAGATGTCAATTAAACTCATTATTGTGAACATAGGCAACACAGCCGTTAAAGTCTGGCTGGCAGAGGCTAAAGCGCAGAAAGCGCTGAAAATATTTCCGGCCACTAAAAGAGGAGTCCTGCTTGCCGGATCCTTTGCAAAGTCGCGGAAGAATCCTGTCGTCTTTTTCTCGGTGGTACCGGCGCTTTCTTCGGCGCTGAGAAAAACTCTCCCGGCGGCTCTCGAATTAGAAAACAGGGATGTTCCCATTAGGAACCTTTACAAGAAGCAGGAGAGCCTCGGCATAGACCGCCTGCTTGCAGCTTTTGCCGCCGGAGAAAAGTACGGCCGGCCTGTTGCGGTCCTGGATCTTGGAACCGCCACTACCTTGAATATCGTTAACCGGAAAGGCGAGTTCGCCGGAGGTTTGATAATGCCGGGCGCCCCGCTTTTCACTGAATACCTTGAAAAGAAGACGGCCCTGCTGCCAAAGGTCAGATACGGAAAGCCCACCGGGTTTGAGGCGCTTGACACTGAAGCGGCCATCAGAAACGGCGCTTACTGGGGCTTAAGCTCCCTGGCCGAAGGCGTCTTACGGCTCGCTAAGAAAAAGTTCAGAGCAAAAACAGTTCTTACGGGCGGTTTTGCCCCTCTGCTTGCTGACTCAATAACTGCCGCTGATGTCCTTGATCCCTCACTGGCAATTTACGGGGCGTATCTTGCCGCCGTGAAGAGGATTAAAATATGAAACTAAAACTGTTCACTCTCTTCTTCCTGCTTGGAGGTTATTCTTCGCTCTTTGCCGGGACGGTTGCGGTCGCGGAGTTCCACGGGGCTATTAGCCAGCCCTCAGCTGCCTACCTGGAAAGATGCATCTTAGAAGCGGAAAAGCTTAAAGCGGAGTGTGTTGTGCTGGAACTTGACACTCCGGGAGGCATGAACGATTCAATGCGGGATATCATCAAGAAGATGCTCGATTCCAAAGTTCCCGTGATAGTTCACGTCGCGCCGAAGGGAGCGAGGTCGGCCTCGGCAGGGCTTTTCATTGCCCTGGCCGCTGATTATGTCGCGATGGCCTCAGGCACGAATATGGGCGCGGCCCATCCGGTCTATGTTGACGGGAAGCTGGCGTCCGAGAAAATAACAAATGACGCAGCGGCGTATATAAGATCGCTTGCGGGAAAGCGCGGCAGAAATATTGCCTGGGCCGATGAGGCTGTCCGGAAGAGCGTGTCAGTTACGGAAACTGAAGCGTTAAAGCTCGGTGTTACGGATGCCATAGCCGAGGATACTGCCTCGTTGCTTGAGAAAATAGACGGGAAGAAGTTTAAACTCTTAAGCGGACCGGAAGTTACGGTTCGTACAAAGAATGCCAAAATAGTAAGACTAAAGATGAACTGGCGCGAGGAATTTCAGAATTCACTGGGAGATCCTACAATCGCGTATATACTTTTTCTGGTAGGTCTCTACGGTATCATCTTTGAGCTCTTTTCGCCGGGAGCCATTTTCCCCGGGCTGGCCGGCGGGGTCTGCGTTCTTTTGGCCTGTTTTTCTTTTACGGCGCTTTCAATAAGCACGGCAGGCGTAATACTGCTTGTTCTGGCTGTCGCGCTTTTCGTCCTGGAAATTAAAGCCACCGCGCACGGTGCGCTGGCCGCGGGCGGAATCGTAGCGCTCTTTGCGGGTTCTCTTATGCTTTTTTCTCCGATGCTGCCGTATTTTAAGATGTCTATTATGGTAGTCGTTACAATGGTAGTGATTAGCGCCCTGTTTTTTGCTATAATCATCAGCCTTGGAATAAAAGCCCTTAAAAACCGGGTGGTTATAGGCATAAAGAGCTTAGTCGGGGCTTTCGGCGAAGTTAAGCTGACAATAGATCCGGTTGGAATAGTCTTTGTGAACAAAGAAGATTGGTCGGCAGCTTCAGCTGACGGCAAACCGGTTTTGAAAGGCGAAAGAGTCAAGGTGCTGCGGGTGGAAGGAATCAAACTTATAGTGGAGCCGGCAGAAAGATCCGCTAAAGAATAGGCAGGCAGGAGGAAGTATGACTTCAGGCATATTTTTAGTCTTAGTGCTGGCTGTTGTTGCGTTTATTATGATTGTAAATATTGTAAGGATTGTGCCCGAATACAAAAGACTGGTGCTCTTTCGCCTGGGCAGGACCCAGGGCGAGAAGGGGCCGGGCATTGTGATTGTTATACCGATTATAGATAAAGTGGTAGAAGTTGACCTGCGCGAATCCTATCTTGAAATACCTGAGCAGACCTGCATAACGAAGGATAATGCGCCCATCTCGGTGGACTTCCTTATATATTGGAAGGTGGTTGATCCTTCGGCCTCGGTAATACAGGTCAGGAACTTTGCCGGAGCCGCGCAGGGAATAGCGACGACCACGCTTCGCGCTGTAGTCGGAGATATCGCTTTGGATGATGTGCTCGCGAAGAGGGAACAGATAAACGATGTTTTGAGGACCAAGCTTGACGAGGTGACCGGCAGGTGGGGTGTGAAGGTAACTTCCGTGGAAATAAGAGAGATTCAGCCCCCGGTAGAAGTCCAGACCGCGATGACCAAGCAGATGGCGGCAGAAAGGCACAGAAGAGCTGTTGTTACGGAGTCTGACGGCACCAAGCAGGCCGCGATAACAATCGCCGAAGGCGAAAAGCAGTCTGCGATTCTTAAAGCGGAAGGCAAAAAACAGGCTCAGATGCTGGAAGCGGAAGGCTATGCCCAGGCGCTTGCGAATATTTTCGGAGCCGCGAAGAGCATAGACGAGAAGACCATGAGTTTGCAGTATCTTGAGACGCTTAAGGCGCTTGGCAACTCGCCTTCCACTAAATATATTTTCCCCATGGAATTTACAACCATGCTCAGGCCCTTGATAGGAAATCTCGAGCAGGGTTTGAAGAAAACAAAGGAATAGACATCTTGAGCTGTAGAGACGGAGGAATAATGCATAAGGCCGTAAGTTTCAGCGTGGCGGCCGGGCTGACCCTGTTCATGGCCGCGGGTTGTTCGAAGTACATAAAACCATCTGATAAAGCCGCTTATGATTCCGCGTCGGCTGCAGTGGAAAGAGCGCAAAGCGATCTTAAATCAGCCGAGGTTGTTCCGACAAAAAACGATATGCAGGATACCTTCTCTGACGCGTTGTCGAACCTTGCCGCAGCCAAAGATTTACTCGGAAAGGACGATTACGTTAAGGCGCAGGAGCTGGCCTTGAAAGCTTCGCAGCTGGCAACTGACGTTAAGGAACTTCCCGGAGAGGTTCAGAAGCTTATAGCCGAGACGGAAAAAAGCCTGGTCTTCGCGACCGAGGTCGGACTGGATAAGACCTACGGCAAGAAGATAAAGGAAATCAAAGATAATCTTTGGGACGCAAACAATAATGTGCGTTTAAAGAGATATGCAGCGGCAAAGTCGTTGGCTGCAAACGCCTGCAGCGAAACCAGAAAAGCGATAGACGACGTTGAGAAGGCCAATGATTCTATGGCGAAGGCCAATGCGGCGGTTATTGCCGCCAAGGACGCCGGTGCTGAAGCTTCGCTGGCGGATATAATGAAGACTGCGGCCGATACGCTCGCGGCGGCTAAGACGGACATGGAAAACGCCAATTTCCAAAAGGCGAAAGAAGGCGCGGACAAAGCGTGCCAGCTGGCTAAAGACGCGCTGGAGAAGGCAAAAGCGGCAAAACAGAATAACTGACCTGTATCATACAACATTTTAGCTAAGGCGGTTAAAATAGCAGTGGAGGGTATAAAAATGGCGTTGACTTTTACGGATGCGAATTTTGAAGCGGATGTGCTGAAATCAGCTGCACCTGTGTTGGTGGATTTCTGGGCTGAATGGTGCGGGCCGTGCAGAATGCTGGGGCCGACCATAGAAGAACTTGCCAAGGAATACGAGGGTAAGGTTAAAGTGGGCAAGGTAAATGTTGACGATAACCCTGGCATTGCGGCAAAGTACGGCATCAGAAGCATTCCTACCGTGATGATTTTCAAGGACGGGAAGGTGCTGGAACAGATGGTGGGTGTTCAGCCTAAGGAATCATTGAAAAAGCGCATTGATGCGGCCGTCGTTTAATAACGACAGCCGGAAAGGAAAAAAACTCCCTTGCACAGCAAGGGAGTTTTTTTGGGAGAGGTTCATTGCCGCAGATAGCGCCCTTTAGGGGCCTCACATATAATGCCAAAACGGCAGGAAACCTGAGCAGGATGCTTACTCTTCCCTATGATGTTATTTCCCCCAAACTCAGGGAGGCCTATTACGCGGCTTCACCTTTCAATATCGTCAGGGCGGATTTCAGAAAAGGCAAGACTGACGCGAAATACCGCGGAGCGGCGCGCGAGCTTGCCGGGTGGGTTTCTAAAGGCATCCTGACGCGCGATGAACAGCCTGCTTTTTATCTGCTTGAACAAACTTTTAAGTCGGACGGACGGCTCTTTAAACGCACAGGTTTTTACGCGCTGGTTAAGGCGGAAGAGTTCTCAAAAAAACAGGTGTTGCCTCACGAGGAAACCTTCCCGAAGCACAAGCAGGACCGGCTAAAGCTTTTACGGGCCTGCAAAGCTCATACGAGTCCTATTTTCGGGGTTTATGACGGGAAGTTCAATTGGTCGGTAATTAAAAAATCAAAGCCCGGCCTGAAATTTACACTGCGAGACGGCGGGCAGCGCGTAAAAGGAAAAATCTGGAGGATTACGGAGCTCGCAGCGGTCTCAGGAATAGTTTCGTTTATGAAGCGCCGGAGAATATTTATAGCAGACGGGCATCACAGATACGAAACCGCGTTAGCCTACAGAAAAGAAAATGAGAAGAAGTACGGCAGGCGTCCCGAGGCTCCCTGGAATTTTACGCTTTTTGCGCTTGTCTCAATGCAGGATTTTGGCCTGGCGGTTTGCCCGACGCACAGGGTCGTGAAGTTTTCAACTCCAGTTACCCTTAAAGTGCTTCTTGAGCGGCTGGGTAAAGATTTTTCCGTTACTCCCTGCGCTCCAACGGCTTCCAAGAAAGAACTCGTATTCTACACCGGCGGAAAATGCTATTCCCTGAAACCCCGGACCCGCAACATCCCCCTTAAAATAGCGCTTAAAAGGTCAGCCGCCTGGAAAAGACTCTCTACCAGCGTGCTTCATCACCTTGTGCTCAAAGCCCTGCCGCCCGTTAAAGATATCGCATATATAAGGGATTTACGGGAGACCCTAACGGCTGCGGATTCAAAGCGCTTTGAAGCCGCTTTCCTGGTTCCTGCCATTTCCCCGGCAGATATAAGGAAGACGGCCGTGAAACTTGAACGTATGCCGCACAAGTCCACCTATTTTTATCCGAAACTTCCGGCAGGCGCCGTAATAAATAAGTTTTAATCTCCGCAGCTGCGTCTCCTGCGGCCGGGCTGCTCTGACGAAAAAATCATTTTTCCTTTCACTTTAAATGGTATATAATCTACACGATGCCACATTCTAACTGGGAATTTCCAAATGAAATTTAGGGCTGATTTTCATATACACAGCAAGCATAGTCTTGGCGCTTCCCGCGACATGGACCTTGAATCCCTCTCTAAGTGGGCGCAATACAAAGGTCTTGATCTTCTTTCCGCGGGGGACATCACACATCCTCTCTGGCTCTCCGAACTCAAAAGAAAGCTTAAACCGCTCGGCGACGGCCTTTTTAAGTTTAACGACTCGCATTTCATCCTGTCGGGTGAAGTAAACTGCGTTTACGGCGGGATGAACGGAAGTAAAAAGATACAGTTGCAGATATTTTCCCCGGGTTTTGAGCATATCGAGCGGATCAATAAGGTTCTTTCTAAATACGGCGATCTTAACACCGGAGGGCGCCCTCTACTGAATCTAGAAGCTTCCGAACTCGTAAGGATAGTCTGCGATGTCTCTATGGATTGTTTTGTCGTGCCATCGCATATCTTTGCTCCGGGCTTCTCGGTTCTCGGCAGCGGAGGGTATGGTTCTTTGGAGGAATGCTTCGGGCAATACACAAAATATATTTTCGCCGCGGAAACCGGGCTTTCCGCCGACCCGAAAATGGGCGCGAGGCTCTCCTGCCTTGACCGTGTTACAATGATTTCCGGCTCTAACGCGCATTCACCGTGGACTATCGGCAGGGAAGCCTGTGTCTTTGACACTGCGCTTCACTATTTTGAGATAAAGAACGCCTTGCAGTACAAGCACCGGGATAAACTGCTCTATACCATTGAGTTTTTCCCGGAGGAAGGAAAGCATTACCTGAGCGGTCACAAGGAATGCGGAACTTATTACACGCCGCTTGAAAGCAGGAGTACCGGACATAACTGCACGGTTTGCCGCGGCCCCGTAAAACCGGGAGTGCTCCAGCGGGTAGAAGAACTGGCGGACCGGACAGAGAATGAGGCCTACGGGAAATACCTGCCCTTCAGGAATGTTATGCCTCTAGATGAAATACTGGCTTCCTGCCTCAACACGGACTCGGGCTCGCAGCGGGTCAGGGATGCCTATCTTCGGCTTGTTGAAAAAGCCGGCAGCGAGTTTGACCTGCTTCTGGACTTGCCTGAGCAGGAGGTCCGAAGGATAGCCCCTTTGGCAGTTGCGGAAGGCATCATAAAGTCCAGGAAGGGAGATCTGCGGATCTATCCCGGTTATGACGGTGTTTCCGGGAAGATAGTGCTTTTTGACGAAGGAGAGCTTGCGCGGCAGGCTCAGCTGGAACTATTTTAAGGAGACACATGGATTTCGTAAGAAAACCAAGCAAAGCGGTTCCAGGCGGTGCCGCTGAAGGAGGCCTAAAGCTTCCTTCGGGCAAGAAAATAATAAAACCGGCAGCGGCTCTTTTGGCCAAAGCCAGAGCGAAGCTCGCCGGCAAAGCGCCTGAAGCTGCCGAGAGAACTATTTTAAAGAAAACGCCGGAAACGCCGGCGGTGAAGACGGCTCCGGTTTTGGAAGAAGAACAGAGTGCAGAAACGCCGGAAAAAAAAGCCGAACAGAGAATTCCTTCCGGCATCTTAAGTGAAAAACCTTTCTCGGTCTTTATACCTGACGAGGATTACAACTCATTATTCCCGTCTTTTTACGGCGAAACCCGCATAGTCCTTATGGCCAGGGATTCCCATTGGCTCTTTGCTTACTGGGAAGTAAACCGTGATGCTGTCGCTTCAATGAGAAGCCGCCTTTCGGGCAGTTTCGACGCCGGAGTGACGCTGCTAAGAGTCTATGATGTTACGAACGTGATCTTTGACGGCAGGAATGGCAACAGGCATTTAGATGTGAGAATTTCAGAGGGAGCTTCTTCGTGGTACCTTCATGCCGGAGATCCCAACCGCAGATGGGTTGCTGAAATAGGACTTTTGATCCCTGACGGAAAATTCACTCCCTACACAAGGTCTAATACTATCAAAACTCCGGCCGATTCAGTTGCTTCGGTGCTGGATGAAGAATGGAATATCTCGGCGGAATTAATGAAAAGAAGCTATCCCAAGGAATGGCATCAGACCGGTTTTGGGGGCAAGGCAGTAACCGGAAACACGGGCGCGGCGGGCGCCTTAGAAGGAAGTACGGCAGGTAAAAGAAACCCTCAGGGCAGTTCGGATGCTTTTCACGCCGGTTCCTCCGGCTGGCTCTCAAGCTGGTCAAGTCCCGGAGGCGGGCAGGGGAACGCTCCGCTATTCTGGCTGCGTGTCGGCGCCGAAATAATTATCTACGGTGCGACAGAATCTGACGCGGCAGTTACGATGAACGGTAAGCCGGTAAAACTCGCGTCTGACGGAACCTTTGGCACAAGATTCAACTTAAATGACGGGGAGCGCACCATAACCATAGAAGCAAGGTCAGCCGGCAGCCGGTTTACCCGGGCCTATACGATTGACGTGTCCAAATACACAAAGGAGGCCAAATAAATGAAAGGTTATCTTTCAGTTGTCCTCCATGCTCACCTGCCCTATGTAAGGCATCCGGAACACGCTGATTTCCTTGAAGAAGATTGGCTTTATGAAGCAATTTTTGAGACCTACATACCGCTCTTGCTGGTCTATGAGAGGCTGATAAAGGACGGAGTGGATTTTCGCGTCACGATGTCGCTCACACCGCCTCTGCTTTCAATGCTTTCGGATCCGCTGCTTCAGGACCGGGCTCTTCACTACATCGAAAAACTCATAGATTTAACGGCTAAAGAAAAGAAGCGCACCGAGTATCAGCCGGAGTTCAGAAAGACGGCTGAGATGTATAACTGGAAATTTGTTGAAGCCAGGGATTATTTCTTAAGTTACGGCAAGAACCTTGTGAATGCTTTCCGGAAAATTCAGGATGCCGGAAAACTTGAGATTATCACCTGCTGCGCGACTCACGGCTATTTGCCGCTGATGATCAACCAGAAGGCCATCAATGCCCAGATTAAGGTGGCGGTTGACACGCATGAAAAACACCTTGGAAGAAAACCCAACGGCATCTGGCTCGCCGAGTGCGCTTATTTTCCGGGAGTTGACTACACGCTAAAAGATCACGGAATCAAGTTCTTCTTTGTGGACACGCACGGTATCATGTACGGAGTTCCCCGCCCTAAGTACGGAATATTTGCTCCGGTCTTCTGTCCGTCCGGTGTTGCGGCTTTCGGCAGGGATGTTGAATCCAGCAAGCAGGTCTGGAGCGCAAAAGAGGGTTATCCCGGCGACACCGACTACCGCGACTTTTATCGCGATGTCGGCTTTGATCTTGAGTATGAGTATATCAAACCCTACATTAATTCGGACGGAACCAGAACCTTTACCGGCCTAAAGTATTACAAAATAACGGGTGAGACGCCGCAGAAGGAACCCTACGATCCGCAAGTTGCGCTGGACAGAACCGCCGAGCACGCGGGCAACTTCCTCTTTAACCGCGGTAAACAGATAGAGTGGCTCGCTTCCGGCATGGATAGAAAGCCGTTGATTATCTCTCCTTATGACGCGGAACTTTACGGGCATTGGTGGTATGAAGGACCTGACTTTTTGAATTTCCTTTTCAGGAAGATGCACTACGATCAGGATACTATTAAAATGATAACTCCGTCGGAGTATCTGGCGGAGTATCCCGTGAATCAAGTCTGCGCCCCCTGCGAATCGAGCTGGGGCTACAAGGGTTATCACGAGGTCTGGTTGGAATGCGGGAACGACTGGGTTTACAGGCACCTGCACAAAGCGGCTGACAGGATGTGCGAGCTGGCTGAAAAATTCAACTCTCCGGGCAACCTTGAAAAGCGCGCGCTCAACCAGGCGGCGAGGGAACTTCTGCTTGCGCAGTCTTCTGACTGGGCGTTTATAATGAAGACCGGCACAAACGTCAATTACGCGGTGCGCCGCACGAAAGAGCACATTGTAAGATTCACGCGCCTCTATGACAGCCTAAAGAGCGGTAGGGTTGATCCGGAATATCTCTCGGGGATTGAGTATAGGGATAATATCTTCCCGGAGATAGATTACAGGGTATACGGATAAGAGCAATAACTGATAACTAATAGCTGATACAGCACAACAAACAGGGAAACAGATATTGTTCACATCTGCACATGTCTCACCCGCATAAAATTCACTTGTAATCCTTTTAAGCATTTTTCAGTAGAGATTCAAAGGAGTATTCTGTAATATTAGACATATGAAACTTTCTCAGGCAAAGACAGAAATAGAGGCATTGCGCGAAGAAATCCGTTGCCACGAGCGCAAATACTATGTAGATGCGAAGCCTGAGATTCCTGATACTGAGTTTGATATGCTGATGAAGCATCTCGAAGCTCTTGAGTTTGAATTCCCCGAACTGATCACTCCCGATTCCCCGACTCAGCGCGTCGGCGGCGAACCGCTGAAAGGTTTTAAGCAGGTTACCCACAAAGTTCCGATGCTCTCTCTTGACAATACTTACAGCGAGGAAGAACTCAGGGCCTTTGACGAGAGGGTAAGAAAAAGTCTGAAGATTGAGCCCGAGTACATAGTGGAACCCAAGATAGACGGGCTGGCCGTGAATCTGTTTTACAAAGACGGAAAGTTTATGCAGGCCTCTACCCGGGGAGACGGGGCGCGCGGGGACGATGTCTCCGGAAATATTAAAACTATCAGGGCGGTTCCGCTCAAACTGCCGGTCAAGTTTGAGCTTGAAGTGCGCGGCGAGGTTTATCTTACAAAAGAGGAACTTGCCAGGCTGAATAAAGAGCGCGAAACGGAGGGAGAGGAGCTTTTTGCCAATCCCAGGAATGCCGCGGCAGGCTCTCTCAAACTGCTTGATCCAAAACAGGTGGCAAAACGGAACTTGAATATATTCCTGCACACTCTAGGCAGCGCTGTTGATTCCGGCTGGACGACGCACGAAGAGATGCTTCAAGCTTTGAAGAAAGCCGGTTTGCCTGCCGTAACTCCCGCCCAAAAATGCAATACTATCGGCAAGGTCATAGATTATGTTAACTCCTGGGAATCAAAGCGCGATTCCCTGCCGTTTGAAATAGACGGGATGGTCATAAAGGTAAACTCTTTTGAAGAACAGCAGGTTCTCGGGACGACCAACAAAAGCCCCAGGTACGCTATCGCCTACAAATTCAAGGCCCGCCAGGCGCTGACAAAGTTATTGGATATTCTGGTTCAGGTGGGGCGCACCGGCATATTAACGCCTGTCGCCGTGCTTGAGCCGGTGCATCTTTCCGGTTCCACCATCAGCCGGTGCACGCTGCACAACGAGGACGAGATAAAACGAAAAGACATCAGAATCGGAGATACGGTAATAATAGAGAAAGGAGGAGAAGTAATCCCCAAGGTTGTCGGTGTGGTAGAATCTAAGCGCACAGGCGAAGAAAAAATCTTTAAGATGCCCTCGCGCTGTCCGGTCTGTTCTTCAAAGGTTTCGCGCCTAGGGGAAGAGGTTGCTGTCAGGTGCCAGAATGTCTCCTGCAAGGCTCAGCTTGAGGGGCGCGTTATCCACTTTACGCGGCGCAACGCGATGGATATAGAGAATTTCGGCCCGGCCATCGTGGAAAAACTGATAGACACCGGCAAGGTCAAAGACTATGCGGATTTGTACTATCTTGAGATAGGGGAATTGTCGGAACTTGAGAGGATGGGAGAAAAGTCTGCCTTAAATCTGATTGAAGGGCTGGAAAAGAGCAAGGGCAACACGCTTTCCAGGCTTATCTTTGCCCTCGGGATCAGCGATGTCGGAGAGAATACCGCAGAACTCCTTGCAGGAAAGTATGCCGATCTGGCTTCGCTCACCTGCGCTTCCGTTGAAGAACTCCAGAAGATAAGAGGAATAGGGCCTAAGGTCGCTGAAAGCATCAATAACTTTTTCCTGGAAAGTCATAACCTCAAAGTGATAGAGAAACTTGCGCAGGCGGGAGTAAACACCAGGAGAAAGAAAGGGGAACTGGCAACGGGAAACAAGTTCAAGGATATGACTTTTGTCTTCACCGGTGAGCTCTTGTCCTTGACTCGCGACGAAGCTGAGCGGGAAGTTAAAAAGCTGGGAGGCGCGGCCTCGGGAAGCGTATCTGCCAAGACAACTTTTGTGGTAGCCGGAAATGAGCCCGGCTCAAAACTTGCTAAGGCAAAGAAACTCGGAGTAAAGATTCTTGATGAGGAAGCTTTTAAGGAATTATTGAGATAGGATTGTCTTTTTACACAGAAACAAATTCCGGGCGCTTTATGGCGCCCGCGCTAATTTTAGGGGGTTTCATATATGAGACGTGTCGCTGTTTTTGCGCTAATGCTGTGCGTGGCAGCTCTTGGTATTTCGGCGACAACGGAGCTTGCGTTTATGCGTTTCTTTCCCGGAGCCAGGTATGCTGCGATGGGAGGGGCGCTAACAGGGCTGCCTGCCGAACCGGATACTGTCTTTTTCTCACCTGCAGGGCTCGCTTTTATGAAGGGGACCAGTCTTACTTTTTCTCACACCGAATACTACGCCGGTTCCAGGTATGAGGAGGCCTCCGCTATAAGGCAGCTAGGTGATTCGACTGCGCTCGCAATCTCAGTCCTTTATCTTTGGACCGGGACGCAGGATAGGCGGGACAGTCTTGGTCTTTCCTTGGGGACCTTCTCTCCGTACCAGGCAGTTCCAGTTCTCTCCGTTTCGAAGGGGCTTACAAAAGATATTTCTCTCGGATTTAATATGAAATTCCCGTATGAAAATCTTGACGGAAGCGAGGCGTTTAGGGTCCTCTACGACTTTTCCGCGCTGCTGAATATATTGGAGTGCCTTTCTTTCGGCGCTTGTCTGGTAAATGCTGGAACTTATCAGGACCTGCCCGTGCTGGTCAAGGCGGGTTTGGGCTTTTCTTCCGGAGTCATAAAAGCGGATCTTGACGCTGAGTTTAAAAACGCCGGTTCCCCGGTTTACGCTTTTGGTGTTTCCGTGCTGCCGGAAGAGTTCCTGGCGCTTATGGCAGGAGTCTGTTATGACTCCGGAACCACCTTGAATATATTGAATTGTTTCTCCTTCGGTGTTGAAATAAGCGTCAGCAGGTTTTCGCTTTCCTGCGGAATGAAGCTGAATTATTCAGCGGCGACTACTCAATATGCGGCGCTTCGGGTAAGGCTGGATTAGACTCTCCATCATTCTTGTTATTTTCATGTTCTGTGGCTATAATTGGAGTGTTATAGCGCTTTGAACCATTTGGCGGAGAAAGATGTCTAATGATGAGGTTAAGGAAAATAGCGGACAGGAAGACGCCGGATTGATAGGGCAGTTCCTTCAGGGTAACGAAGAGGCCTTTAACAGGCTGGTATTGAAGCACAAAGAGAAGGTTTATTTTCTGGCTCTTCGCGTTCTCGGCAATCATCACGATGCCGAGGAGGCTTCACAGGAAGCCTTCATTAAAGCCTATAGGGCGCTTAAAAAGCTGAAGGAACGAAAGTTTTTTTTTACCTGGCTTTACAGAATTACTTTTAATGTTTGTATGACAAGGAAAAAAACTGCCCGGTTCACTGAACCGCTGGACTCGGCCTCTAAACTGCGCGATATGAGTTTAGGCCAGGGCGGGGAAGAGCTTGAGAAAGAAGAGCTGAAGGCGGCGCTAAAAAGAATGACGGAGCTTTTGCCGGTGCGCCAGCGGGCGGTCTTTGTGCTGCGTATATATGAGGGGCTGAAGTTTGAGGAGATAGCGGCAGCGACAGGCTTGACTTCCGGCGGGGCCAAGGCTAACTTCTTCAACGCGGTACAGAAGATGAAAAAAGCGATGAGAGGAAACTATGGACTGTAAAATGACAGCTGAATATATAGGAGAATATGCCGAAGGGTGCCTTGAAGGGAAAAGTGCCAAAGAAATGGAAGTGCATATGGCTTCCTGCCCGGCTTGCGCGGCTGAAATGGTGTCTTATACGAAACTCATTGATGCGGCCTCTTCGCTTACGGTCGAGGATCCGGGCGCCGAGTTCTGGAAGAGCTATCTTCCAAAACTGCGCAAAAAACTCTTAATTCAGACTCCCTGGTATGCCTTCCTGCGCAAACCCCTGACCGCTTCTATATCTCTGGCGCTGTTGCTTCTGATACTCCTTGCCCCTTTTGGCGCAGGCAGAATGAGGCGGCTTGCAAGAGTGAGAAATGCCGGTCTCGTTACCGAGGAATCTGCGGTGCGAAAAGCAAGTTCTAATCCTGAATGGTTTGCAGCCGCAATAGAAGAGTACCAGCTTCTGTCTGACGCTTCGAACGTTGCGGAGGTTCTCTCCTCTGAGGAAAAGGACCGACTGGTTGCCGAGATGACGGCTGACCTGATGGATTAATTAAATGAAAAGCCGCGGTCTTGCCTGGGCGCTTCTCTCTATCCTTGTGGGAGGGATTGTTCTATTCCGCTTGCTTCCTGCCGCGGTTTTTACACTGCTTCCGGGTTGTTTATTTAGCAGGGTTACCGGTTTTTTCTGCGTCAGTTGCGGGGCTACCAGGGCTGTATGGTTTATTGCTCGCGGCGAGTTAGCCCGTTCGCTCTCTATGAATATTTTCGTTGTGCCCGGGATAATATTCCTTCTTTATGTCGCAACAGCTGCGCTTGTTAACGGCTATACAGGCAAAAGAATACTGCCTGAAATAAAATTCGGGTGGCAGTTATATTTGGCGCTCATCCTGCTGGCTCTTGCTTTCCTGATAATAAGAAATATTCCCGGCTATCCTTATGATTTGTTTGCGCCTTCCTGCTGAACCTTCGCGGAACTCCTGAGCCAATGAATGCTTGAATATTAAGGCTTTTTCTGCTTTGATAGGGTTTGAAGGAACAAAATTGGTCTGCTCCGTGTCACACGGAAAGGAAGGAAAAATGGCGGAAGAGAAAAGTATTCAGGATAAAGCAAAGACTCCGGACACCGTAAAGGGAGTGCTAAAACAGCACACAAAGGACATCGTCTGGGCCGTGGTAGTGGCTCTCCTGATACGGTATTTTGTGGTCTCGGCCTACAGCATTCCTTCCGGGTCAATGGAATCGACCCTGCTGGTAGGCGACTATCTTTTTGCCAATAAATTTGTGCTCGGGACCAGGGTTCCCTTTACCGACACCAAGATACTGCCTTTTAGGGAGCTCAAGCACGGAGATATAATTATCTTCTTTCATCACGAGTTGAACCCGGTTAAGCAGAAAGATATGAACGGCCAGTCGCATTACGTCGTGGCCGACGAAGCAAGCGGGGAACTGAAGGTATCAAGGTCGCAGCGGGATTTCGTTAAGAGATGCGTTGGCCTTCCCGGTGATACTATAGAACTAAAGGATAAAGTCCTTTATCTTAACGGAGTTAAACAGGAAGAAGAGTACATTCAGTATTTCGACGGGAAGAATATTATCAGGAAGGGCTCGCCGTACTATCCCTATTACGGCAATAGGGACAATTTCGGTCCCGTAACGGTCCCCAAAAAAGGCGATGCTTTCGGAATAAAGGGCGGTGAAGTTTTTCTTAACGGTGTAAATGTGGCAACCGGAAAAGCAGGCGAGCAAAAGTGGTTTATTCAAAGGGTATACGGAAATCTGCTCCCTGAGGGTCTGAAGAAATTGAGGGAAACGGAATACGGGTTTCCCCAGCCTCTGCTCCCGAAGGATTTTGGTCCGGTAGCGCTCAAATACAACGCCTATTTTATGATGGGCGATAACAGGGACGAGAGCGATGACTCGAGATTTTGGGGCTTTGTCTCTTCAAAGGATATAGTCGGAACTCCCCTGATACGGCTCTGGCCGCTGCCGAGGTTTAGAATATTCTGATGGAAGAAAAGAAGCAGAACGTAATAGAAGAGGCCTCCGCGAATTACGAAAAAGGGCTGGTAGAGCGGGTGAGGCGTTCAAAGGACCGCGAGGCTTTTCACGCGCTCGTCAAAATTCACAGCGCGCTGGCTTTTTCGGCGGCCTTCCGCATTCTGGGCAGCCGCGAGGACGCTCTTGAGGCCTCCCAGGACGCTTTCGTCAAGGCCTTTACGAAGATACGCCAGTACCGCGGGGAAGTCCCCTTTAAATACTGGTTGAGAAAGATAGCCGTCAATACGAGTTTAAACAGGCTCCGTTCCAGAAGGAGCGATTGCCTCTCGGGGGCCGGTGAGATCTATGACGATGTTTCGCAGGACAGCCGAAGAGTCAACGCTGGTCCGGAGGAGTTGTTTGAAGCTGCGGAGCGCGACAGGCAGATAAAGAACGCTCTTGCGGGGCTGGAAGAACCTTTCAGGGCTGTTCTGGTACTTAGGGATATTGAAAGTTACAAATACGAAGAGATAGCGAGGCTGCTTCGCATCTCTATCGGGACCGTTAAATCAAGATTATCGCGCGGCCGGCAGGAATTGCGCCGCAGGCTTGCCGGGAAGAGCGCAGAGGTGAAAGAGCATGAGCTGTAACGAAACCAGGAAACTGTTGAGTGAATATATGGACAGCGAACTTTCCCGCGGGGCGGCTGAGAGCGTGCGCCTGCATCTCCTGAAATGCGGGAAGTGCGCTGCTGAACTTCTGCAAATGAAAGAGAATGCGGCTGCGCTTAAAAATGTCTCCGAAGAGGATATCCCTGAGGAGTTTTACCGCGGTCTTGAAGCGAAACTTGACGGCGCGGAACTTCCTTTGTGGAAGAAGCTTGGGCCGGTCTTTACTCTCCGGAATACCGCGGTGCTGGCTTCAGGAGTTCTTATCGGGCTAATAGCGGGCGGATTAATATTTCGAGCCGGCCCTGAAGCGGCGGCAAAGGTTTCCCTTACAAAAGTGGTGATTCCGGCAGGAGAGATGGCTAAGGCCGGAGAAAAAATAGAGGAAATGAAGAAGAAATATGATGCTTCGGCGGTTGCCGAAACCGGCAGCTTTGCGCAAAACGGCGGCGCGCGCGTTATTCCTAAAAGATATGTTTTAGAACTTGATCCTGGACGCCTGGATATGTTTATGAACGATTTAAGAAGCGTCGGCTCAATCAGGAGCGCTTCCCCTTACGGGATAAAAGCGGGTTCTGTGTCCGGAAACGGGCTAAGAAACACAAGGGTAGAATTTGAACTCATAGAAGAAACGCTGCCGGCAGGTAATCTTGCGCCGGACGCAGTTTCAGGAGGCAGATGATTATGAATAACCTTAAGAGGATGGTCTTTTTTTCGGCGGCTTTATGCCTGGCCCTTGCGCTCTCCTTGCCGGCTTTTGCAAAGGTGGAAGCCTCTGCCGAGCTGAAAGCGATGCAGAGCAATCTTCGGGAAGTGGCAAAACAGGTCAACCCGTCCGTTGTGCTGATCGTGGTGGAGAAGAAGTCATCCGAGAAGGTGTCCGGCGGCAGATTTGGCTTTGATTTTGAGTTTCCGAATGATCTAAGGAAGTTTTTTAAGGGAGATAACGGGAGCAACGACGAAGATACTCCAAAAAAGAAGCAGAAACTCCCGCAGCATAAATCTTCGGGTATGGGCTCCGGATTTGTTATCACTTCCGACGGCTATGTGATAACCAACTATCACGTCGTTGAAGATGCGGACAGCGTTAAGGTCACGATGTATGACGAAACTGTTTATGACGCGGAAGTTAAAGGCTATGATAAGCGCCACGATGTAGCGGTAGTCAAGATAAAATCCGACAAGAAGTTTCCGGCTGCCGCGCTGGGGGATTCTGACAAGACTTTTGTCGGAGACATAGTCATCGCCATAGGCAACCCTTTCGGCTATTCAAATACAGTTACTATGGGTATAGTCAGCGCCAAAGGAAGACTCTTTGATAACCCGGAACTCAACGGGGCAATAAAAAGAATACCCAATATCATACAGACCGACGCGGCCATTAACCCCGGGAACTCCGGCGGTCCGCTCTTAAATATTGAAGGCGAGGTGATAGGCGTCAATATGGCCATAGCGGGGGATTTCAGCACCGGCAATGTCGGCAATATGGGCCTCGGATTTGCAATTCCTATCAAAGACGTTAAGAAACTGCTGGACGAGCTCGTCAAAGGCAAGAAAACCGTTACCGAGACTCCCTGGGTAGGAATAAGACTCCAGGATATTGACGGCAAGCTGGCGAAGAAACTCGGTATAAAAAACGGCGTCCTTATTCCTGAGGTTGACGAAAAAGGTCCTGGAAAAGCCGCGGGCCTGCTTTCCGGGGATGTGGTTATTAAACTGGATGGAACGGATGTCAGCAGCGGAAAGCAGCTGGCAGGAGCGATTGCCTCGCTTGAAGTCGGGGATCAGATAGTTCTTACCGTTAACCGGAGCGGCAAAGAGAAAGAGATAAAGTTAGTGCTTGCTCCCTGGGGTGAAAAAACCGCTGAAGTAAAAGGCAGCGAGAAGAAGGAAGATGCTGCCAAGAAGTCCTCGAGTATAGGAGTCACCGTAAGGACATTGACGGAAAATATGGCGTCTCAGTATGGCCTTAAGAGCTGGGGCGGGGTAGTCGTAACCGGTGTGGAAGATAACAGCGTAGCGGATAATGCGGATATAACCGAAGGTGATATTATCAAGGAAGTTGACAGAACAGCTGTTAAGACTGCCGATGAGTTTGCAAAGGCTGTTGCCGATGCCGATCTGAAAGCAGGTGTTTTGATTCTTGTAGAGCGTGAAGGCACGAGCAGGTATGTTGTGCTCTCCAAGGAATAAGGAGTCAGAACTTTTGAGGGGGCGGAGCAATCCGCCCCTTTTTTCTTTTAATGGGCGTCTTTGAGTTGTATAATAAAGAAGCTACTGCTTCTCCCTGTTTTCGGAGGCACTGTGTCTGGTAAACTCTCATTGTTCCTTTCTTCTTTTCTTGCAGTACTTCTTTTAGGCTGCTCCGCAAATAAAAGCTGCTGTCTGCCCCAAGCCTCACAAGCAGGGCAAGTGTGCCGGGGTTGGAGTGAGACAGGCATCGGGCAGGCCGCGGGTATGCAGACAACGGCTATCTCGCCGGTTGATCCCTCGAAAATGGCGCTTGGCGGGGATATGAGCGGTTTCTACATCAGCAATGATTCCGGCAAGTCCTGGAAGACCGTTGATTGGAAGCAGTTGTACGCGATACTCCCGTGCGCGCCTGTCTTTCATCCTAAAGAGGCAGGGACCCTCTATTGCGCCGGGAAAAGTTTCAGCGACCCCTATGGTATCAGGGTCAGCAGGGACGGCGGAGTTTCCTGGAAACTTTTAGCGGATAAAATGCCGACAGCCGACAGCGTGCTTAGAATTTACTTGGATAGAGAAACTCCGGACACTATGTTTTTCGGCACGGACAAAGGCGCTTTTTTAAGTCTTGACGGGGGAAAATCCTGGAACGCCTGTGAGGGTGTTACCGGAATTTCGCTGAATTTCCTTACAGATCAGAGCTCCGGCAATGATAAGAAGTCCTTCTTTGCAGCTACAAAGAACGGTATTTTTAGGTCAACTGACGGCGGAAAAACCTGGATTTCAAAGTTCAGCAAACCGGGTATGAAAAGTTTTGCCGGAGGCAGCGCTGAAGGGAAATGCATACTCTACTGCCTTGCGGGACGAGAACTCTGGCGTTCGTCGGACAGGGGTGGGAACTGGGAATTGACTGCTCCGGGAATAAGGGCCGCGCCAAGCCCCTTCGCGGTTTATACGGCGGAGTCCTTTCCTGACACAGTGTATGTGACCAACAAGGAACTCTTTGATATATATAAATCAACTGACTCCGGGAATTCCTGGAATAATGTGTACAAACCGAACAATTATAAAAATGTCAAGCTCGGGTGGATTACCTACGAGTACGGAAAGGGTTATTCAGGGCCGCTCACTCAGGGCACAAGTGTTTGCCCTTCAAATCCTGATATCCTGGCCGGTTGCGGCATGGGAGAGCTCATGGTGACGCTTGACGGAGGGAAGATTTGGAACTATGCCTACACGAAACTGCTGCAGGAAGGAACTCCCGTAAAGGGAGCTGCCTGGCAGACGCAGGGGTTGGAAGAGTCCTCCAGCTGGAATTATTATATTGATCCGAATAACCGGAACCTCCATTACATCTGTTATACGGATATCGGATTTGCGAGGAGCGAAGATTCAGGTAAGAGCTGGTCCATCGCTATAACCGGGAGCGCCTGGCCTAACACGGTCTATGATCTGGCCTTTGATCCTGACCTCCCGGGCGTTATTTACGGTGCGGCTTCAAACGAGCACGATATTCCCCATTGGTCAAACTGCGAAGGCACCAAATATCCCGGAGGAGTGCTAAAAAGCTCGGATTACGCCAAAACCTGGACGGTGATCTCTGACGGCCTGCCGAAGGTTGCCTGCACAAAACTGCTCTTTGACCGCGCGGATAATGCCCTGTATGCCGTGATGTATTCTGACGGTGTTTATAAATCACTTGACCGCGGAAAGACCTGGGTGAAAAAATCTAACGGCCTGGTCGTAAAGAATAATTCTGAGCACAAAAAAGCCGTCGATAATACGGATGTTTATACTATCGCGAAAGACAGGAACGGAACGCTCTATTGTCTTATAACCGCCCACAGGATTAAAGGAACAAATGATTATCCCGTTCCTGGCGGACTCTTTCGCTCAAAGGACCGCGGAGAAAACTGGGAACTGGTCGCGAGCGAGTGTGACGGCACCCCGCTTCTCTGGCCGGTGGAGTTTGATATAGATCCGAATGATCCGGATACTATTTATCTTGCGGCGATGGGCAGTTTGAAAAAAGTGATCTATGGCGGCGTGTTCAAAACAGTTGACGCCGGAAAAACCTGGAAGAACATTACAAAAGAGATCACGCCCGGTGTTGTCTATCCATTTAAGCCCTGTATAGACCCGCGTAATACAAAGCACCTGCTGCTTACTTCTGAAGGAAGAGGCCTGCTTGAGACTTTTGACGGCGGGGCTTCCTGGTCTGAAACGGATTTTCCTTTCGCAAGCCCGCAAAGGGTACTCTACGATACCGAAGGCGGGAACATGTATGTGGCGACATTTGGGGGAGGGGTTTGGAAGAAAGGGCTAAAGTAAAAGACAAAAGTTCTTAAGGTTTGTAAGGTTTATAAGGTTTATAGGCCACACTTCGTGTGTCCTGTTTTGTGAGGTAGGATATTAATAATGCCGTACTTCGTCCGGCATAGCAAAATAACGTTTGTAACGTTAAGGTAGAGTGAAAGAATAAAGGCCAAAGTGCAAGCACTAAGCACTAAATCCTAAATAAAATGCAAAAAGAAAAAGAAAAGGAGCAATTAATTGCTTTGTTTCATTGCCTTTTGCACTTTGTTTAGAATTTAGAGTTTAGAATTTAGTGCTTGTTAAGGTTTACGTTATAAACGTTAAGAACGTTAGTAACGTTATAAACCTAACGAGAGTGAAGGAAGTGCCCTTCCAATTGTTTAATGTATAGGTTTTGTAAGGTTATTTTAAAACTTTGCGGCTCCCATAAGGGTCTAAATCGCGGCATCATTCGATGTTTTTTGTCAAAAGGAGCACCCCAAATGAGGTGTAGAATGAATGAAGCTATCTAATGTTGAGATTGACACAAGACTTATAGCCAAACTTCCTCTGAAATTTGCCAACAAATTCAAGGCTATTCCGGTAAAAGAAGAGAACGGGGCTGTCGTTGTTGCCGTGACCGATAAACACAACCTGCAGGTGCTCGACGAAATAAGGCTCATTTTTAATAAACCTGTCACTCCGCTTGAAACCCCCGAAGAAGAGATAACACTTGCCATCAAGAAGCATTACGGAGTCGGCGCTGATACGGTTGCCAGGATGATAGCCGAGAGCGGCGCCTCGCTTGACAGGTCCGGGCCGGAAGCTGAGCAGATAGACGAGACCGCAATGGCGCAGGACGCCTCCGTTATACAATTCGTCAACCAACTTTTCCTTGAAGCCCTGAAAGAAAGGGCGACCGATATTCATCTTGAACCGTTTGAACGCGAGCTTCAGGTCAGGTTCCGCGTGGACGGAGTGCTCCGCGATGTCCCTATGCCCGCGGAACTGAAATATTTCCGCGGCGCGATTGTATCCAGAATAAAAATTATGTCCGAGATGAATATAGCCGAGCGCAGGCTTCCGCAAGACGGAAGGATTGAGCTTAAGGCAGGCAACAAGCAGATAGACTGCCGCGTATCCGTCATCCCCACACTCTACGGCGAGGGTGTCGTGATGAGGATACTTGATAAAGCAGGGATACTCTTTGGGTTAGAGCAGCTCGGCATGCTTCCGGACACGCATAAAATATTTGAAAGCATTATTGCCCGTCCTCACGGCATCTTTTTGGTGACCGGCCCGACAGGCAGCGGCAAGACGACCACTCTCTATTCGGCATTATCAAGAATTAACTCCGCCAGCGTAAAAATTATAACGGTAGAAGAACCTGTTGAATATCACTTGAGCGGTATTAATCAGATACAGGTCAATACAAAGATCGGGCTGACTTTTGCGAAGGGCCTCCGCCACATATTGCGGCATGATCCGGATATCATAATGATAGGAGAGATCAGGGACCTTGAGACCGCCGAGATAGCCATCAGGGCGTCTCTTACCGGCCATCTGGTCTTTGCTACGCTGCACACGAATGACGCGGCAGGTTCAATAACCCGGCTTATAGATATGGGGATTGAGCCGTACCTCGTGGCTTCTTCCGTAATCGGAATAATGGCGCAAAGGCTGGTCCGCGTTGTGTGCGACAGCTGCGGTAAGCCTTATGATCCCGGCAATGATTATCTTGCGGATTTCAGGTTTGAAAGAAAACCGGGCGACAAATTTATGAAGGGCGCCGGCTGCGAGAAATGCCTAAACACGGGTTATTACGGCAGGAGCGGTATTTATGAGTTGTTTACTATGAACGAGCCGCTTAAAAAGATGGTGATGGAGCACGCGATGACCGGCGACATAAAGAACAAGGCCAGGGAGTTCGGAATGAGATCGCTCCGTGATGACGGGTTTGAGCGCGTCAGGAAAGGTATTACCACTATTGACGAGGTTATTAAGGTCACGCAGGAGGATGAGGACGTTGGCTGACGGAGCGCTTGAAACAATAAAAGCCGCGGTCAAGCGGCTGAATTCCCTTTATGTCCCGAAGGTTAGCGTCCGGGACCTCAGCGCTTTCACGCGCCAGTTGGCCACGATGTCAGGCGCAGGTGTTCCGCTCTATCAGGCAATGAATACTCTCTGGGACAGTATGGAAGAATCCCGGCTCAAGGTCATTATCGGCAAGATCAAGGATAAGATAAAGGGAGGCACTCCCTTCTCTGAATGCCTTGCCGAATATCCTGAAACTTTCCCGCCGCTGATGATTGGACTCATAAAGGTCGGAGAGGTTACGGGCTTGTTTGAGAAAACACTGGGGAAGTACGCGGATCAGCTGGAATGGGAAGAGGATTTTCAGTCCAAGATTTCTACGATGATGATTTATCCTTTGATAATGCTCTTTGTCGGCGTTTCCGTGTTGGTCTTTATCCTGGTAGCTATCCTGCCTACCTTTGTTAATCTCTTCTCGGAGTTCAAGCAGGCCCTGCCTCTGCCCACTGTTATCCTGATGGGAATAAGTTCTTTTTTCACCGGCTACTGGTGGGTGATTCTGGCTGTTATCATTGCCGTAATAATAATGTATACCAGATACTCCCGCACGGAAAAAGGCAGAGAGGTTATTGACACGGCAGTTTTATACATTCCGCTCTTCGGGATGGCAATGCGCAAAGCGCTCTTGACCAGGTTCTCTTTTTCTCTCAGCATTATGGCGGGAAGCGGAGTCCCTATGCTGCAGGCGCTTTCCATAACCGGTGAGACCATCGGGAACGCGGTGCTCTCCAAATATATCAAAGCCGCGGCTAAAAGCGTTGAAAGAGGGTCAAACCTTTCCCAGGCGCTTAAGGATGTTCCGTTCTTTCCAAAGTCGGTCATTCAAATGATTCAAGTAGGGGAAGAGACCGGCAAGCTTGAAGATGTGATGAGCCGGGTTGCCGCGTATCACGAAAAAGAGATGGAATTGATTACCAGAAGGATTGTTATTATGCTTGAGCCAATAATGATACTTGTTATGGCCGCCGGCGTGGGTTTTGTGGTAATCGCGGTATTACTTCCGATATTGGGCTTGAGTTCGATTGTTAAATAGCGGTTTATAACGTTCATAACGTTTGTAAGGTTTGTAACGTAAGGCGTTAAGAGCGTTTTGATTTACGCGGCAAATGTTAAACGTTATTCTGCTATGCCAGACGGAGTCTGGCATGAATAATATTCTTCCTTGCAGAACAAGACGCACAAAGTGCGGCTTATAAACGTTAAGAACGTTACAAACGTTATAAACAATACTTATATGGAGGCTTTATGTTCAAAAAAGAAAGAGGATTTACCTTGATTGAAATACTTACGGTGGTTGTAATTATCGTTATTCTCGCCTCAACGCTCGCGCCGAGATTTTTCGGCAGGACCGAGGATGCGAGAATAGCGGCGGCGAAATCAGATATCGCGACTATGGAACTCGCGCTTGATGCGTATGAAGCGGACAATGGTTTTTATCCAACTACGGAGCAGGGCTTGGACGCGCTTTATAACGCGCCGACCAGCCAGCCGGTTCCCACAAACTGGAAAGGGCCGTATCTTAAGAAAAGAGTGGGGAATGACCCGTGGAGCGGAACCTATATCTATATGTGCCCGGGCTTAAATAATGCGAACGGCTACGACCTCTGCTCTTACGGCAGGGATACAAAAGAAGGCGGACAGGGCCCTGATGCTGATATTACGAACTGGTCTGACAACAGATAAGCGCGGTTTCACGCTGGTTGAGATGCTCATTGTCGTTTCGATAATCATATCGATGACGGCGGTGCTCGCTGTCTGGTTCGGGAACTTTTATGCCGCAAGAAAGGCGTATCTGGAAGTTGTAAAAACAGCCGGAATCTCCGACCTTGCCAGGAACCTCGCAGAAGCAAAAGGTGTTAATTATAGAATTACCTTTGACCCGGGAGCCAACACCGTGACGCTGTCAGAGATGAACCGGGGCACTTTGCAGTATGAAATCCCGGTAAATGTCCGGCCGATTTATCTGATAGCTGAGGTTACCTTGAAAAGCATAAATACTCCGCGTTCGGTTTCCGGAGCAACGGCTTCTTCCGCTCCTGACTACATCACCTTCTATCCGGATGGAAGCTCGGAGAGCGGGTCCGTTGTACTGGCAGGCGCGAAAGGCGAGGTTTACACCCTGGTCTTCGCGGCGACTACCGGGACCGTAAGAGTGCTGAATTATGAAAAGTAAAACCGGCTACATATTGCTCGAAGCTCTGGTCGGGGTAGCCATTCTAAGCATAGTAATAGTGGCAGCTATTCAAACTATTGCAGCCGGCCTTGCGGCAGTCGAAGAAATTAAAATGCAGAGTATTGCAGTAACTTTAGCGCAAAAGGAAATGGAGCAGCTTGGCGGGCGCGACGCGTTCAAGGCGTCCGAGAGCGGGGATTTCGGGGTTGACTGGCCCGGCTACACCTGGTCGCAGCAGTCAGCGGTAAGCCAGAGAACTAATTTTTATTCGCTCATTGATATTAAGCTAAGTGTTGCCTACAAAGTTCGCGGTAATGCCCGTTCAATGAATCTCGAAAGTCTTTTTGTTACCAGGATGCCGGCGGTGCAGAATTGGAACTGAGAGAGCGCGGCTATACTCTGCTTGAATTGACAGTGGGACTCGGCATAATTGTGTTAATAATGTCTGGAGTGTACGCTACTTTTTCGGCGGGTCTTGGCGCCTACGATAATTACAGGAAGGAATGCGAAGCGTACCTCTCGGCCCGAAATATGGTAAAGAACTTAACGCGGGACTTAAGGGCTACAGGGGCTTCGGAACCCATATTCTTAGGCAAAAACTCCGGGACGATGGCGGCGCTTATAAAGAGGTCCTATTTCGTTTTCAAAGGCACGGCGGGGGCGGTTGAGTTTATGACCTATTCCAGGCCCGTGTCGCTTTACTGGCCGGAATACTTTCCGAGAAGGTCCTATAGGGCGAAAGTGTCTTACGCGGCCGCGCCTGCGCTTGAAGGAGTGGAGCCGTGTTTTCAAAGGAGTTCGTCCTGGGATTTTGCGACCGCTCCGTGGAAAAATGAAGAGACAGAGGCGCTTGATAATATTTCCTCTGTGTCCTTTTCTTTCTACGACGGAAAAAAACAAGTTTGGCTGGACAGTTGGGATACGGACGCGCTTATAAAAATGAAATCCAAGAGTTTTCACAATCTGCTGCCCCAGATGGTTAATTTCAAGGTTACCGGCAAAAGCAGCGGAGTTAAACCGGTATACGCGGTGCTGGAATCGTGCGTTAATCTTGTAGGATACGAAAGATAGGACAAATTCGAAACCTGAAGCAAGAAATTCGAAACGGGATGAAGCACCAAATCCCAAGCTCCAAATCACAAATAAACACATAAACATAAAAGAAGAAAGTTTTGGCTCGTTTCGGGGTAGTTGTTTTTTGCTTCTTGCTGTTTTGTATTTTTGCTGTTTATGCGCTTGTGCCAAAGAACACCCCGCCATTCATGGCGGGGATGAATTTGGCACGAATAATGTTTACACTACAGCAGAGACACCCCGGACTTTAGGCCGGGGAGGCTCATTTGGTGTTTGCGATTTGAGATTTGGTGCTTATTCTTGGCGTTCTTGATCACAAGGCGCAGAGTAATTCGAATTTCGAGTTTGCTTTTTCGAATTTTGGTCTAGGGGGTTCTTTGAGTAACGAAAGAGGTTACATAGCCATGGCAGCCCTCTGGATTTCCGCTATATTAATGGTTATTTCAGCCGGGCTGACGGTCTACGTTAAGCTTCAGCAGCGGGCTGTTAAAAACTATGAATTTCGGGTAAAGGCTTTCTATGTGGCTAAGGCCGGAGCCAACACTATGGTCTTTGAAACAAACAGGGGGCAAACAAGGTATTCAAACCTTAACGGCATTAACTCTCTCAACAACGGCAAGAAGGATGTAAAGTTCGGAGAGGGTTCTTATACCGCTACGATTGAAGATGAAAAGAGCAAGGCAAACATAAATACGGCTTCAGAGTTCCTGATGCGGAGGATGTTTGAGGAACTTGGATTGAAAGACGCGGCCACTAAGGCGCGCGGTGTGATGAAATGGAGACGGGAACACGGATTGCTCCTGCATGTCGAAGAGCTTGGGTTAGTCCCGGAACTTGATGTGGATGATTGCTTCAAGATAATGCCCTATTTTACGGTGTATTCCATAGGGACTCCCGGTTCGGCCTCGGTAAATGTAAATACTGCTTCTTTAATAGTTTTGAAGACCCAAATAGAGGAGTTCGGGGGTCCTCCGACACTTGCTCCCCAGCTGATACAGAGGCGTCCGTTTCGTGACAGAGGCGTCTGGACCTTCATCCAGAACCGGGCCCCGAGAATGATCCAGCCGAATGTGAACTACTTTACCTATTCGGCGCCGGTATTCAGGGTTAGATGTACAGCCATCTTGAATGATACAATAAGGGTGGTTGTAAATACAGTGGTTGAGAACTGGTCGGAAAATCACGAGATAATCTACATGATGGACTGGTGGGAGGAATGATCTTCCCGCTGCTCCAAAGGATGCTGAATGTTTGAAAAAAACATAAATATAATTGAACTGGAAAATGGCTCCGCGAGGCTGCTCTCGGTGCAGAAGAAGGATAAAAACTCCTTCAAGGTTTGCCGTGCGGCTGAACTTTCAGTTTCGGAATTCAATAAACTGACGCTTCGCGGCTCTACGACTGTTATATTACCCAGAGACAAGTGTGTCGCAAGGACTCTCGATATAAAAGCAGAGGGCGCGGCTCTCCAGGCCGAGATTCTGAGAGAATCCGAAGAAGGCCTTCCTTTTGAGAGGGATAGGGCGCTCTGGGATTCCGCGGCAATGTCTTCCGCGGGAGGCAGGACGCTGGTATTCTTCTCGGCCGTTTCTTCTGAGCAGGTAAAGGCGTTCCTGAAACCGGTTCAGACTCTTGGAAAGCGCGCGGTTATACTTGCGCCGTCCACAGTTGCCCTCTACGAACTTCTAAGGCTCACAGGACCCGCCAAATCAGGAATTTGTCTGGCAGTTTATCTCACAAAAGCACGCTTTGATATTCTGGCCGCAGGAAAAGAGGCGGTGCTCTTTTCCAGAGGCGCGCTCTTAGCCGAAGAACCGGACATTCTTTCTGCCGTAAAGGCTTCGGTTGAGGCTCTAGGCCGCTCAGGCATAGTTTTTGAGACAATCTACTCCAACTCCGCAGAGCTAAACGGAAAACTTGAGACGGCAGGTTTCAAAACTGTTTTGCTCTCTTTGCCGCCGGAAATCGCGGCAGAACTAAAAGCCGCCGGAGTTGAACCCGCGAATTTTGGTATCTGCGCCGGAATGGCTTCCGCTGTAACGGGACACGGAAAACTGAAAATAGACCTGAACCGTAACAGCGCCAAGATCGGGCGCTCGGGAGGTATGCTCTCTTACCTTAGGAAGTTGAGTTTTGCAATCTCGGCGCTTTTTGTGGTACTCTCGGCAGTCTTCTTCTTTATGGCTAAAGCAGCAGAAAAGCAGGGCTCGGATCTTTGCGCCGAACTTTCAACTCTTGGAGGCCTCTCGGGAAGATCCTGGAGCAGGGTGCTGGTTGATATCAGCAAGGCCGTTCCTTCCGAGGTTGTGCTTAACGAGTTGACCTCGGATAACAGAGGAGATGTCACGGCTCGCGGAACTTCGGTTACGAGGCAGGGAGTAACAACCTTCCTTGAGAACCTGAATAAAATGCCGGGCTATTCGGCTGAATTGGCGTTTGCCAATGACGCGGGAGCCGGCGCCAAACTTTCCGTGCAGTTTCAGATGAAAATACGCCAAAGGGGCGAAAAGTAATGGACAAAAAACCGGTTGTTAAGCAGAAGAGCCTCTTTGAGAGGATAGCCGTTCCGGTGGTTATTGCCGTCGGAATCCCTGCCGTTATTTTCATAAAGCTCCTTGAACCGTCCTTCGTTTCCTACAAGTCCTATTCAAGAGAAGCGGACCAGCTTGCCTTGAAGGGCGGGTTGCTGAAAAAACAGCTTTCCGCGGCCGAGGGGACTAATACGGGAAAGCAGAAAGAAAAGCCGGTAATTTATTTGCTGAACTACCTCGAAAAACTTACCGAAAAAAGTGATATTAAATTAAAGAGTTTTCAGGACACCGCCTCTGCCGGCGTAAACGGCATTTCTTCGTTCCAGATGCGCTTCGCCTGCAACGTTATCACTTACGGTAAGTTCCTCTACCTCTGTGAAAATACTTTGCCCCCTCTTGCAATCAACAACTGGAGAATCAGTTCCCTTGCCGGCGGCTCTTACTCGGGCCTGAGACAGGTTGAAGGAACGGCCACGGTATCTTTTCTGACCGCCGGGGCAGGCGCGAAAGCTGTATTCGCCGACCCGGAGAAGTTTAAGGCCGATTGGCGTGACATTTTCTCGGAGACGCCCTCTAATGTTAAGGCGCCTCCTCCTGTCGAGGAAGAAGCTGAGCCTGACCCGGTGCTAAAATATTCTCTAACGGCGCAGATGAGCGACAGGGACAGCGACATTATCATAATAACGGACTCTCTTAATCGGCGCGTGACCGTTGACTTAAAGAAGAATGGCGGCCGTTCCGCAGTTAAAGAAGATAATGTTGAGGTAACTCTCGGAGTCGAGAAATTTATCTGGAAACTTGGCGACTCGCTTGAACAAGAGAAAATTCCTGCAGGTATAGTGAAAGTTATGACAGCGGCTAAAGAAGAAGCCGCGGCGGCTGTAGTTGCAGCTGCCGCCGTTGCTGCGTCCCGGATGGAACAGAAGGAAGCGCCGGCCATAGTTCCCGCAGCAGACAATCCGCCAGACAGGACCTCGAGACGATCAAGAAGGAATAGGGATGCCGCGGAATAGCATTAGATCAGCTAAATAACAGAGGCACCCCGGCATCAAAGCCGGTGGGGCTCATGACAGGAGACTTTATGAGAAAAAGAACCGGTTTGCTAATGCTGCTTGCTGCTCTGCTGCTATCGTCTTGCGCCGCGAAAAGGGATGTTATAAGGATGGTCCAGGAGCCTGATGCGGTTCAGGCGGAACAGAACGACAAGGTAACGGTGAGCGTTTCCAAGGCGCCCGTAACCGTCGGGAATCCGTCCCCGGCCGCCGACACCGGCATGCCGACAATTCCTTATAAAAAATTCCAGGATATGCCGGGAGTTGACTGGAAAAAGAAGGTGCAGTTCAACTTCAAGGAAGAGGATGTTGCCAAACTTCTGGAATTCCTCTCTAACTCGAGCGGGATAACCGTGGTAAACCTCGGCGGGGATGTTCCGACCAGCGTAATTACCGACCCGCAGTCACAACAGAGCTCGGCTCAGCAGGTAAACCCGGCTTACCTCGCCGCGCAGCAGCAACAGCAGCAACAGGCCAAACAGGACCCTTTTAAGCATATCGGTCCGGTAGCAGGCAATGTCACGGTTTATTCCAAAGGGCAGGTTTCGCTGGAAGAGGCCTTTAAAATACTCGATGTGGTCTTGCTCAGCAAGGGGTATTCCGGTGTTATAACCGGCAATGTAATGAAAATAATTCCGGTTGCCGGCCTTCGGCAGAGCAACCTGCGCATAGTTGTGAACTCTGATCCCGCGCTTGCGACGGAAGGCGACGATGTGGTTCTGCAGATTATTCCTTTGAAAAATTTAACGGCCTCAAAGATTCGGGCTGATCTTTCGTCTATGGTCCCGCTCTGGGGCATGATACTCTCAAACGATTCCTCAAACTCAATAATAATGATAAACAGCCTTTCAAATATTAAAACGCTGCTTGCAATTATTGACAGTATGGAGAAAGCTTCAACCAGGGCGCTCTCGGTTAATATTTATCCTCTTAAGTTCGGAGATTCGAAGAACCTTGCGAACGTAATGAACCAAATCTTCAACAATGCTTCTACCGTAACTACCCAGGCAAGCCAGCAGTTCCGCGGCCCGCAGTTCGGGCTCGGGGGAACGCAGCAGCCGGGGGAAACTGTGACTATCGTTGCCGAAACAACCAGCAACACACTGGTTGCCGTGGCGACGCCGCAGACCCTCGCGTTGATAAGGACTACGCTTGAACAGCTTGACAGGAAACAATCACAGGTACTTGTTGAAGTGCTGGTAGTTGATGTTGCCCTTACAAAAGATCTGGCGCTGGGCGTTGAATGGAGCCTGCCCGGACTGCCCAATATCGGAGGGATGACCTATACCGGTACCTTCGCTTCTACGCTCGGGCTTTCCGGAAAGAACCCTGATTTCTCTTACGCGCTCCTGCAGGGTAACACAAGCGCCGTTATCCACGCGCTGATGCAGGAAACCAAAGTTGATGTTAAGTCCGCGCCCAAGATCCTCACGCTGGACAACCAGAAAGCGACGGTTACGGTAGGTCAACAGGTTCCGAATGTTACAGGAAGCCAGACCACCAGCGGCGGGCAGGTTATTTACACCTATAATTACAATACTGTCGGCACGACTCTGGAAGTTACCCCGCACATAAACCAGGACAATTTTGTAACTATGACCGTACACCAGAATGTCAGCAAAATAACAGCGACTACCTACTTTGGAGCCCCTGTTCTTGATAACCGCGATGCGGTGACTTCGGTCCGGGTCAAGGACGGCGAGACAATGGTGCTTGGCGGAATAATGACAGACCAGACCGTCGTTACCGAGAACAAGGTGCCGATACTCGGAGATATCCCGTTGATAGGTTTTCTTTTCAACTCCAGCGACACCATTACTCAGAAGAATGAACTGCTGATCTTTCTCACGCCGCATATAATTGATAATGCCAAAGAGTCCGGAGATACCATTAGGTCAATGGAGCGGAGGATGGAGAAAATCGCCAAGTAATTAAGGAGCATTAAACCATTTAATAAACTGCGCTGTCTAATCACTAAATAAGCGCGGAGGGGATATGAAGCTAAAAACAGTAATGTTCTTGATGCTTCTGGCAGGTTTCGCGGCGGCGCAGCAAGAGGTTGTAACGCCTGAAGCAGGAAAAAAAACGCCCTACCCGAGGCCTTCAAGGCCTGAAATAAGCAGGGAGAACGGCGAATTTAGAGCAAATATAGAGGATCTTAAGATAGCAAGACTAAAGAGGGTTTTGGAGCTTACCCCGGAGCAGGCAGGTAAGTTCTTTACTGCGTACTATGAACTGGAAGATGTCCTAAAAAGCTATGCCTCCAAAAGGAATAAGCTCTCGGATGAACTGAATAAGTTGAGCGCCGCTAAGGACGCTGACGAGAACGGCATGAGACGGAAGCTTGAAGAGTTTGAAAGTCTTGAGACCGAGTTGCACCAAAAAAACATTGAGTACAGGAAGAAACTCCAGGAAGGACTCACCGTAAAACAACGTATCAAGTTAATCGCATTCGAGCGTCAGTTCAATAAATACCTTACGGATATGGCGAAGGGGGTAAGGGATAGAAATAGGCCGGAAGGGAAACAGTAAAGCAAGAAGTTTATAACGTTTGTAAAGTTTGTAATGTTTATAACGTAAGGCAAAATCACTAACAGGTCAAAGAGCAGTCTAGGCGCATCGCTGGTCGTGATTTCGTTACAAACGTTATTCTGCTATGCCAGACGGAGTCTGGCATGAAAGATATCATTCCTTACAGAACAAGACGCACGAAGTACGGCTTATAAACGTTAAGAACGTTCCCACGTTACAAACCTCAATAGTTTATTGAAACCCTGCGGTGATTCGTATATAATCAACCATGTCGCGATACACCGATACCTTAAACACCTTTAAAGGCATAAAAACCGGGATAGTCCCGGTTGTGCCGATTTATCATACTGCCGCCTGTGAAGGCGCCGGAATCACCCTGAAGGAGTTTGCTTCGGACGCGGGGAAAATGGCTGAAGCAATGCTGCGGGCCCATAAAGTACTTGGTTTCGACGGGGTGCAGTTAACTCTCGGCGTTGCTACAGAAGCCGAGGCAATGGGAGCAAAGACGCAGCAGCCTGAGAAAGGGCTTCCAGCGGTGACGGAACACCTGCTTGAAGACATCTCAGTCCTGAAAAAACTAAAAGTGCCGGACCCTTATTCAGACGGCAGGATGCCTCTTTTCCTAAAGGCTGTTAAACAGGCTCAGGATGCCGTCCGCGACAGGGCGGTTGTTGTAGCCACGGTTCGCGGTCCGTTTATAACCGCAGGCCAGCTGCGCGGCCTTTCTTCTCTGATGATGGATAGTTTTGACAATCCGGGATTTCTTAAAGATCTGCTGGAGTTTTCCTCTGAAATAACCTTCCGTTTCACGGAAGCGCTCATTAAGACAACAGGCGTGAAAGTTGTTGCTTTCGGAGAAGCGCTTTGCAGTCCGGATTTCATTTCACCGGAAATGTATAAAGAACTGATAGCGCCGGTTCACAAAAAACTTATGAAAAGGGTGCACGAGACAGGGCTTGAAGCCGCCGTCATTCATATTTGCGGAAATGTTTATCCGATCTTTGACGCTGTGCTTGATATAGGAGTAGATTGCGCTGATATTGACGCGAAAGCCGATCTTGCCGGTATTTTAGAGCTGAACAGCAAAGCGAAGAAGCCGGTAGGTCTCCGCGGAAATTTAGAGCCGTCCTGGCTGCTTAAGGCCTCGCCGGACGAAGTAGCGGAAAAATGCAAAGAAACTATTTCCGCGGCAAGAAATGTTCCTTGGATACTGAGTTCCGGTTGTGATGTTCCGTATGGCACTCCGGAAATTAATATGAAAGCAATGTCAGAAGCCGCAAAAAGGGGAATATGAACGACAAAAAACAGCAGGAAATGGAAGGCATGCCCGAGCAGCCGCCCAAGCCAAAGAAAGAGGATAAGGCAAAGAATACCCCGCTTGAAGAAGCGGAGTTCGTTGTTTTTGATCTTGAAACGACGGGACTTGGCGCCAAGTTCGGAGATGAGATAATAGAAATAGCCGGAATTAGAATCAAGAACGGTAAAGTAATAGATAAGTTCAGTACACTGGTAAATCCCTGCAGACCCATATCTTCCGGAGCCACGGCGGTGAACGGAATAACCGATGAGATGGTGGCTAAGGCGCCGAAGATAACTGAGGTCCTGCCGAAATTTCTTGAATTTTCCAAAGACGGGGTTTTTGTGGCGCATAACGCCTCGTTTGATATGGGGTTTTTGCTTGAAAAAATGAAGCAGATTAATTACAGAAGTTATAGGGAGAGCGTGCTGGACACTCTTGTGCTCTCAAGGAAGATCCATTCAGCGGAAAAGTCGCACAGCTTGCCGTCCATCAGGCGGCGCCTTAATGTAAATTGCGAGAGCGAGCACAGGGCGATGGGGGATGTGGCCGCGACCGGTGAAATACTTGTTCTCTTCCTGGACATACTTGCCAAAGACGGGTTAAGGACGCTTAAAGACTTAAATAAGTTCCACGGCGGAGACCCGTTCAAATACGTGAAAATGTATAACAGTATGTTCTAAGTAAGCACTAAATACTAAACAAAAAGCAAACAAACCCAAAATATTATTGTTGAATCTTGCATTTTGAATTGTTTTATAATTTAGTATTTAGAATTTGCCTTATTGCTTCACCGGCACTTTCCATACTTCCTTCGCGTACTCCCTTATTGTCCTGTCGCTTGAGAATTTGCCGGACCCGGCCACGTTAAGAATACTCTTCTTTGTCCAAGCTTTCTTGTCATTGTAGAGCGCCGAGACCTTCTCCTGCGCTTCGCAATAGGCGGCGAAATCGGCTATACAGAAAAACCTATCCTTGGTGAGCAGCGACTGCAGGAGAGGCTCAAATACCCCATCCGCGCCGCCCGGGAAAGTACCGCTCCTGATCAGTGAAAATATTTCGTTAAGTATAGGCTGCGCCTCAAAATATTTCTTAATGTCGTAGCCCCGTGTTTTCAATAGCTCAACTTCCGGAGTCTTCAGGCCGAAGATGAAAAGGTTTTCCTGCCCGGCTTCTTCCGCCATTTCTATATTGGCGCCGTCCAGCGTGGCAATGGTTAAAGCGCCATTCATCATAAATTTCATGCAGCCTGTTCCTGAGGCCTCTGTTCCGGCGGTGGATATCTGCTCCGAAAGGTCCGCAGCAGGGAAGATCATCTGCGCAAGCGAGACCTGATAGTTCTCCAGGAAGACGAGTTTAATCTTCCCTCCGATGGCAGGGTCGTTGTTGATGAGTTGCGCTGCGGCATTAACGAATCTTATGATCAGCTTGGCCATGGTATAGCCGGGCGCGGCCTTGCCGCCTATCATGAAAGTGCGGGGCACGAGCGGGAGGTTGGGAAACTCCTTTAACTTAAGGTACTGGGATAGTATGTAAAGGCAAAAGAGCACCTGCCTTTTATATTCGTGAATCCTTTTTACCTGTATGTCGAAAATGGAGAGCGGATCTATATCAGTCCCGTAGACATATTTAAGGTAGGTGGCAAACTCTTCTTTATTCTTCTTTTTTACGGCTCCCCAGGCCGCAATGAAGCCGTCTTCATCGGAAAAAGCCTTTATCTCCTTTATCTTTGACAGGTCCTTGGTCCAGCCTGTCCCGATGGTCTCTGAAATAAGCGAGGAAAGGCGCGGGTTTGCTTCGCAGAGCCAGCGCCTCTGCGTTACTCCGTTTGTTTTGTTATTGAACTTGCCGGGATACATATCAAAAAAATCTTTAAAAACAAAGTTTTTGAGCAGTTCGGAATGAAGGACTGATACTCCGTTTACGCTGGAACTCCCGACGATACAGAGGAAAGCCATCCTAACAAGATCCGGGTTTGACCTTTCTATGAGCGACATACGCGCTATTCTGGCCTGATCTCCCGGAAATTTCTTCTCAACTTCCTGCAGGAATCTGGAGTTTATCTCGTATATTATTTCCAAGTGGCGCGGCAGAACGCGTCCGAAGAGCTCAACGCTCCATTTCTCCAGGGCTTCAGGCATTACCGTATGATTGGTGTAGGCGAAGGTTTGCCTGGTAGTTTCCCAGGCGTCCTTCCATTCCAGATGCTCTTCATCTACGAGCACCCGCATAAGTTCGGCGATAGCCAGCGCAGGATGTGTGTCATTCAACTGTATGGCGACTTTATCATGGAAAATCGCGAAATTATTTGCGTTATCCTTCTTAAAGCGCCGGACAATATCTGAAATAGAGGCGGCAGTAAAAAAATACTCCTGTTTAAGGCGCAGTTCCCTGCCGCTGTAGTAATCGTCGTTGGGGTAAAGAACTTTTGAGATATTCTCAGAGGTCAGCTTGTCGTAAACTGCCCGTTCGTAATCGCCTATGTTGAACTTCTTAAGATCAAACTCCTCGGTGCTTCTTGCCGACCAGAGGCGCAGAGTGTTTACCACGTCATTCCTGTAGCCCGCGACGGGAACATCGTAAGGCATCGCCAGGACATCATTTGTCTCGGTCCAACTCACGCTTAACTTGCCGTCGTGGAATTCTTTTGCGGTCTTGCCGTAATATTTAACCCGGACCGCGTATTCGGGCCGGATAAATTCCCACGCAAAGCCGTGCTTCAGCCATTCATCGGGGTACTCCACCTGCTCCCCGTTAACTATCTTCTGTTTGAAGATGCCGTACTCGTACCTGATGCCGTAGCCGTTGCCCGGTATGCCGAGTGTTGCCATGGATTCCAGAAAACAGGCGGCAAGGCGCCCTAACCCGCCGTTTCCGAGCCCGGCATCGTGTTCTTCTTCCACGAGATCTTCAAGGCGGAGTCCGAGTTCGCTCATCGCGTTCTTTACGGCGTCCTGTATCTCGAGGTTTAGCGCGTTATTAACGAGTAGCCTGCCGATGAGGAATTCCATTGAAAGGTAATAGACCCGCTTAGGATTGGTATCGTGAAAGCCTTCCTGAGTTAAGAGCCATCTTTCTACCAGCCTGTCCCTTACCGCGATGGCGAGAGAGTTGAAGAGATCGGCGCGCGTTGAAGTATATTTGTCTTTTGCGAAAGTGTACTCGCGGTTATGCAGGAAGGATAACTTTACGCTTTCGCTCGTGCTTTTCTTCTTTAAAGTCAGCCAGCCGCTGTCAATTTCGTTCTTTTTATCCGCCATTGATTTTCCTTTTATTTGAGGTCGAAATGCAGTAGAATTATACAGTTTTTAAGCTCTTATACTCAATGAATTTCTGCCCCAATACTGTTAAGATTTGTTTAAGGTGTTTCTTTTGGTTTTAATTAGTAATTAGCAATAAGTAATTAGCAATCGTTTCTAGCCGCGCCCGTGGCCCAATGGATAGGGTATCTGTTTCCGAAACAGGTGGTTGGCGGTTCGAGTCCGCCCGGGCGCACCAGTAAATGCGATTACTAATTGATAATTACTGATTGCTAATTAAAAGCAAAACAAACCGGTCACATTCAACGAGGGCATAAAATGCCAATTGACTTCAAAAAACACAATGAGGAAGTGCGGGAAGTTTGGGCGGCCTACTGGGCGGGAAAGCCCATTCGGGTTCCTCTCAAAATCAGCTGCAACCCTAGAATGCTCTTGCTTGACCCCGCGCTTAATCCTAAAAAAATAACATTTAAACAATATTTTGAAAGCCCGGAAATAATGCTTAACATTCAGGTGCAATTCGAAAAATGGAAGAGGCTGAATCTTGAGGATGATTCCGAGATGGGGCTGCCGGACGAGATGTGGTCGCCATATGTTGACCTTCAGAATGTAGCGGAAGCCGCGTGGTTTGGGGCTCCGATTAGTTTCAAGGACGAGCAATGCCCGGACACGGAACCAATCCTGGCTGGCGACAAAAAGAACCTGCTATTTGACCGCGGGTTCCCGGATCCTATAAGCGGGATTTTGAGGACGGCTCAGGACTATATAGATTACTTTAACAAAAAGGCGAAGGAAGGCGTAAAGTATGAAGGCTTGCCGGTAAAAGGCGGCGGAAAACTGGGTGCCGGAACAGACGGGGTAATGACAGTTGCCATGAACCTCCGCGGAAGCGAGCTGCTCACTGATTTCTACGAAGATGCTGATTATGTGCGGAAGTTGTTTGATTTTATCACCGAAGCGACCATAAAGAGGTTCCGCGGCATCAGAAAGTTTCACGGAGACCCGATTAAGTCGGATAGTTTTTGGTACGCCGACGACAGTATTGCCATGTTATCCGGCGAGATGGTCCGCGAGTTTGTGCTTCCTTGCCACAAGAAGCTCTTTGCGGCGGTATCAACGGGCAAGAACCCTGCAGGAATGCACCTTTGCGGGGATGCGACAAGGCACTTTAAAATGCTGAGGGATGAGATGTTCGTCCGCTCTTTTGACACCGGTTTCCCCGTGGATTTTGCCTGGCTTCGCAAAGAACTTGGTCCCGGAGTTGAGATACAGGGCGGCCCGCGGGTAGCTCTGGTTCTTTCGGGGACAGAAGAGGAATTACTGCTTGAATCAAAGCGGATTCTTGAGTCGGGAATTATGCAAGGCGGAAAGTTTATATTTAAAGAAGGGAATAATCTTGCCCCTCTTTCGCCTATGAAAAACATTAGTGTTATGCTGGATGCGTGCAGGCGGTTTGGGGCATACAAATGACAGCGCAGCACCGTGTAATAGGCGTTGACGAAGCCGGCAAGGGGGATTACTTCGGGCCTCTGGTCATAGCAGGTGTTTTCGTTGATCCGGCCGCCGCGGAGAAACTTTTGCCGCTGAATGTGCGGGACAGCAAGCTGGTCTCGGATAAAAAGGCGCTCGAGATGGCGTCAAAAATAAAAGAAATTGCGAAGCATTCCGTTGTAGTCATAAACCCCGATAAATATAACGAACTTTACGCCGGAATAAAGAACCTCAACAAGCTCCTTGCCTGGGGGCATGCAAGGGTAATAGAGAACCTGCTCGCGGAAGTTGAATGTGATTACGCTATTTCCGATAAATTCGCAGATGAGCACAGAATAAAGGATGCTTTAATGGAGAAAGGGAAGAAGATACTCCTGAAGCAGGAGACCGGCGCGGAAAAATACCTGCCGGTAGCGGCGGCTTCTATACTTGCGCGCGCTGCGTTTCTTGAGGGAATTAAAAAACTCTCGTCCGAGGCTGGAATGGAACTGCCTAAGGGCGCGACACACGTGAAGGATGCCGGAACAGCGCTAATTAAGCTTAGAGGAAGGGATTCTCTTAAGATGTTTGCCAAACTTCATTTTAAAATTACTAAATCTCTCGATCAACAGGGGCTTGGGATATGAAAGGGCGCCTAAGGTCTTGGACCTTTCTGCTTGCGGCTTCGCTGCTTTGCGCGCAGTGGCTGCTGCTTTGGGCAATGCAGTTGTCTCTTCCTTTCCCGGCTGACATAGTGCTTCCGGGTCTCGGTGTGCTTGGAGCGGCTTTTATGCTGACCTGGGCTGCCGAACTTTTTCAGATGGAAGTTTCCAAAGGACTTGCTATTGCCCTGCTTGCCTTGATAACCGTTCTTCCGGAATACACGGTTGATATTTACCTTGCCTGGACCGCCGGCAAAGACCCCTCTTACCTGCCGCTTGCGACAGCGAATATGACCGGAGCGAACAGACTGCTCATCGGAGCGGGCTGGGCCGCGGTCGGAGTTTTTTACTGGCTTAAATCCGGGAAGAACGCGATTAACATCGCAAAAAACCACAGAGTTGAGATCTTCGCGCTGCTGCTCGCCACATTATATTCTTTCTTTTTCCCGTTGAAAGGCAATATTGCGCTTTATGATTCCGTGGTACTGATTGCCATCTACGCTATTTATGTCTACAAAACCTCTAAATCCGGGATGACTGAGCCGGAGTTGGAAGGGGGCCCTGCGGAGCTTTTCTCGGCAACGCCGCGTAAGACCCGTTTGTTCGTGAATATCTCAATGTTTGTTCTTTCAGGACTGACCATATTTCTGGCGGCCAAGCCTTTCGCGGAAGGCTTGATCAGCGGCGGCGCGAAACTCGGGATAGAAAAATTCCTCTTAATTCAGTGGGTCGCGCCTCTGGCCTCGGAAGCTCCGGAGTTCATAGTGGCAATCATATTTGCTCTTAGGATGAAAGGAAGCGAAGGCCTGAGCATTCTTGTTTCTTCAAAAGTCAATCAGTGGACGCTGCTTGTAGGAATGCTTCCGATAGCGTTTTCTCTCTCGGCAGGATCTTTTGCCCCGATGCATATGGACGCAAGGCAGGTAGAAGAATTGCTGCTTACTTCGGCTCAATCTCTTTTCGCGCTCATTGTGCTGGCTAATCTAAAGTTTTCTCTTCTTGAAGCTCTGACTCTCTTTGTCCTCTTTGCGACGCAATTCTTCTTTACCGACCCCACCTTCAGGTTGGTTTACTCCGGCGTCTACATCCTGCTGGCAATAATTGTTGTCCTTGTCTCCAAGCAGAACAGAAATGGCTTAAAAGAGCTTTTCCTGCTTTCCTGGTAAGGCCTTTTTAGGAATAGGGATATAGCGATTTCCGCGGAAATAAAGTGAACTTCTTCACGGTTTTCGTTACTAACTTAGTTGAAAAGAGGTCACTCGTGGGAGCAGCACGGTTTGACAGGGCGGCGGAAAACGAGTTGGATCTGTCAATTATAGCGCGCGTCAGGCGCGGGGATACAAATGCTTTCTCCGAGCTTGTGGTTAAATACAAATATCCGGTCTGGTCTTTGGTAAGAAGGTACACCGGCAATTCCCCGGAAAGCGAAGATATTTGCCAGGAGGCTTTTCTGAGCCTCTGGAAGGCGCTACCGGCTTTTAAGGGACGGTCCAGATTCTTTACCTGGTTTTACCGGATTATAATGAATACCTGTCACAATCAGGCAAGGAAACCGGAGATGAAAATCGCGGCTCTTGACGGCGGAGGAACGGAACGGCTTCCGGACCTGCGGGAAAACCCTCTGGCCCTCGTTGAACGGGCGGATTTGGCAGAGAAGGCAGGGAAGGCAATAGAGGAACTGCCGGATGCCCTAAAGGACGCTCTGATCCTAAGGAACTCTGAAGGGCTTTCCTATTCTGAAATAGCTGAGATTCTCGGTATCTCGGTTGGGACGGTCAAGTCAAGGATACATAACGCGAGAATAATTGTAGGGGAAAAGCTCAGAAAGCTGCTATAGCGGAGGAAATATGTTCTGCCGGTTTACCGAAAACAATATGAGTGCCCTTATTGACGGGGAACTGAAGGGTCTTAAGCAGTCCGCCGTGAGGGCACACCTTCGTGCCTGTCCTGCGTGCCGGACAAAATATTCGTATCTGGGAAGTGTCTCCGCCGCATCTGCTCTGTTGGTCAGTGACCTGCCCCCCGCCGGGTTTGAAGACAGGGTGATGGCTAAGGTTGCTCTTGACGGAACGCCGTATTTTGCGCGCGAAAAAGCAGGTTTGCCCTCGTTTAATTTAAGGTTCGCTGCGGCTTCTGTCGGGCTGCTGCTCCTGCTTGCCGCGGGACTGGTTTTTTACCGCCCCGCTGTCCGCGTTATGGTGCCCGAGGCAACTATTTCGCGTCAGACAGGCCTTGACACTGAAGCAGTAGAATCCGTTCTGAATTCTTCAGCCATAGGTTTCGCGACGCTCGCAAGCCAGACAGGGAGATGAAATAATGGGGAAATTGAATAGCACTTTCCGTCGTCTGCAGGGGTTTATCTTTCTCGCGGTTTTTTTCGCGACAGCGCCGATGCTTCAGGCTGACGGGAGGATTTCAGACGAGGACCGCTGTGAGTATCCGGTCTGGTCCGTTAAGTCCCCGGAAAAGAACTACGAGCGGATTGCCTACGCGTTTGTCAGCAAGGTGTTTGGAACACAGGTCTGGGTCGTGCGGCCCGATCTTCCGCAGAATAAACTAATGCTTACCTCTAAGAGCTGGAACCGCCATCCTTACTGGAGCTGGGACGGAACCAAGCTGGCTTTTGCCGGAGGGGATGCGAACGGCGTGCAGCAACTCTGGATTATGGATGATGACGGGGGCGCCCCGAAACAAATTACCGATACCGCGGAAGACAAACTTTATCCGGTGCTTTCTCCGCAATACAACAGGATTGCCTATTTTTCCGTAGTAAAAGAGCAGGCCACCGTAAATATAATAGACCTGGACAAAAACAACGAAATCAAGGTCGTTGCTAGGTGCGGCAAGATTACTCAAAATACCGTGCTGAGCCCGGCTGCCTGGTCTCCCGATATGAAATATCTGGCGTATGTGAAACTGGAGAGTGAATTCAAGAACGAGAACGTCTATATAATAGATATAAACAGCAGGGAAGAAAGGCAGCTTACGAAGAACGGCTATATAGGTTCAGGCCTTGCCTGGTCGCCTGATGGCAATAGCATCCTTTTTCCGGCGCCATCGGTGAATAGCCGTAACTTCAGCCTCTTCAAATGCGACGTTAATACAGGCGAGCTGTCAGAGCTGATTCCGCTGGTCACACCGCTTGGCGCGGCGTTTTCACCTTCGGGCAAGAAGATTTGTTATGTTAAAAATTATCAAATATGGTCTGCGGACTCGGATGGCAAGAACCAGCGCCAGGTGACTGTCCCGGAAGTGGTTGTTGACTTGAAAGCCTGGGAAGTGAGAAAGAAACAGAATATGGCAGCCCTTCTTAAGTTAAAAGAGTTTGTCGGGCGCAAGGTCTGGCTGAGAAAGAACATCTGGACTTCCGCGGGACAAAAACTGAACAAGCTTACCGAATGCGAGCTGAGCAACGTCAGAAACAAGATTTTGCTTCCCGGCAAGGAAGTCGTGACTGACAAAGCCAGCTTCACCATAGAAATAGAGCTTAAGATCGAAGGCAAAAAATTCTTTGTCGTTTATCTGAACGAGATTGACGGCTATCTTGAAGACTTTTCCCGCTTCTTCTTTTTTGAAGATCCGGTCAAGACCAGAAACTGGCCTGCGTCGGTCTGGGAGGCAATAAAGAGCAGGGATGTGCTCATCGGAATGATCCCTGAACAGGTCATCCTTTCCCTGGGTGAGCCTTCCGAGATGCTTAGCAATCCTTCTTCGAAAAATGAGATCTGGGACTATAAATTTATAGGCACCATAAGTTTCGAGAACGGAAAAGTAAGGGAGTTTAAGCCGGTCACCTCTATTAAATATTTCGGGGCCGGAGGCAGATAAAGCACTTTAAAAGTATTAAGTAAAAGGAGGGAGCTTATGGGAAAGTTATTGATGGTATTGGCGCTGGCGCTGGTTGCTTTTGCCGCAGCCGCGCAGAATGTGTATGTGGAACCGCCGCTGGAGTTCAGTGACACGCCCGTAAGGACGGCGCTGGACACCATATTCATGAAAGCTCTTCATGTCTTGCTTGAACTTGGAGTTAGGGTTGTGCTGCCGCCACCGTTTCTTTGCTGCGGCTTTCCTGCTCAAGTCAATGCTAAGCGTGACCAGTATTCGAGCATTGTACTTCGCAAT
>CAIOVX010000086.1 GCA_903861835.1 Candidatus Firestoneibacteriota bacterium | reverse complement strand
GTGAACGGCTCCATCGGCTCAACGCAGAATTGTCTCCCCGAAATATTCCTCGCCATTCACGAGAGTTTCAAGCGCGGGGACCTGCAAACCGCGATGAAACTCCAGAGAAGAATAACAACTGCCTGTGTGATTACCGGGAAGTATTCCGGCATGATATCAAGAAAAATGGCCCTGAAGTTTCGTGGCGTGGACGCCGGTTTCTGCCGGGCCCCGCTTAAGATAAAACTCTCGGCTTCGGAAGAAAAATGGCTGAGAACGGAATGGAAGAAGGCCTTCCCGGAGTATAGCGAGGGTCTGTAATCTCTTACGCCTGAATACTACTGCTGGTAGAAAATAAATGTTCAAAGATTATGGAGTGCATTGACCGTGTCAATGCACCATGGCGCAGCGACGCGGTCGCTGCACTCCATAGGTTAAGCTTTGAATTTAGTATTTAGTGCTTAGTCTTTGCTTTTTGGTTTTGACTCTGCGTTATTTTGAGGGGTGCGCATATGGAATTCCATGTCACTTTCGATTTTGGCGACGATATCCTTTATGCCAAAAGAGATTGGACCGAAGAGTATTTGAGGGAGTTTGTCAGGGGTTTTGCGGAAAGGGGCATCAGCGCGGTCCATATGCTTCACACTTTCGACGGCGCGAGGCTGATCTCAAGGGACGGCGATAACAGGTACTGGGACTTTCTTGATAGGATTCCAAACCCGCTTGCCATTGTAGCGGATGAGTGCCACAAGCAGGGAATTAAATTCATTGCCGTAATCAAGCCAAACGACAGGGGAGGAGGTATGCCATTTTCTCCGCGCCCGGTCACATTTAACTCGAAAGGAGAGCTGGAGCAGGACTTTTTGGGCGGGAAGTACCGGCACGGGCACCCCTGGGTCCTGGAGCATCAAAATATGAAGCCGGAACTCCAGCCAGCCCTTCAGGAAAAAGAACCAAGGAAACCTGTAGGCGTTCTTAGGCTCTGGCACGAAGGGCCAAATCTCAAAGGTACGAACTTCAAAATATATACCTCAAAAGACAACCTCGAATACTTCCCTTATACCGGCCCGCAAAAGATCAGGATATCGGAGCAAAAGAGGAGGCCTCCGGTTTACGCGCCTTATCCGGAAAGATTGTTTGGCCCCGAAGGAACCTTTACCTGTGTAGAGTTTTCCGGCCTGAAACTTGATGCGCCCTTCTTTGCGGTGGAAGCCGAGGGCGGAACAGAACTTGCGAACACGCTTTCAGCCCTGACGGAAATGATTGATATTGACGCCAAAGAGGCGGTTTTTACTTACGGATTGACGCCTCTAATAGCCACTCTTCTTGAGCAATCCCAAAGTGAGAACTGGAAAAACAACGGTATTGCCTTTGATGCCGCGAAAGGGTCTGATGTGCCGGGCAGAGGGTATCATTATATGTCTTCCGGCGGGCGGCACAGGCACGAGGTTGGGAAGCGCGCGTTTATCGGCTTCGCGCGCGGAAAGAACAGGTATCTGCGGGGGGTTCTGGAGCTTGCTTACCCTGAAGCCCGGGCTTTTTGCGTAAAGACCGCGGAAACGGCTCTTGATTCCGGCGCGGATATGGTTGACATCAGGTTGAACTCGCACGAAGAATCTCTTGACTGGGAAAATTACGGGTTTGGCGGCTCGATTGCGGCGGAATATAAAAAAAGATACGGCAAAGATATCACTAAGGAGCCTTTTGACCGCTCCCTCTGGAGAAAACTCAGGGGGGAATACATTACTCAAACCATTAAAGAGATGGGCGATGCGGTTCGGTCGCGCGGGAAGAAAGTCTCGGTACAGCTATTTACCAACTTTAATCATCCCGCGGAAGAACTCTGCTGGATGGAGTTCTTCTGGGACTGGAAGAATTGGATTTCTTCGGGCCTTGTTGATTCGGCTACGCTTGCCGGTTTCGGGTTCAAACAGCCGTTCTACAGGGAAGCCATTGACTCCTGCCGCTCGGCCGGGGTCCCGCTTATAATGACTCCCGCGGCCTTCGACCTGGATGACGCCGGCTGGAAGGAGTACGGGCCTGAATTCTTTGATCATTGCGAGCAGGACGGATTTGCCGCGTTTAACATTTATGAAAGCTCCTCGGTGTCGCTGTTGGATACGGACGGTATACGTTTTACCTGCCCGTCGTTATGGAAAATGGTAGGGGAGAGGAAAGGGCAAATTCGAAATTCGAAGCACTAAATTCTAAACAAAATAGGATCAAGCACCAAATCACAAGCACCAGGCACCAAAAGTGCAAGCACCAAATCACAAGCACCAAGCACCAAATGAAACTCTGCGGCCTGAAGGCCGGAGTTTCTCTTTATAGGTGTGTTAATATTATTCATGCCGGATTCATCCTCACCCTAAAGGGTGAGGTTTTCTCCGGCATCTGAAAGATAAACACCAAAAAAGAAAAAGATAAAGTGCTTCAAAAGTATTTTGTAGTTTTATTTTCTTTATTTTTATTTGGGATTTGGTGCTTGAAATTTGTGATTTAGTCTTCAGGGATTTGGTGCTTGGGATTTGTGATTTGAACTCAGGTGATTTCTTGGGAGGTTTCATGGAATTCTACGTTACTTTCGATTTCGCCGATGATGTCCTTCAGGCAAAGCAGCCCTGGACGGAAGAATGGCTCAGAAAGATAGTCCGCGGTTATGGCGAGCGGGGCGTAAGCGCCATTCACTGGATACAAACCGCCGGCGCCTGCAAATTTCCTTCGGATAAAATGGCTTGGTCGGCATTTCTTGAAACAGTCCCGGAAGCCCTGGCTGTTGTCGCCGACGAATGCCATAAGAACGGGATGCGCTGCATCAGCATCATAAAGATAAATGACCGGGTTCTTGCTATGCCTTTTACTCCGCGAAAAGTCACATTTGACGAAAAGGGCAACATCGAGCAGGATTTCCTCGGAGGAAAGTTTGGGTATGTCCATCCCTGGACGCTTAAACACCCGGAAATGCGCGCGGAGCTTCACACGTCTCTTCAGGAAAAACTTCCAAGAAAACCGGTGAGCGCCATCCGGCTCTGGCACGAAGGCCCAAATCTGCCTGAAACGCCCTTTGAAATATATGTTTCAAAGGATAACAGGGATTACACGCTATATACCGGGCCAATGAGCATAAAGTTCGGCGAGCGCCGCAGAAAACCGCCGGTATTCGTTCCCGCCCCGGACCGGGCCTTTGGCCCCGAGGGAACTTTCACCTCCATAGAAATTTCCGGCTTAAATATCGCCGAGCCGTTTTTTGCGGTAGCGGCGAAAGAACCGACGGAACT
>CAIOVX010000085.1 GCA_903861835.1 Candidatus Firestoneibacteriota bacterium | reverse complement strand
TCGGGAGGTCGTGGGTTCGAATCCCTCATGGCCCACCAATATTTTCGCCAAAGGCGAAAATATTGGTGGAATATTAAGAATTCAAACCACGACCTCTTCCTTGGGGAGTGGGTTCGACGCCCCACCAAAAACACTAAGCCTGATTGCACGGGCGTGCCGGCGTATGCGCAGGCACGAAGTGCCGAAGCGGCTTAGAAGCCGGCGCCACGAATGGCTACATTATTTCGCCAAAGGCGAAAATATTGGTGGAATATTAAGAATTCAAACCACGACCTCTTCCTTGGGGAGTGGGTTCGACGCCCCACCAAACCGCTCTTTTTACTTGTTTTGCATTAATGTTTTGACTTAATTAGCAATCAGTAATCAGCAATTAGCAATCGCTTTTAATGAGTGGGTTCGACGCCCCACCAAACTGCTTTTAGTGATCTGTTTCGCATTTATGCTTTTGCCTTAATCAGCAATCAGTAATTATCAATCAGCAATCGCTCTTATCCGCCGGCGCCCGAATGGCCCACTACCATGGGTTCGACGCCCCACCAAGCACTAAAACTCAATATGTTCTGCTTTGCTTTGGATTTAATTAGCAATTAGCAATAAGTAATCAGCAATCGTCTTTAATAAGGAGTTTAGATGCCGGATCAAATATTTAATAACCCAAGACTCGTTGCAATTTACGACAGATTTGATGGCGAACGTCGCGACTTGCTTCATTACCTTTCTATCGTTAAAGAGTTAAAAGCGAAGTCTATTTTGGATGTAGGATGTGGTACAGGCAGTTTTGCCGCCCTGCTTAGCAGTCAGGGTCTAGAAATAATTGGATTAGATCCCGCGAACGCGTCCCTGGACTTCGCCCGCGAAAAGCCCGAGGCCGGCAAGGTTCGCTGGATTTTGGGTGATACGGCGGCTCTGACGCCTCTGGCCGTAGATTTGGCGGTAATGACCGGAAATGTCGCGCAAGTATTTCTCACGGACGCGGAATGGGAAGCGGCTCTGGAAGATACTCGCCGCGTTCTTCGACCGCGGGGGCACCTTGTTTTTGAGGTAAGAGATCCGGCAAAAAAAGCCTGGCTCGAGTGGACAAAAGAGAAAACCTGCCGCCGCCTCGATATTCCCGCCATAGGCAAAGTGGAAGGCTGGTGTGAAGTAACCGGCGAAGCAAAGGAACTGGTGAGCTTCCGCTGGACCTACGTATTCGAATCAGACGGCGAAAAGATAACTTCGGATTCAACTCTGCGCTTCCGCGGGAGAAAAGCCATAGAAGCTTTATTGATAAAGACAGGCTTCAATATCCTTGATGTGCGGGACGCGCCGGACCGGCCCGGAAAGGAATTCATATTCTTCGCCGTTTCAAAATAGACAGATTAATTCCCTGTTCGGGGATTTCGTGTACTTCCTGCCGTCATTAGTCTTGATAAATCGCTCTTTATTGCTATAATAGCCATATTCTACTCGCGAGGGTGGCGGAACTGGCATACGCGTTAGACTTAGGATCTAATCCCCTTACGGGGCTGCGGGTTCAACTCCCGTCCCTCGCATATTTAAGAGTTCTTAACGTTCTTAACGTTCTTAACGTTTCTAACGTTCGTAATGTAAACCACAACTCCAGCAGCAAAAAACCGGATAAGTATTGACAGATAACTGCGAATATAGTATGTTCTTAGTGGATATAATAATGCAGGAAATATGCACAGTAGGAAAGTGAGGGTTTGTGACAAAATTCAAAGAAATGTTCAACTTCTCCATACTGCGGGAACTTAGAAGGCAGGAAGGCCTGAAGATTGAAGACCTCTCGAAAAAGTCCGGAATATCTCCCGCCGTCATTTCAAAACTTGAAAGAAACCAGACAGCCGCGGATCTTAAAACCATTTATCAAATCAGCAGGGCGCTTTCAATAAACCCGTCAGACTTGATTGCTCTTGCAGAATATGTCACGGCAAAGAAGAAGGCCTCTTCAGAACACATTTCCGAAGATTTCCATTTCAAGGAACTTAGATATGAAGGCGTGAGAATTCTTTTCGGGACAGCGAAGGCCGGCGGCAAGGTGTCCAGCCCGAAGATGCACAAAGACGACTACGAGACCTGCTGGGTTCTGAAAGGCAAGGTTATCTTTTACCTGCCGGACGCGGTCTATGAATTGAAAGCAGGGGAGTCCATACAGTTTGACGCGCTGCTGAAGCATACCTATGAAGCAGTAGAAAACACGGAAATTGTGATTCTGCACATAAAGAAAGACAGGCTTGCGAAAAAGAAAACCAAATAAGCGGGGGTTGCCAAATGCAGGAAAAGACCGGCGCTTTCAATTACAGAAACATTCAGGAACTGAAGCATGACCTTGAGCGGCTGAAGCTCTCTTTCCCGCTTGCCGAAAAAACTGATGCGGAATTGTTCAGGCAACCGCTAAAAATAAACGATAAGGTTGTCCCAAACAGGCTCTGCATTCATCCTATGGAAGGCTGCGACGGCGAAGCGAACGGAGCGCCGGGCCCTTTGACGCTTAGAAGATACAAAAGATTTGCCGCCGGCGGAGCCGGGCTTATCTGGGTGGAGGCCTGCGCCGTGGTTCCGGAAGGCAAGGCAAACCCGAGGCAAATCTCAATAAACGAGGCTTCCTTTGCCAAATTCAAGGAGCTGGCCGATTCCACCCGCGAACACGCGCTTGATTTCAACGGAAAAAAACAGAACCCGTTTCTTGTACTGCAGCTCACCCATTCCGGCAGATACAGCAAGCCCTTTGGCGGGCCGAAGCCGGTAATATTCCAGCGCTCTGCCTATCTTGACAAGGCCTCAAAGCTTCCCGCAGATTATCCCCTTATTACTGACAAGGAACTCGATGCCCTTCAGGAAAAGTATGTGCAGGCGGCCGAACTTGCGGAACGGGCGGGCTTTGACGCGGTAGATATTAAAGCCTGCCACGGATACCTGATGTACGAGATTCTCGGGGCTCATACAAGGACTGACAGTAAATACGGCGGCGCTTACGAAAACAGGGTGAGATTGTTTCTTGAGATTTTGACAAAGATTCGGGCGAGGCTGCCGAAAATGATTATTACCAGCCGGCTGGGAATTTGCGATTTTACTCCGTATCCTTACGGATTCGGCATGGCAACTGACGGCAGCATGAACCCGGATTTAACTGAGCCGCTTAAGTTCATTGACACTCTCGGCAAGAAGGGCGTTCAACTGCTCAATATCTGCGTTGCCAACCCTTACTACAATCCTCACGTGGAAAGGCCCTATGATTTCCCGGTCTCAGGAATGAAACTTCCGGAGGGACACCCTCTGACATTTATTTCAAAGAATATGGAATTGACCGCGGAAGTCGCGCAAAAGAATCCCGGCATTCATATGATATCTACCGGCTTCACCTGGCTCAGGCAATTCGCGGTGAATTCCGGCTATGCTATGCTCAAAAAAGGTGCCTGCTCCATTGTAGGGCTCGGAAGGCTGGCCCTCGCGAATCCCGGATTTGCAAACGAGCTGCTTTCCAAAGGGGAGCTTACTTCAAAGAAGGCCTGCATTACCTGCTCGTCCTGCACCCAGATGATGAGGGACGGAACGACAGCCGGCTGCGCGATTTACGACAGCGGAGTTTACGGCAGTATTTACTACCAGGGGCGGCTGAAAGATCCCGCTTACCTGAAAGGATTCGCGGACAACTGCCGCTCTTGCGCTCTGGCTCCCTGCGCAAGCAACTGTCCCGCGAATATGGATATACCCGGTTTTATCTCCGCCTGCGCGAACGGGGATATTGCCGGCGGCTACAGAATAATGTCAGAAAGGAATCTTTTGCCGGAGGCCTGTTCTTACGCGTGCCCGAAAGAAGAACTTTGCGAGAAGAACTGCAGTTCAAGAATACTGGAACATAAAGAGATACCGATAGGTGAAATACAAAAATACCTGTCGGCCGAAGCCAGGAAGCAGGGTTTGACGAAAATAACTGCCGGCAAAAAGAACGGGAAGAAGGTTGCCGTAATCGGGTTCGGACCGGCGGGAATAGCCTGCGCGGTACGGCTGATTAAAGAAGGGTTCAAAGTCAGCGTCTATGAAGCCGGCGAGAAACCCGGCGGAATCGCCTCGTCTGTGATTCCGAAAAAGCGCCTTCCTCAGAACACTCTTGAAAATGAAGTTGCCGCGTTCAAACTGGAAGAAACCGGCCTCTTTGAGCTTTCTTACGGTAAAGCGCTGGGCGCAAAGTTAACGGTAGATGACCTGTTGAAGGCCGGGTTTGACAGCGTTTTTATTTCCGCCGGGCTTTCAGAAGATACCGGGCTGGAAAGCGGAATAAAACCTAAAGGAGTATACTCCGCGCTTGAATTCCTGAAAAATTCCTGGAATTTCGGCATATCAATGCCGTCCAGGGCTGTTGTTTTGGGCGGGGGAAACTCCGCGATGGATTCTGCGCTGGCCCTCAAAGAACTGGGGGTTGAAGACGTATTCCTCGCATACAGGAGGTCTTACAAAGAACTTCCGGCCTGGCAGGGAGAGACAAAACACGCTCTGGCCGAAGGCGTGAACTTCCTTTTTCTTACACAGCCGCTCGGCTATGCCGCCGACAAGAACGGGAACCTTGAGGGTATAAGATTTGCGAGAACAGAACTGGGCGCGAAAGACGCTTCAGGCAGGCGAAAGCCTGTTGAAGTCCCGGGTTCAGAATATCTTTTTAAAGCGGGTATCTGCGTTGAGGCTTTTGGCCAGAAACTGTCGGCAAAACTCCTCGAAGGGCTTTCCGGCGTGAGCGTTAAAGGGAACAGGATTGTACTTGCCGGGGGGAGTTGCAGGACTTCAAAAGAGAGAGTTTACGCCGGCGGGGATATAGTAAACGGCGGGAAAACAGTTGTTCAGGCAATCCGCGAGGGAATGGACGCGGCAGAAGAAATAATAAAAACGGGAACGGTATAAAACAGGAGAGAAAATGAATTCAAGAGAGCGCTTTGTGGGTGTTTTGACGGGACAGGAGGTTGACAGGGTACCGTTCATACCCGTCTTCGGGACAGGCAGTCACACTCTGCCCGCCTGGGAGAAAGAGCATCCGGGGTTGAAAGCCAGGATTAGAGAACTCTTTAAATATGACAGCGTCTATCGCGGGTGGCAGGTTACTCCGGTGAATTCGTATCTATCCAGCGTGCCTCCTACGGTAATACTTGAGCAAACAGAGAATAAAATCACGCAAAAGCACGGAGACGGGACCGTAGAAATAATTGTCAAAGGGGAAGATTACGGGCAGTGCACTATAGAGTGGCCGGTAAAAAACGCCAAAGACTGGGAACGGGTTCGAAATCTTCATCTTCAAGCGGATGATCCGGCGAGATTCCCCGGGAACTGGCAGGATTATGTGAAGGAGTACAAGAACCGGGAGTATCCGCTGCAGTTGACTCACAAAGGCGTTTACGGTTTTGCGCGCCTGATGATGGGAGACGAGAACCTTTCTTATGCCTTTTATGACGAGCCCGGCCTGGTTCATTCTATTATGGACGGCTACACCGACATGATCATAAAGGTCTGGAGCAAGATGACCGTTGATGTTCAGTTTGATCTTATTGAATGCTGGGAGGACATGGCCTATAAGAACGGGCCCATGATATCACCCGACACTTTCAGGGAATTCATGAAACCTAACTATGAAAAACTGAGGGCTTTTGCGGACGCGAACGGCATCAAGATAATCCTCGTTGATTGCGACGGAAAAATAGACGAGCTCGCGGGACTGATGGTGGAAAGCGGTGTAAACGCGATGTATCCTTTTGAGGTGCAGGCGGGCAATGACCTTGAAAGAGTATTGGATAAGTATCCAACTCTCGGAGCCATCGGAGGCCTGAACAAGAACGCGTTGACCAGGGGCAGGAAAGAAATGGACCTAGAACTTGAAAAAGCGCGCAGGCTTATCGCGAAAGGGCGTTTTATCCCGGGGTTGGACCACGCCGTGCTGTCTGATGTCAACTACGACAACTATAAATATTTTAATGACGAGCTCCGGAAGATAGTCTTGTCGACAAAACCGGGGAAAAAACAATAACAGCTTAACGGAGAAAGCGAAATGGAGAAAAAGTGCGCATTGATAACCGGCGGAAGAAGAGGCATCGGGTTCGGAATCGCGCTTGAACTCGCGAAGCACAACTACAGGGTAATAATTACCGGGAAAACGGACGCTTCTTCCGCGAAGGCCGAGATAGAGAAAGCGGGCGGCGAATGCCTGGCGTATTCCGCCGACATCTCAAAGAAAGAAGACAGGCTTGAACTTTTCAATAAGATAAACTCGGCTGTGCCGCGTCTGGATGTTCTCGTAAACAACGCGGGGATAGCGCCAAAGGTGAGAGCCGATATCCTGGAAGCAACCGAAGAGAGCTTCGACGAACTTATTTCCGTCAATTTAAAAGGCCCGTATTTTCTGACACAGCTCTTTGCGAACCGGATGATAGAAAAGAAGAAGAAAGAGAAGGATTATTCCCCTGTCATAGTTAATATCTCGTCTGTCTCCAGTTTTGCTTCCTCTACAAACAGGGGTGATTACTGCATCTCAAAGGCGGGAATCAGCATGATGACGAAACTTTACGCCGACCGCCTTTCCGAATTCGGCATACCCGTATTTGAAATACAACCCGGCATAATTGCCACGGATATGACAAGCGGGGTAAAGGCCAAGTATGATAAAATGATCTCGGACGGCGTCTTTCCGATTAAAAGATGGGGCGTCCCCGAAGACATAGCCAGGACAGTCCTTGCGATAGCCGGGGGCTGCCTGCCGTATTCAACCGGGCAGGTGCTGCATGTTGACGGCGGATTCCATTTAAGGAGATTGTAAACTGAAGAACCTTGAAAGCCTGCATACTGCCGTTATCGGCAGCGGCGCGGCGGGATTGAACGCCGCCATACATCTCGCGGAGAACGGTATTAGAGATGTTGCTGTCATAACAGACCTGCTTGGCGGCGGGACTTCGGCGAATACCGGTTCGGACAAGCAGACTTACTATAAATTAGCTCTCTCGAAAATTCCTGATTCCCCGTATGAAATGGCCAAAGACCTCTTTAACGGGGGGGGGATGGACGGAGATATCGCCCTGGTCGAAGCGGAGCTCTCGCTTAAAGAATTCTACCACCTTATAGCCCTTGGGGTTAAGTTCCCGCATAATGAATACGGCGAGTATATCGGCTACAAGACAGATCACGACAAGAAGTGCCGGGCTACTTCGGCCGGGCCGCTTACTTCGCAGGAAATGTACGCGTGCCTCCTGAAGCGCTCGAAGGAATTAAAGATACGGATTATTGACAGGCTGGAAGTAATAGAACTTATATGCGCGGGGACGGGCGCCGGGAAGAAGGTCACAGGTTTTCTGGCTCTTGATAAGAGGCGCCTGAAGGACACCGTGAAGGCTCTCAGATGTTTCGAATGCGAAAATATTGTTCTTGCCACCGGAGGGCCCGCGGGAATCTACAAAGACTCTGTTTATCCCGGCAGCCAGACGGGAAGCATCGGGCTTGCGCTTATGATAGGAGCGAAGGCAAAGAACCTGACGGAATCGCAATACGGGCTGGCCTCGATAAAATTCAGATGGAATCTTTCAGGAACCTACCAGCAGGCAATTCCGAGGTACTTTTCAACCGATGCCTCAGGAAAAGATGAGAAAGAGTTCCTCAACGAATTCTTCCCGTCAATCGGTAAACTGGCAAGCGCCATATTCCTCAAAGGCTATCAATGGCCTTTTGACCCGAGGAAGATAGAAAATCACGGCTCATCCCTGATTGATTTGCTGGTTTACCGGGAAACAAAAGTAAAAGGAAGGCGCGTATTTATGGACTTCAGAAGGAACCCGTCTTTTCGCGCGGCTTCAGGAGAATTCAAACTTAAAGAACTCTCCGCAGAGGCGTTTATTTATCTGAAGAAGTCAGGAGCCCTGCTTAAAACTCCGTATGAACGACTGAAGAAGATGAATCCGGCAGCGATAGAACTTTACCGTTCGAATAACATAAAGCTTTCGAAGGAACCGTTAGAGATTGCTGTTTGCTCCCAGCACAACAATGGCGGTCTTTCCGGGAATATCTGGTGGGAAACGGAGATTAAACATCTTTTTGCCATAGGCGAAGTCAATGGAACCCACGGCGTTTACCGTCCGGGCGGCTCGGCTCTTAACTCCGGTCAGGTTGGCGGAATCCGCTGCGCTCAATATATATCAAAAAGATACAAGGATAAACAGGCTGGGAAATGCGGCAAAATATTCAAGTCGAAATCGCGCGAACTCGTTGCGAGAGTGAATAAATCAGACGGTGTCAGCAAAGATGTTTTGATTGGTTTCAGAAATAGCATTAAGGAAAGAATGTCAAAATATGGCGCGCAGATACGCCCTGCAGGAGATATTGGAGCAGTCCTTAAAGAGGCCGGTGAAGAATACAAGCGCTTATCCTTGCTCAAGGTCAGGAAGCACGAAGACCTGCTGTACCTGCTAAAAACAATAGAGTTGTCTTTCACTCAACTCGCGTACCTTGAAGCAATAAAATATTACATCAAAAAAGGCGGAACAAGCAGGGGGTCATATATTGTAATGAAGCGCGGCGGTATCCTCCCGCACAAGACTCTTGGAGAGGAATGGAAATTCCTCAAGCCCGGAAAGCGGTACTCTGATCGCGTGCTCGAGACTTATTTTGGGAATGGCAGGTTTATAAGCGCCTGGCGGAAAGCGAGACCTGTTCCTGACAAGACTTTCTGGTTTGAGAGCGTCTGGAATGCGTTTAGAGAAGATAAAGTAATAGTTTGATTACACCGATTAGTAGCGATGACACCGATAATGCCTCTGTTAGATTTAGAAACGGATTGTTTGGTTTTATCGGGGACATCAACCGTTGTTATCGGTGTAATCAATCAGAAAACGGGAGGAAATTATGACTAAAAAAGTTGTTACTTTCGGAGAGGTGATGCTGCGTTTATGTCCTCCCGGCTATTTAAGGTTTAGCCAGGCATCCTCTTTTGATGTTGTCTACGGAGGAGGAGAGGCCAATGTGGCGGCATCACTCGCCAACTTTAAGGTCCCGGTGGATTTCGTGACCAGGCTGCCTGATAACGACATCGGGGACGCCTGCCTTCACTTTATGCGAGGCTACGGTATCGGAACCGAAAATATTGCCAGGGGCGGAGAGCGGCTCGGCATCTACTTCCTTGAGAACGGAGCGATGCAGAGAGGCAGTAAAGTTGTCTATGACCGCGCGAACTCTTCGTTTGCGTCAATTGAAAAGGGAATGATCGACTGGGACAAAGCGCTTGACGGGGCTGATTGGTTCCATTGGACGGGAATAACTCCGGCTGTAAGCAAAGGCGCTGCGGAGGCCTGCCTGGAGGGAGTAAAGAAGGCCAAAGAGAAAAGGCTGACAGTATCCTGCGACCTCAATTTCAGGGCAAAACTCTGGAAATGGGGAAAGAAAGCCGGCGAGGTCATGCCTGAACTCCTGAATTATTGCGATATCGCGCTCGGCAACGAAGAAGACGCCGAAAAGGTATTTGGCATAAAGGCGCCCGACTCCGATGTCTCCGCCGGGAAAGTGGAAGCGGAACAGTACAGATTTGTTGTTGAAGAATTGAAGAAGAAGTTTCCAAAATTGCAAAAGATTATAGTTACACTCCGCGGCAGCGTAAGCGCAAGCCATAACAGCTGGTCCGGATTGCTGTATGACGGCAATAAAATCTACGTGGCGCCGGTTTATCAGATAACGCATATGGTTGACAGGGTCGGCGGCGGAGATTCATTTATGGGCGGGCTTATTTACGGCCTAAGGACCTATGCCGGAGACCCGCAGAAGGCGCTGAATTTCGCCGTTGCCGCCTCCTGCCTTAAACATTCTATTGTCGGCGATTTTAATATTGCGACAGTCGCGGAAGTTGAGAGTATAATGAAGGGTTCGACATCGGGCAGAGTCTCTAGATAAATAAAAAAATGATGTCACCGATAAGAGCTGGTTGATGACACCGATATGATGGTTTAATCGGTGTCATCGCATCTTCTCATCGGTGTCATCTAAAAAAGAATAATTTACCGGGAGGTAATATGGCAAAATTCAGGCGGATAGAAGTCTTGAATGCGATAACGGGAAGCGGGCTGGTTCCTGTCTTCTTCAATAAGGACATAGAAGTCGCAAAGAATGTGGCAAAGGCCGTTTCAGCGGGCGGAGCAAAAGTCCTTGAGTTCACCAATAGGGGCG